>CAYQDF010000073.1:0-12071 GCA_964416175.1 uncultured Anaerolineaceae bacterium
TCCTGGCCTCCCAGGAGCAGGCCCGCACCGTCCGACCGCCGACCAGCGACCTGGAGCACCGCATCGGCGCGTCCGACGGCGGGTTCGACCGCCTGGCGTTTGCCTTCGAGCTCGACCTCGACCCGCGCCAGCTGCCCGTAGCCGACCCGGAAGGTTTCGATCTGCGCCTGCCCCTCAACCGCCGCGACCCCTCCCGGCCGGAGATTGACCTGCCGCTCCCCTGGTACGGCGCCGGGATGTCGTATGGCAGCGTCGGCCTGCCGGTAATGCTGGCCCGCGCCCGCGCCGCGCAGAAGCTGGGCACGTTCACCTCCACCGGCGAGGGCGGCTACCCCGAAGAGCTGATCCCCTACGCCGACCACATCATCACCCAGGTCGCCACCGGTCTGTTCGGCGTCAGCGAAGCGACTATCCAGCGCGCCCGGGTGGTCGAGATCAAGTACGCCCAGGGCGCGAAGCCCGGCCTGGGAGGGCACCTGCTGGGCAACAAGAACACCGACTCGGTCGCCCGCCTGCGCGAGGCGGTCCAAGGGACCTCGCTGTTCTCCCCCTTCCCTTTTCACAGCGTGTACTCGGTGGAGGACCACAAGAAACACGTCGACTGGCTCAAGCAGGTCAACCCGCGCGCCTTGATCAGCGTGAAGGTCTCGACCCCCACCGACGTGGATATGGTCGCTGTCGGGTCCTATTACGCCGGGGCCCATATCATCCACCTGGACGGCGCGTACGGCGGCACCGGCGCGGCGCCGGAGATCGCCAAGAAGAACATTGCCATGCCGATCGAGTACGCCCTGCCGAAGGTGCACCGCTTCCTGGTGGATGAAGGCATCCGGGACGAGGTGACGCTGATGGCTTCCGGCGGGCTGCGTAGCGCATGGGATGTCGCGAAGGCGATCGCGCTGGGGGCGGACGGCGCCATCCTCGGGACGGCGGAGCTGGTGGCTTTGGGCTGCATCCGGATCGCCCAATGCGAGAAGGGCTTGGGGTGCCCATTCGGCATCACGACGACCGACCCTGAGCACGCCAAAAAGATCGACGCCGAAGTTGGCTTCCAGCAGATTGTCAATCTGTACACCTCCTGGACCTGGCAGCTGGCCGGCATCCTGGAGGTCCTCGGCATGCGGTCGATCGCCGGGCTGCGCGGCAGGAGCGATCTGCTGGTGTATCTGGAGTAAAAAACCAATGCCACAGCGCTTCTGCAAGGTGGACCCCCCACAGAGGGTTGAGCGACCACGTCTTCTGCATCTCACGCGGCGGCAAATGCGCAAGATCCGGGTGGCTTTTTCGGCTGGACTTCCTATAATGAGGGCGATCATTTCCCGCAAATATGGAACGGAGGTCTCAGCATGCAGAATCTAAATATCGACTTCGCAGGAGCTTGCAATGACTACCGGCGCGTCGAAAAGGCTATCTTATACCTGGAGCAGCATTTCACCGAACAGCCCGGGTTGAAGGAACTGGCGGCGAGCGCCAACCTCAGCGAATTCCACTTCCAGCGCTTGTTTACCCGCTGGGTGGGGATCAGCCCTAAGCGGTTCATGCAGTACCTGACCAAGGAATGGGCCAAGCAGCTGCTGGAGGAGTCTCGCGATCTACTGTACGCCTCGCTCGCCAGCGGCCTCTCCGGACCGGGAAGACTGCACGACCTTTTCGTGACCTGGGAGGCGGTCACTCCTGGTGAGTATAAACAGCGCGGCCGGGGCCTTACGATCCGTTATGGCTTTCATCCCACGCCTTTCGGGGAGTGCCTGCTGGCGATGACCGATCGTGGCGTCTGCAGCCTGGCATTCGTGAGAGACGGCGACCACCAGGGAACGCTGAGGTTTCTGAGATCGTCCTGGCCTGAGGCCAGCTTCAAAGAAGACCCGACTTCGACTGGAGGCGCAGCTGCTGCCATTTTCAGCCGGTTCACGCTCGGCGAGTCCTCGCCGGTTCGGCTCCATCTCAGCGGGACGAACTTCCAGCTCAAAGTCTGGGAAGCTCTCCTGAACATTCCAGCCGGGACGGTTGTATCTTATGAAGATATCGCTGTGGCGATTGGGCTGCCGGGCGCCGCCCGCGCCGTGGGAAACGCCGTCGGCCGCAACCCGCTCCCCGTGATCATCCCCTGCCACCGGGTCATCCGAAGGTCGGGTGAGATCGGGGAGTACCGCTGGGGTTCCCAACGCAAGAAGGCGCTTTTGGGATGGGAGGCGGCCGCGCTCCAGGTTCGTTGACTCTGTGAAAAGGTATATTGTTATGAGACATGTCGACACATTAAACAATACCGCAGATCGAGGATCTTCCCCCTCCAGCGCGGCTATCTGGGCCGCCATGATGGCGGTCTACATCGTGTGGGGGTCCACTTACCTGGCGATCCGCTTCGCGGTAGAGACCATGCCGCCGTTCCTGATGGCAGGCGTCCGCTTCCTGGTCGCCGGGAGTGTGCTGTATGCGTTCCGGCGGCTGCACGGCGATCCACCGCCGGTCCGGCTTGAATGGCGCTCGGCGGCTATCGTCGGATTTTTCCTGCTCGTCGGGGGCAACGGTAGCGTGGTGTGGGCCGAGCAGCGGGTCCCCTCCGGCATCGCCGCCCTACTGGTCGGATCGGCGCCGCTGTGGATGGTCCTGCTCGATTCGCTTCGCGCGGGAGGCCGACGCCCCGGTGGATGGGCCATCCTCGGCGTGGTGCTGGGGTTCGCCGGGATCGCCATCCTGGTCGGGCCAGCCCAGCTGATCGGCATTGAAGGGAGTGTGGACCTGCTGGGAGCCGGTGCGCTGACCCTCGCCGCCTTCTCCTGGGCGGTCGGCTCACTCTATAACCGCAGCGCACAGCTGCCCGCCTCGCCTCTCCTGGGGACGGGCATGGAGATGCTGATGGGCGGGTTGGGGCTGACCCTGCTCGGGACCCTGACGGGAGAGTGGGGCCGCCTGGACATCGCAGCGATCGCGCCGCGTTCCTGGTGGGGGCTGGTGTACCTGATCGTCTTCGGTTCCTGGGTCGGTTTCGCGGCCTACACCTGGCTGCTGCGCGTCGCCCCTACCACGCTGGTCTCGACGTACGCTTACGTCAATCCCCTGGTCGCGATCCTGGTGGGCAACTGGCTGGCTGCCGAGCCGATCACCCTCCGGGTCCTGGTCGCCGCGGCGATCATCGTCGGCTCGGTGGCCGTGATCACGCTGACCCAGCCGGCGACCTCCCGCAAGAAAGCAGTTGAAGAGCCTGCGCTGTCTTGTGGAGATGATTAGTGGCATTTAGTCGAGATAATATCATGAGGTAAAGCATGGGCGCTGAAAATCTCCCCGACCGCATCATTCAATCCAGAGCAGGACTGCCCGCAACTGGCTTAACCGGTCGGCGCTCCGCGGAGGCCGCCGAGGGCGGTTGCGGCGTCCTGGGTTTCGCCGCCAGCATCCCCATCGCCGGGAAGCACGTGCTGGCCGCTTCTGCCCAGATGCACAACCGGGGGAACGGGAAGGGGGGCGGGATCGCCATGGCCGGCCTTTCGCCGGCGCAGGCCGGAGTGGACGCGGCCACCCTGCGCAGCCACACACTCTTGCAGATCGCTTACCTCGATCCTCACGCGCGCCCGGAAGTTGAACGCGAGTTCATCGAACCGTTCTTCGACCTGAGCCAGGCGTACCTGCTGCCGCACCTGGACGACTATCGGGAGGTAGGCGGGTTGGAAGTGCGTCCGCCGGACGTCTGGCGCTATTTCGTGAGGGTGAAGCCTTCAGTCTTGATGGAATTTGCGGCGCAGAACAATCTGGAGGACCTGCCTCCCCGCCAGATCGAAGACGAGTTCGTGTACCAGAACTCGTACCGGTTGAACACACGGTTCTACGCCCGCCCCATGCCGCTGTCTGACGAGAACCCAGGCTCCCCGCAAGGGACCGGCCTGGGCGAGAAGCGCGCCTTCGTCCTCAGCCACGGGCGCGACCTCTCGGTGCTCAAGATCGTGGGCTACGCCGAGCAGGTCGTGGAATATTACCGGCTCGAAGACCAGCTCGCCCACGTCTGGATCGCTCACCAGCGTTACCCGACCAAGGGGCGCGTCTGGCACCCTGGCGGCGCGCATCCCTTCATCGGGCTGAACGAAGCCCTGGTCCACAACGGCGACTTCGCCAATTACCACGCGGTTTGCGAATACCTGCGCCAGCGCAACATCGGGCAGCTCTTCCTCACAGACACCGAGGTGAGCGTGCAGCTCTTCGACCTCTGGGACCGGGTGTATGGCTACCCCCTGGAGATCACCCTGGAAGCCATGGCTCCCACCACCGAACATGACTTCGATATGCTGCCTCCCGAGAAGCGCGAGCTCTACGAAGCGGTGCAGCGGACGCACCTTCACGGCTCTCCGGATGGGCCCTGGTTCTTCATCCTGGCGCGTTCGCTGATCGACGACGCCAGCCCGGGCGAGGACCGCTACGAGCTGTTAGGGATCACTGACACCAGCATGCTGAGGCCTCAAGTATTTGCGCTCTACGAGAACATCCACCCATTGGAACGTCAAAAAATCGAAATCTCAGAACGTTCCAACCTTCCAACGTTCCAACATTCCAACGTTCAGATAGGTTTAATTGCCTCCGAGCGCCAGGCGATCAACGCCTGCCTGCGCTCGTTGGCGGCGGAAGACGAGCGGTTCCAGCCAATAGCGGATAAATATTGGGTCGCGCGCGGCGGATCCCACACCGACGGCGGTGCCTTTCGATTCGCATACCGGCCAGCTTCAGGGAATTTGGAATGCGAAAACAAATTTGGGGTCCCGGTCCGGCTGCCGCCTGGGAAAAAGCACGTTTTCCCCAGGCAGGTCGATTCAGCGCGTGCCAGTCAGGATTTTCGTGACGCCTGGGAGATCCATGCGCTTCGCGCCTTCGACAACGGCGGAGCTGCTTCTTTCTGGCCCTGGCTGGCTGCCACGCTAAGCCCGATCGGGTGGGACGAATTCGTGTGGGCGCTCGACTGGCTGCGGAGCTTCGCGACGGCCGGCGCAGCTGAATGGGAATTTGCTCTGCAGATCCTGACTGGGGTGCGCGACAGGCGTTTCGACCCCGGCGAAAAGAAGCGCGCCTCGGTATTATCCCTGGTAGACCGGGGGATCGAAGGCGTCCTGCAAAAGGTCCAGCCCGACTACGGCCGGCGGCTGGATTGGGGGTCCCGCCACGAACTGTCTGAGCCCGGCGAGGAATCGAAGCTGGTCATCGACGCCCTCGGTTTCCCGGCGGAGGGCGAGGAGAGCGCTGCCAGCTGGATAGTCTCGGCCCTCAGGCGGGGCTGGAAACACCTGATCGTCTACAACTGGCGCGGGGGCCGCTTTGCCGCCTGCGGCCTGGGACCGGATTCGCACGGCGTGCGGATCGACCTCTATGGAGACGTTGGCGACTACGCCGCCTCCGGTCTGGACGGCGCCGAGGTCCACCTGCACGGCGACGGCCAGGACCAGCTCGGCCAGATCATGAAATCCGGCAAGCTCGTGGTCTACGGCGATGTCGGGCAGACCTTCCTTTACGGGGCCAAGGGCGGTGAGATCTACGTGTTGGGCTCAGCCGCCGGGCGGCCGTTGATCAACGCCGTTGGGAGCCCCCGGGCGGTGATCAACGGCACCTGCCTGGACTACCTGGCAGAATCCTTCATGGCCGGCGACCCGCACAACGGCGGTGGATTCGTCATCTTGAACGGCGTTACTTTCGATGACTCTGGCAGGCTCGTGGAGCTGGAGACTCCCTACCCGGGCGGCAACCTGTTCTCACTGGCTTCCGGCGGAGCGATCTACCTGCGCGACCCGCGCCGCTGCGTGTCGCTCGACCAGCTGAACGGTGGAGCGTTCGCTGAAGTCAGCCAGGAAGACTGGAATTTGATCGAACCTTACTTAATGGAAAACGAGCGCCTGTTCGGCATCAGCCTGGATGAATTGCTGAGCGTGAAAGGAAAAATCCGCCCACCTGAGGAAGTCTATCGCAAGGTCGAGGTGCGCGACATGGCCGTGCTGCGAGAAGGCGAGAACCGGTAAATAACATCCAAACCTTTGAACGTTCGATCCTTTATACGTTCAACCCTTGAGAGCCCCGGCCAGGATGCCGCGGATGAAGTAGCGCCCGAGGAACAGGAAGAAGATCAGTGGGATAGCCACAGTGATCAGGGCGGCGGCCATCTGCAAATTGTAGAGCACGATCGTGGTGCCTTTGGCCTCTGCCATGACCACCTGGACCGTCTGGGTGCGCGGGCTGGAAAGTGTCAGCGCCAGGAAGAATTCGTTCCACACCGCGGTGAAGATGATGATCGCCACGGAGGCGTAGGCGGGGAAGGAGATCGGCGTGATCACCTGGAAGAATGTCTGGATCCTGGACGCGCCGTCCATCATGGCCGCCTCCTCCAGCTCACGAGGGACGGAGAGGAAGAAGGTGCCCATCAGCACGGAGGCCAGGGGGATGTTGAGGATCAGATAGCTCAAGATCATCCCCCAGTGAGTCAGAGCCAGCCCCGTCCTCGCCATGAGGATCACCAATGGGATGATCACAGCCTGGTACGGGAGGTACAAAGCGATGCCGACCAGGACGAACAAGACCCTGGAGAATCTCGTGCGCGTCCGGCTCAGATAGTAACCCCCCAGCCCACCGATAAACACCGATAAGGCAGTCGAGGCGACCGAGATGATCGCGGAGTTGCCCAGGCGCGGGATCATATTGCTCCGGAAGCGGATGCTGCCGAAGAGCACCTCGGCGTAATTGGCGAACTGCGGGTTCAAAGTGGGTGTGAGGTAGTTCCCCCGGTTGATCTCTTCGATTGATTTGAACGAGGTGATGACCATCACGTAAATCGGCAGCAGGTAAGCGACGGAGAGCCCGATCAGGACCAGGACCACGGTGATTTTCAGGGTTTTGTTCTTCGTTTTCATTCAAACCACTTCCTGAGGGCATAAATGGTGTAGGGAATGACAATGATAAAAGCCATGAGAAAGATGATGATCCCCAGCCCGGCGCCGGCGGAAACCAGGTGCTGTTGGAAGAATGTGATCCACATGTTCAGCGCGAGCACGTCCGTGGAGATCCCCGGCCCGCCAAAGGTGACGATGTAAACAATGTCGAATACTTTCAGGGTCGAGATCAACAGCAGGGAGACGAGGACGAGGATGCCAGACCGGATATTGGGGACGATCACGGAGATCAGTATCCTGAGCTTTGAAGCCCCATCGACGGTCGCGGCCTCGATCATCTCCTGCAGCTCTGAAGTTCTGAACGAAGACTGGATGATGATCACGGCGAATCCCAGGTATTGCCAGATAAATATCAGGATCAACCAGTACGTGGCAGTCTCGGGATTCGTCGTGTACATGAATGGCGATTCGATCCCGAACAATCTCAGGATCGTGTCGAACACCCCCTGGCCGGGGCGGTACATCCACGACCACACCGTCCCGGTCACGATGAAGGACATCGCCACCGGGTAGAGGATGAGGGTGCGGACATAAGATTCGACGCCGCGGATGGGGGAGAGCTCCAGGAGATAAGCCAGCAGGATGGCAATCACCACCGTCGGCACCACCCCAATGATCAACCACTTGAGATTGTTGAGGATATCGACCTTGAAGCGTGGTTGGGTGACCAGGTGCAGGTACCATTTCAACCCTGTAAACTCGTAGTTCGGCGCCACCGTCCTCCAGTCGGTAAACGAAACGTATAAAGTCCATAGCAGGGTGCCGAACAGGAGCACCACGAAGAAGATGAGCGGCACCTGAAAAACCAGGATGTCTGCTAAAGTCATCCGTTCTCTGCGGCTTCTATTTTCCCTGCGCGCGATGATACTTGCCACGGTATGAACCTCGCCTCCAGCCAGCTTCGGCGGGTATTCCAGTCGCTGGCGCTCAAAACACCGCCCAATGGGTAAAAAACAAATCAGGTAGGGATGCCAGTCAAAGCATCCCTACCTGAGGTTAAGCGGACTCGGATCGGATGAATTTCATCTGGCGGATGTCAGCCTTCTATGAGATTCATCGATCAGCAAAGTCTGTTGATGAAGACTACGGCCATTGGTACCAGGCGGACGCTTCGGCGACCGAGTAGGTATCCATCATGGCGTCCACAGCCGCGATCGTCGCATCCACGTCCGGCTGGACCAGGTACGCGGAAAGGATATCCCAATAGACCGGCTGGGCCGTGCCGGGCAGGATGCTGCCGTGCTGGTCCAGGATCAGCTTATCGGGATTCTCGCTGACGTAGGTCTGCAGCTCCTGGCGGATCGGATCGGGGAACTCCGTCGCGGGGATGTCGATGCGGGCGAAGAGACCGCCTTGGGTGACGTCGGTGGGGATCTGCAGTTCCGGCGACGCGACCACCCTCAGCCAGTCCATGGTCGCCGAGGGGTGCGGAGCGCCGACGGTGATGCCGTATGCATCAGGGTGGAAGAGCAGGTAGCGGCCGTCTTCGGTCTGGGGGAAGGTCACCGCGCCGAAGTCCACGCCCGGTTCCCAACCGGAGCCTTTCGTGAAGGCGCCAATCGCCCAGGTGCCCATCAGGGTCATCGCCGCCTTGCCTGAACCAACCAGCCCAACCGCCTGGTCCCAGGTAAGGGCGGAGTGATCGACGTTGATGTGGTCGTTCAGCATGGCAAACTTTTCCAGGGCTGTCCGGTAAGCCGCATCGGTGGTTACATCGATCTCGCCTTTGTGGAGCGCCACATACGCCTCAGCTCCAGCCTCCTGCAGGTAGATGCTGTCGAACACGAATGCATCGCCCCACTTTTCCGATGAGCCGAGGCCCAGGCAGACCATGTCGGGCTTGGCAGCTTCGATCGTCTCGCAGGCTGCGATCAGGTCCTCGAAGGTCAGCGGCGCGGAGAGCTCGAGCTCTTCGAACAGCGGCAGGTTGTAGTACAGGATGTTTTGGATGTGCATGTTCAGCGGAACGACGTATGGGTGCCCATCGACGGAAACCGCCTTAAGAAGCGGCCCGGGGATGACATCCGCGTACCCGAGCTCGGCGTACAGGTCGTCCAGAGGTTGGAGCACGCCGCCATCGACGTACTGCTTGAGTTCGGCTCCGCCCAGCGTCTGGAAGGTGTCAGGCGGAAGGCCAGCTGCAATCCGGCCCTGGAGTACGACCCGGTGGGAGACACCACCGCCGCCAGCGACAGGGTTCTCGACGACCTCGATGTCGGGGAAGGCTGCAGCCAATGCAGCGAATTCAGCGTCCGCCGCTTCGCGCTCGCCCGGAGCAGTCCACCAGTGGAAGATTTCGAGTTTCCTTTCCTCCGGCGTAGGCTCCGGAGTAACGACGACCGTCTCTACGATCGTGGTGACCTGCACTTCCCCAGCCACTTCAACCGGCACGGTGACCACGACGGTCTGCACCGGGGCTTCCGTGGGTTGCGGCGCGCAGGCGGCCAGGATCACACTGAGCACGGTCAATACTACGATGACGAACAAACCTTTCTTGTGCATTTTCTCCTCCTTGAGAGAAAAGTTTATTTACAGGCAGAGCTTGTTCAGGCACGATACAGGATTTTCCTTCTGGCTACCTCCTTTCTTGGGTGGGATCACCTGCGCGCCAGCAGTCCCGGTTAACCGGGAGGATCCGCTGCCACGCAGGCACGTTCGAACTGGGAATTAATGTGTAAGCTCGCTGCAATCCCCCTGCCGAGATTTTGTGCTGCAACGCTCCTGATGCGCATAAGAACGCAACCGTCTTCAGCCTGCCCATCGAAAGGACCGGTTAATGGTTCTTGGGATGAAGTTGGACGAATTACTGCTTCCGCGAGAGTAGCATATTTAACTTGCAGTGTCAATAGTTTATCAGGAATGTGCGTGAATCATATCTCGATTCACGAAAGTTTTCCAGAGGCAAGAATGCCCGATTCCCCCGTCAATCTGGCCGGAGTTCCTCGCTGATCTCCCGAATCCGTCCGGCTTCCCAGGCTTTGCAGAAAGCTTCGACCACCCGCGGGTCGTAGCGGCTCCCCGAGCATTGGAGGATATCCTGGTACGCCTGTTCAAGGGAGCGCGCGGGTGAGTAGGGCCGGTCCGTCGTCATGGCGTCGAACCCGTCGGCCAGGGCGACGATGCGCGCGGCCAGCGGGATCTCCTCCCCCGCCAGCCCGCGTGGATATCCGTTGCCATCCCACCGCTCGTGGTGGCATCGGATAACCGGAATTGCCGAGGCCAGGTAGTGTATGTCGCGGATCATCTCGGAGCCGGTCAGCGGGTGGGCTTTGATCTCCTTCCATTCCTCCTCGCTCAAGGGCTCTTTTTTGCACAGCGTGGTCTCCCGGATGTGCAGCTTGCCGATATCGTGCAGCATGGCTCCGAAGCGGAGCTGGTCCGGGTCAAGCCTATCGCCCCCTGGTGAGCGGGATCCTTCCCCGGCAGCGGCTGGATCCTGCGTGCCTGGCGCAAGGGCTTCGGCGATGGCAAAAGCATAGGCCATGACGCGTTCGACATGCCCGCGGGTGTACTGGTCGCGGACTTCGATGGCATTCGCCAATACGGTCAGACTGGCTTCGTAGGCACGCTGGAGCTGGACTACCCGCAGCTGGTGAGAGCGCTCCAGGCGGGAATTGACCACGGTGATCAGGTCCTCGCGCGTGACGGGTTTGACCAGATAGTCTTCGGCGCCCAGGTCTTTCCCGAGCAGGACGTCTTCCTTCTCTCCGCGGGCGGTGAGGAAAACAAAGGGGATGGTCACCCATTCTGGCCGTTCCCGCACTGCCTTGAAGAATTGAAAGCCGTCGATCTCCGGCATGGCGATGTCGGAAAGGATCAGGTCGGGGCTGCGTTCCGCCATCCTCTCCAGGCCTTCCCGCCCGTTAGCTGCGGATTGAATGCTGAAGCCCTCCAGCTCAAGCATCTCCTGCAGGCCTTCGCGCAGGACCGGGTTGTCTTCGACGATCAGGATGGTCTCCTGGCTCACTGGTCCACCTCTGGGACTACCTGGTTTATCAAAGACCTCTCGAGGACTCCGTTCCGGAGTCATGTTCGCGCGACGCCGCAGACGGCAGGCCGGCGAGGGGTTCTGCTTTGAGGGCGGCGCGCAGGATCGCCTGTGCAACGACCTCTGCCGCGAATGCGCCGACGATGTTGACGTCTGCCTTCTTCTCTCCGGTCGCCAGGGCAAAGATCGTGTCTCCATCCAGCATCGTGTGGGCCGGGCGGATGGTGCGCGCCAGTCCGTCCTGGGCCATCTGGGCGACTTTGTTCACCTGCTCCTTGTCCAGGCGGGCGTTCGTGGCTACCACGCCAATCACGGTGTTCTCCCGGGCGGCGAAGCCCAGCACCGTGCGCCCGACAAGCGTCCTCATGACGTGCTGCGTGTCGGCGAAATATGGACCCACACCAATCTTGAGGGGTCCTTTTTCGATGCAGCGGGCTCCCGCGATGATCCTCCCGGTATTCGGGTCTACCACGTCGCCGAAAACGTTGACCGCGGCGATGGCGCCAACGATCACGCCGCGCCCGATCTCGAGGCTGGCTGTGCCCACCCCTGCCTTCATCGCCCCGGCCATGCCGAAGATCTTGCCCACCGTCGCGCCGGTTCCCACGCCGACGTTGCCTTCCGCCGGGGGGTCCTCGGAGGCGTCCAGGCAGGCGCGGTAGCCCATGTCTGGGCCAGGGCGCACATCTGCTCGGCCTATCCCCAGGTCGAAGAGGATGGCAGCCGGCACGATGGGGACGCGCACCGCGCGCACGGCGAAGCCCACGCCGCGCTCTTCCAGGTAGCGCACCACGCCCGAGGCGGAATCCAGGCCGAAGGCCGAGCCGCCTGAGAGCACCACTGCGTGCACGACGTTGACCAGGTGCAGGGGGTGAAGGGCGTCGGTCTCGCGCGTGCCAGGCGCCCCGCCGCGCTGGTCGACTCCTCCTACAGCCCCTTTTTCACAGAGGACGACGGTGCAGCCGGTCAGGGCTTCCAGGTCCTGGGCGTGTCCGACCCGGATGCCGGGGATGTCGGTAATGGCGTTGTTGAGCCTGGCTGGCATGAGTATTCCACGGATTAAGCGGTTATCAAGAATATCATCTGTCGAAGAGGCCGGCCCTGAGCCCTGGGCTGAGCCTGGTCGGAGGGCCAGCGAACACTTCGACAGGCTCAGTGTGCGAGGCTCA
>CAYQDF010000073.1:12171-15638 GCA_964416175.1 uncultured Anaerolineaceae bacterium
TGCGAGGCTCAGTGTGCGGGACAGGGCTGATGCTAAAGGGCAAGTATAACACCAGTCCTCCAGCCCGGATCGCCGCCTCCAGCTTTGCTTACAATAGTAAAAGGTCATCATAACCCCGGGGGTTCCGCGTACCGGTGGACCGGTGTATTCGGCCTGATCTGCGAAATCTGCAGACCATCTTGCGGTATAATTTTCAAGCCAGACCGGCCCCATAGCTCAACTGGCAGAGCAAGCGCCTCTTAAGCGTTAGGTTGAAGGTTCGAGTCCTTCTGGGGTCACCAGTGGAGCAGAGGTTGGGGCGATTCACAAATCGCCCCAACCTCTTTAGAATCTCTCAACGGGCGAGGGCTGCTCTCCTTTCCGCTCAAGCCCCTGTCAGAAACAAAGGTGTGTGAAACATGAAAACGTTCATCCGTATCGCCCTGCCGGTTATGCTGGCGGTCTTCCTCGGTCCTGCTGTCACTGCTTTCAGCCAGGGATCGGAAGAGGAGCCCAACAATCCCTGCGAGGACGCCCAGGATGTGGGCGCTTTCGAACTGCCCTAAGGTGTTTAAGAAGGCGAGTGGAAAAAAGTAAAGTCCCGCCCCGCCCGGCCTACGGAGAGCCTCCCGGATTACCGCCGGAAAACGGGGATGGATGCCGAAGGTTGGGTGGGGCCAGAGGTAAGGGAATTTACCGGATGAGCCGTGATCGCCTCGATCACTCCGGCGCTCAGAGTGATCGGATTTTCCGTGACCTTCGTGATTGGCATCGCCCCGACAGGTGCACCGCATGAGTCCCGATCCCGATCCCATAGCGTACAGCGCCGCCTTGAGCGACTTCCGGCGCGCCCGCTCCCAGGCCGTGATGAAGGAGATCCTGGCGCGCTTCACCGGCGAACCGATCGACCTGCTTTCCTACGACGAAGTGCGCCGGCAGCTCCGTGCGTACGGGAGCTTCTCCAAAGGGTTGAAGGAGATCCCCCTGGACGCTATCGTGGGGAGTGTAGGACGCTATACGGACTTCACGCGCGGTTTTCTCCCCCGCCACGATGCCGGCCAGGACCGCTGGGCGCGGGTCAAGGCGGCAGCGGATTCGCAGGTCGGGCTGCCGCCGATCGAGGTGTATAAAATCGGCGAGGTGTACTTCGTTGAAGACGGCAACCACCGCGTGTCCGTCGCCCGGCAGCTCGGCGCCACGCACATCTCGGCATACGTCACGGAAATCCAGACCCGCGTGCCCGTCACGCCGGACATGAACCTGGATGACCTGATCATCAAGGCTGAGTACGTCCGTTTTCTTGAGCAGACGCGCCTGGATAAGCTGCGCCCGGATGCCGACCTGACGGTGACCGCGCCCGGCAGGTATCCCGATCTGCTGGAACACATCAACGTTCACCGGTATTACATGGGAATCCAGCAAGGACGTGAAATCCCCTTCGAGGAGGCAGTCACGGACTGGTTCGACAATGTCTATCTCCCGGTGATCAGGGTCATCCGAGAGCAGGGGATAATGAGATATTTTCCGGAGCGCACGGAGGCAGACCTCTATCTCTGGCTGAGTAAACACCGGGGGGAGCTCGAAGCGGCCTGGGGATGGGAGGTGAGGTCGGACAAGGCTGTGCTCGACTTTGCCCGTCAAGTTGCCTCGCGGGAGAAAGGCGTGTTCTCTCGGTTGGGCGAGCTCATCATCGATGCGGTCGCGCCCGAGACCCTGTTGGGTGGGCCGCCGCCCGGCGAATGGCGGCGCGGAAAAGAAACCCTGAATCAGGCGGAGACTTTATTTGCCGATATACTGGTGCCGATCAGCGGCCAACCGGAGAGCTGGTATGGGCTGGATCTGGCGCTGCAGATCGCCGAACGCGAATCGGGGCAGGTGCACGGCCTGCACATCGCCAACCCCGCGGAGGGTAGCGCAGCGGATTCGGTCGCTGCGGTGGAGGCCGAGTTCTTGCAACGCTGTGCCGACCGCGGGATGAACGGGCACTTCATCCTCGGGGAGGGCGAAGTCGCCGAACAGATCCTCGACCGCATGCGGTTCACCGACCTGGTCGTGCTCAACCAGAACTACCCCCCCGGACCAGGTCCGCTGGCGAAGCTCGCTTCCGGGTTGTACGATTTACTTCAGCGATCTCCGCGCCCGATCCTGTTGACACCCAGGACGGGCTCCCTGCTGCAACGCATTTTGCTGGCCTACAACGGCAGCCCCAAGGCTGACGAGGCGCTTTACCTGGCCGCGTACTTCGCAGCCCGGTGGCGGACTCCCCTGGTCGTGATGACCGTGTTCGACGAGGGCAAGAAGACGCCGCCGGAGACCCTGATGAAAGCAAAGATCTACCTGGATGATCATGAGATCGAGGCCGAATACGTCGCCGAGGCGGGCGCGCCGACCGAGACCATCCTGGAAACTGCCGAGGCGCAGGCCTGCGATTTTATCCTCATGGGGAGCTATGGCTTGAGTCCAATCCGCGCATTGTATGCAGACAGCACAGTAAATCAGATCTTGCGCCAGACGCGGGTGCCGGTCCTGCTGGCAAGGTGAGGAGCTCCCTTGTGTCGCTGCGAGGCGGCGCAGCCGTCGAAGCAGTCTCCAAACCAGCCAGGAGATTGCTTCACCGCCTTCGGCGGTTCGCAATGACACATCACTTTTTAGTTTTCCAACTCCTTGCAACAGAGCAATCTCAACCCATTTTAAATAACCTTTAATAAAATCTCACCGAGTTTAATTGGACTAATTTAGCCGAATATATTAGAATTATTCACGAGTCAACAACACCCCCCACTGCTGCGCGCCACGCGACTGAAAACCGAATAGACAAGGAGGTGAAGCCCAGGCATTCTTCCCCCTTCCTCAAGGTGTCCTAGGTTGGATCCCAGACAGGCAATAATCTTAGAAAGGCAGGGAATAAGAAATGATTCCACCTTCTTTTGAGTACGTGGTGCCCGAATCGCTCTCCAACGCAGTCTCTCTCCTGGCGCAGAACCCCGAAGCCAAGATCCTGGCCGGTGGGCAGAGCCTGATCCCGATGATGCGGTTCCGGCTGGCCGAGCCGGCCCTTCTGATCGATCTCAACCGCCTCCCCGGACTTGAGTACATCCGCGAGGAGGATGGGTGGTTGAAGATCGGCGCGCTCACCCGGGAGGCCATGATCGACCGCTCGCAGCTGGTCAAGGAAAAATATCCTCTGCTGGCTGACACCGCCCGGGTGGTCGCCGATCCACTGGTGCGGAATATGGCGACTCTGGGCGGCAACCTGGCGCATGCCGACCCGGCAAACGACCACCCGGCCGCCATGCTGGCGTACGGCGCGCACCTCCAGGCGAAGGGCCCCACCGGCGGGCGCGTCATCCAGTCCTCGTTGCCCAGCGAGGTGCGGGTCGTGTTGTAGTTCACCTGCGAGTCCGTGCCCGGGCCCCGCTTGCCGTCCGGCGTCATGAAGCCGTCCATGAACTTCGTGCCGCCAGCGCTGTTGCCGCCGCTGGTCTCCT
>CAYQDF010000074.1:0-15401 GCA_964416175.1 uncultured Anaerolineaceae bacterium
TGTCACTTCCTTTGCCGATAAAGATTCGGATCGATGACGCCAGCCATCTTCCCGGCGTCGACCTGGTCGCCGAGGAACCGCGAGATCTGCTCAATGTGTCGTGCCGGGTCGGATACCATGGCGTTGTAGTCCACATACAGAACTGAGAAATTCGGCTGGGCTGCCAGCCAGGACTGCACCCTCGCCAGGTGCTTCATGTACATTTCGGCGAGCTTCTCGTCGCTGACCTTATCCGCAGGCTTGTTGGACCGCACCAGCATTTGCTTCTGGGAGGCCAGGACCTCCTCCATCTTCCGCTGCATGAAGATGACTTTATAGGAGTATCCTGGGGGGAGGTGTTCGAGGAGGGCAGAGATCACTTTGACTGCCTTTCCATGGGCTTCGGCGACCCACGCCGTGTCTCCCTCGGGCATTTTCTTGACCCGCTCGAATTCATAATACCCCTTGGGATTATCTTCGTCCGCAGTGCGGATCTGGTCGGTCATCGGAGGGATCCCGCCGGCTTCCAGCATCTTCATCATCATCGAGGTTCCTGAGCGCGGCAGCCCTGAAACGATGGTGATAAACTGAGCATTCTCTGCTTTTCGATTGAATTTAAACAGACTCTTCATACAGTATTTCCGCCAATTCCAATGATCGCTTCCCGGCATGGTACTGCTATCGCGCCACCCCAAGGGTAAGCTAGGAGATCATACCTGATGCATCGGGTTTCGTCAAAGGTGGGATGATAATCTCGCATAAACTCATTTTATGAGTCGTTTCTCTATCACGTTGCATTTGCAAACGGCTCGCTGTCAAGACATTTGCGGTCAACTCATCCAGCCTTGTTTGAGTATTGAACCGGAAATGATCGCTTTTGGCGATGAGGCTCGCCCGAAGGCACTTTGGGCGGAACGCAGTCAAGTCCTGAGCTTGCGAGGGAGTCGTCGCAGAAGCCCGCCACGCAGTCGAAGCGGCGGTTATTCCGAACTGAGGTTAATAACCCATTTAAGTATCTGGGTTGGGAGGATCACATCACCTTGACTGCTTGCCATTGTGGTTCATTGCCCACACCAAGCTCGCCTGGTTCGAAGAGGCAGCTCGCGGGCCGGAGTCAGCCCGCCAACCGGAAGTTGAAGTCCTGCCCGCCCTGTCCACGGCCAACGTACGGGAGATGCTCAAGGCGGTACTGCCCTACCCCCAGCCTTCGCCAGGAGAGGTCCGAGAACCGGTGGTCAGGCGTCTGGTCAACCATGCTCGCCCCACTGTCGGCCGCCTGAGACGCAGGCGCCGTAAGAATGTAAAGGTCCAGGCTTAATCGGACATTGTCAAATCAGTGAACGCTTTCCCAAATATATTGTAATAAACATCCGCGCCAAAACTGGTCTGTAATGGTTCGCCTTCGATCATCTTAAAAGTTCGCTCGCCGTTGTCTTTCCGTTCAGCCCTTAAGAAGAGGGCATTTTCCATTCTCCTCTCATATAGATTGTGAGCAAATTCGTATAAATGTGTCACGAAGAAAACCTTGATACGCTTTTCCAATAAGGCGCAAGTTATCTGCCTGGCGATCTCCGAGCCTTCTCTCTCGTTGGTCGCGGCAAATGATTCATTGAACAGAACCATAGAACCGGGGGTTATTTGATCGACGATCGCGCTCATCCGGCTTAGCTCTTCATCCAATTTGCCGTGCGTCATCGTCGCGTCCTCTTCCCGTCTGTAGTGCGTGAACAGACGGTTGCACAGATTGGCGGAAAACGATTCTGCCGGGACGAACATTCCGCACTGCATCATCAGCTGCGCCAGCCCGATGCTGCGCATGAAGGTGGATTTTCCTCCCTGGTTGGCGCCAGTGACGATCACAAGGTCTTTGTTATCGGCGTCCACATCGTTGCCCACCACCTTCTGCTTCATGGTTAACGCCAGGGTGATGTCGTAAAGGCCAACGAACGATAGCCGATGCGCGCTGGCATCCACAGGTCGAGGAAACGAGACAGGTTCTCCCAGTTGGGTGATTTGCTCGTACAAATTCAAACAGCCGATATAGAAAGCCAGTTCCAGCCGCAGCGTGTTGAAAAAAAAGTTGATATGGTCAGCAGACTGGGCAACTGCGTTGGCAACCAGGTTAAGACCCCTGTCTCTCAATTCCCCAAGCGCTCGCGCCCCGTGGTCGTCGCGGGGATGGAGAGTATAGGAATAGACTGGTGATCTACGGCCAATCACCTGCTTTATCCATCTCTGGTCTTTTGGGTTGGCTTTCCGGAGGATATAATTTGTCCCTTCGTTCCCCTTTCCCAGTTCGCCGCTGATCAAGACACCGCTGCGGAATTTCAACGTTTTGAGGTGTTTAACAACGACGGCAAAATAATCGTCGTCCAATTCCTGCTGGATCATTGCAAAGAACCTGCGAAAGCCGGGCGATTCGAATTCTCCGGCATGCTCGTTGGCAATTTGCTTCAAGTTCCTCAGCAGGTCGACGAACATTTCCAGCATTTCCCGCGCGCCGCTCAAAATTCCGGTCGGATAGTTAGTCAAAATACCCATCCAATGCTTCTTTTTATTTTCTATGGCTTTTATGGGTACACGATAAATTTGCCTGACAACGTCTGGGTGCCGCAGGCAGTCCTTGAGAATCTCCTGGCGATAGCGGATCGTCTCCGGCGCGTCCAGGCTGGTAAAAATGGCATGTTCCGCAACTGTGAATAAATACTCGTCCCCCTGCGCCATGGCGTTGAGCAGCGTATTCAATTCCAGGTCCTGCCTCAGGGCTTCTACGTTGGAGGGAAGTTCCTGCTCGGGTTCGAAATCCCGGTCGGGGTACATCAAAAAGACCTTCATGATTGGAGGCGCTCCTTGATCTGCTCGTAAGTCAGTCGGTGCTTTTTGGCAATCGATAAGGCGTAAGCCAGTCCATCAGCGGGTTGTCTGATGATTTTAAACGTGCGCAGAGCGGGGTTTTCGGGGTCGACCGTGCTGACCATGCTGATGGTTTTTTCGCTCAACGACGACAATTCATCGATGAACGTCACCCAAACGCACAGCAAATCCAGTTCGATCACCCTGGCCATGATTTCTTTGCTCAGGAAGACGGCGTCTTGCAGGGTGGCGGAGGTGAACATTTCGTTCGCGATGAGGATGCTATCCGACGTGGCGTGGTTAAGAATATCCTGGATTCTCACCAGGTCATCCTGCAGCTTGCCGCGCAGGTTGCGGATGTCTTCTGCTCTCTCGAAATGTGTAAAAATGTGGTCGAACAGGAACAGCTGCGCCTCCCTGCCAGGAACAGGACAGCCCAGACTGGCGAGATAATGCAGCTGCCCGAACATGCGGGCGAAAGTGGTCTTGCCTCCCTGGTTAGGACCAGAGATGACGATAATCCGCTCTGGCACTTTCAGATAAAAATCGTTGCAGATGACAGGCTTGTCGCTGTAGAGCAGCGCCCGCGCTAATGCCAGGTCGAATGCATCATAGTCGTACACCTCCCGATTGGCCCCCCTTATTTGCGGGAAACAAAATGTGAGACCTTTTCGTTTTATTGCGGCGGCGAATTCCAGATATGCAATGTAAAACTGAATTTCGCGGTCAAAAATCCGGATGGTCCCATCCAAAAAACCGCTATTCTGTTCACAAAAACGGTCCAATGCAGCAAACTGTTCGGGATACAGCCGGGCGACAAAATCAAGTATCTGCGCTTCAATGTGGTTCATGCCAGACCCTTCACTGAGCCTGGCCCGATAATCTTTCATTGCATCCTGTTTGAATTTCTCAAAGGTTCTCTCCACCTCCTCGGTGTAATCCGTCTCCCCCTCGTATCTGTGGACCTTGAACTTACCGGTCTGGATGACCACGCAATATTTCACGCCCGACAACATACCCTTGATCTTTTGCGCCTCTGCCTGAAGCGAATGGAACCCATGCGATTGGACGTACCGGGTCACATACTGGCGGAACGCGGATAGACCGCGAGATTTCAAATTCGCCAGGCTCAGGTCGCGTGCCAGATCCGTCACGGCTTCGCAATAGACCAGCGCTGCCTCCAGAAACCAGCCATTCCTGTGGTGATTGAAATCCAGTTTTTCCACCAGCCCCAAATAGCGGCGCACGATGATCATTTTTTCGGCAAAGTTCTTTATGTATCCCATCAGTCTTGGGTCTTCCATATCCCGCATCACTTCATGGCGATAGTAGATGGTCTCGGCGTTGCGCAGAGGCGTGTAAAAAAAGGGTTTCAGGTTGTATTCCTTCTTACCAGACGTGATGGCATCGATGATCTGATCAAGATTTAGATCACCAAAACAGGTGGGCGCCTCAATCGTCTCATTAATTTTGCAGTCTTCCGCATTTCCAAACAGGATGCTTTGGAAAGTCATAAGTAAGAAATCTCTCTTTCGAGGCAAAGCATATAAAAAGCCTCTGCCTGGTGGTTTCGTCACCGACAGAGGCTATCAGCCAGAAAGCTGGCAGTTCGTTGGATTCGAGCGAGCCTCATCGCTTGGGTTGATTTTAATGCGATCATTTTTCCGAGTCAAGCAAAAATTGAATTGTCTAGACGTCCAGCTGGATAGCTATCATAAGAAGATTATCATGCTCTGTTGCAAGGAGTTGGAAAACTAAAAAGCTATGTGTCATTGCGAACCGCCGAAGGCGGTGAAGCAATCTCCTGGCTGGTTTGGAGACTGCTTTGACGGCTGCGCCGCCTCGCAGTGACACAATAAACTATGCTTGCAATAAAGCAAGATTATCACAATATTCTCTGCTACTGGTTATCGTTTAAAACCGGAGCGGGACCAAGGGAGCGAAATCCCTGGGACGATGGCGAACCTCAGCTGGGCGCCAAGAGCAGTTTCGAGGAATACTATGCATGGGTCAAACAAGGATATTAATTTTTCTGATCGTAAGGAAACAATGTCCCCGGCTGGTAAGCCTTCGAACGGAAATTAACCGTGCTATAATCGCCAAACCAGACAAGATTAATCAAGAACAGGTAGAATTTTTCGCTATGCTTAATAGAATCGTGCGCGTATTTGGGGGTGACCCCAACAAACGCCAGATCGAAAAAACCTCCGCGACGGTCGAGGTCATCAATTCCCTGGAGCCGCAATACGAATCTTTCGCCGATGAGCAGCTGCTCGCGATGACTGCGAGCTTCCGCCGGCGACTGGCGCTGGGTGAGACACTCGACGATATCCTGCCGGATGCGTTCGCTGTGGTGCGAGAAGCCAGCAAGCGCACCCTGGGTCAGCGCCACTACGATGTGCAGCTGATCGGCGGGATCGCCCTGCACGAGGGCAAGATCGCCGAGATGCGCACCGGCGAAGGCAAAACGCTGGTGGCGACCCTCCCGCTGTATTTGAACGCGCTGGCGCTCAACCCGGCGTGGACCGAACTTGCCCGGGGGCGGTGGGGTGATGATCCGGAACGCTGGGAGTTCGTCCCGCTCGAAGATACCCCGGTCGGGCAGGGTGTCCACCTGATCACCGTCAACGATTACCTGGCGCGCCGTGATGCACGCTGGATGGGAGGGATCTACACCGCCCTCGGACTGGAGGTCGGGGTGTTGCAGATGGCGGCCCGCACCGAGAACGGTAAGAAAGCTTTTATCGTCGACTTCACGCGTGAATCCCCGCATGAAGACCAGCACCACCTGCGCATGGTTCGCAGGCAGGAAGCCTACGCAGCGGACATCACGTACGGCACCAACAGCGAATTCGGCTTCGACTACCTGAGGGACAACATGACGATGAGGCTGGAGGACCGTGTCCAACGCGGCCATGCCTACGCCATCATCGATGAAGTGGACAATGTGCTGATCGACGAGGCGCGCACTCCGCTGATCATCTCCGGGCCAGCTCATGACGACACGGAATGGTACCTGCGCATGGCGCAGGTGGTGAGAGGGCTCAACCCGGAAGACTACGAGATCAGCGAGCGCGACCGGACAGTGACCCTGACCGAGGTCGGTGAAGCGCACGTCGAAGAGCTGCTGGGGATGCCGCTGCGCGACCCGGAGCGCCCGGAGGACGTGACACCCGAACAGGCGCGCTTGATGGGCTATCTGGAACAGGCGCTCCGTGCCCAGCACCTGTTTAAGCGCAACAAGGACTATCTGGTCCAGGCGGGCAAAGTGATCATTATCGACGAGTTCACCGGGCGGCTGATGCCCGGGCGGCGCTGGTCGGATGGTCTGCACCAGGCAGTTGAGGCGAAGGAGGGGGTCAGGGTGCAGCGGGAGAACGTGACCTATGCCACGATCACCATCCAGAACTACTTCCGCATGTACCGCAAACTGGCCGGTATGACCGGAACAGCAGTCACCGAGGCGGAGGAATTCAACAAGATCTACAACCTCGAAGTGCTGGCGATCCCGACGAACCTGGAATACATCGCCTCGCGCCCGGACACAGACCTGATCGAAGTCGAAGCCCGGGATGAGAAGGGTTATAAATTCAGTTATTACACATATAAAAGCGATCCCACGGCGAGACCGGTTTACTGGCGGCGCAAGGATTATCCAGACGTGGTCTACCGTACGCTGGAGGCCAAGCTGCGGGCCATCACCAAAGAGATCATGCACAACCACGCGCAGGGGCGTCCGGTGTTGGTGGGCACAACCTCGGTTGAGCTGTCCGAGCGCATCTCCAACCGGTTACGTGCCGAGCCGGTCCGCCGCCTGGCGCTCGTTTCTCTGCTGCGGCAGGCGTGGATGGCGGCGCATGGGCGGCAAGAAGACGGGCGGGCCATCCCCGAACTGGAATATCTGAACGCGCCGCTCGACCAGTTGCCGATCCCCGAGATGCGCAGGATGGCGCGCGAACTGGAGCTGGCATTCAACCCCGAATCGCCTGAGAACCTCCAACGCCTGCTGGGAATTCTCGAGCTGGAGGATGCGGATGCTGCCCGGCTGGCGAATATCCTGGCGGCCGGCATCCCCCACCAGGTGCTCAACGCCCGCAAGCACACCGAGGAGAGCCAGATCATCGCCGGGGCGGGGGCGTTTGGGGCGGTGACGATCGCGACCAACATGGCGGGGCGCGGCGTCGACATCAAACTGGGCGGAGAGCTGGCGGACGAGATCACGGCGGCGGTCAGCCGGGTGCTCCGCCGGAGCGGGATTGCCGAACCCTATGACCTCACTCTTGAGGAGAAGCGCCAGGCTTTGCTGGCGCTGGAGCCGGCAGACTACGGAATTTATGAGCCGGAGATCAGGTATTTCCTCCAGTACATGGAGGAGATGCAGCGCGTGCGCGATCTGGGCGGGCTGCACGTGATCGGTTCGGAACGCCACGAATCGCGGCGCATCGACAACCAGCTGCGTGGCCGCGCCGCGCGCCAGGGCGACCCCGGATCCTCGCGGTTCTACCTTTCGATGGAAGACGAGCTGATGCGCTTGTTCGGCGGGCAGCAGGCGGAGAATCTGATGCAGCGCATGCGGATCGATGACGAAATGCCGCTCGAGATGGGGCTTGTCGGGCGGATCGTGGAGCAGTCCCAGGCGCGCGTGGAGGGCGCGAACTTTGATGTCCGCAAGCACCTCCTTGAGTACGATGACGTGCTGAACACCCAGCGCGCCAAGATCTACGAACAAAGGAACCGCATCTTCACCAAGGACGACCTGAGCGAGGATGTCACGGAGATGCTCCAGGCGGAGATCAACCGGCGTGTCCCGGACGCCCTCCAGGACTCGGAAGGTCCGTGGCGTTTGCTGGCCTGGCTGGACCAGATCCAGCCAGCCTTGACCGTCAACGGCTATATCTATCCCTCCTACCCGCTCCGGCTGCTGGTTGGCCATATATTGAGCCAGGAAGGCGCTGAGATCAGAGCGCAGGATCTGGGAGTACTTGCTCACCCATCCACGGAGGGCAATCTGAAGTCGGGGATCGGCGATCCTCCAGCTGAGATCAGCCGGGAGGCGGCCCGGAAAGCTTTACTCCGGCTTGCGGAGGACAGCCTCAAGGCGGAGGAAGAGCACCTGCTCGCCAGCGTCGAGAATCTCCTCGAAGCGGCGCGCGAGCGTTTCGAAGCTCAGCTTCAGGAACGCCTCGAGACGATCGATACGTTCCTGGAAGGGACCATCCTGGACGAAACGGACGGTAGAGATCCCCGGCGCATCGTCGACGAACTTTCGGAACAGATCCACCTGCCGCTGAAGCTGTCGCCGGAGGAGCAGCGCGCTTTGCGAGATGACCCAGAGGAGGCGGAAGAGATCCTGCGCGCCCATGTAACCAGCCTGCTGGCCGACCAATCGATCACACGCCTGGTTGGCGCAGTCGAGCGAAGGCTGGATGAGGAGCTGGACCTTAACCGTGCGCAGCTGCCGGGCGACTGGGACGAACTGAGCAACCTCATCCTGGCGGCGCTCCAGACCGGGTTCGAACGCCGGCGGCAGCGCCTGGTGGGGAGTGGCGATGGCGACGGGCAGATCGCACGCGACCTGGACAACCTGCTTTCCAGGGGCGAGGCGCCCCTCACTCCCGTCCAGGTGCTCGGCCTGTTGATTCAATTGCCGCAGGGATCGCGGGCGATGTTCGATAAACGCACTCACCGCCGTGTCTGGCGCCGGACGACACGGCTGACCTACTATTATGCCGCCGCACGGCTCCTGGATGGTCGAGATCCAGAGGAGCTGACCGAGGAGATACTCAACCATCTGCAAGGCGCTCAGGCCGCCATGCGTTTCGCCTGGGGGCGCAGCGAATGGGAACGGCTGGCGCCAACCCGTCCCAGCGACCTGGACCAGACCACCCAGCGCGGTCTGCAGCGCAGGTTTGGCGAAGCCCGCTTCGGCGAAATCAGGGGATCCCCGCTGCAAGAGCTCCCAGGAGATGAGCGCATCGCAGTGATCGATGAGCTCGGACGCCAGGCGCTCACTGAGATCTACCGCCAGCTGCTGCTGGGGGTGATCTCGGAGCTGTGGGTCGAGTACCTGACCAACATGGAAGCTTTGCGGGTGTCTATAGGATTGGAGGCGTACGCGCAGCGCGACCCGCTCGTCCAGTATAAAAATCGGGCGTTTGCCATGTTCCGCGAGCTGCTCGACAACATGCGCACCGGCGTGGTGACGCGCATGTTTACCTATCAGCCGCGGGATTTGAGCAGTGTCCGCACGACGGTATCGACCCAGCGCAGTGAAACTCCCGAACCAGCGGCCGTCGCGGCGGAGAGCAGCGCTTCCCGCGCCCCGGTCAAAGAGTCCCGCCAGCCGGCGCCGAAGAGCGGGGGCAAGAGCAGGCGCAAGCGGCGAAGAAGGTAGTGCGCAGAAAGGACGGCGCTGACCAGTTGGCTCCTGAAGAGCAACCCCCCTACAGGAAAGGCGAGGACCCGGAGGCGGGTGATTTTTATCGGTCTCTGCCCAAGGTGGAGCTGCACCGTCATCTCGAAGGCTCGCTGCGTCTGGTCACACTGCTGGAAGTGGCGCGGGCTCACGGGATCGACCTGCTGGGGACAGATCGACTGCGGCCTCTGGTCCAGGTCGACGCCGACGACCCGCTCACTTCCCAAAATTTCCTCGCCAAGTTTGCAACCCTGCGCCGGTTCTACCGCTCGCCCGACGTGATCGCCCGCATCACCCAGGAAGCGGTGGCGGACGCTGCGGCGGACAACATCCGCTATCTGGAGCTGCGCTTCACGCCGGCTGCCCTGAGCAAGGCGGAAAACTTCCCCCTCCACGAAGTCATCGATTGGGTGATCGAAGGGGCGAGGCAGGCTGAGGCGGCTTCAGGGGTGATCACGCGCCTGATCGCCAGCGTCAACCGGCACGAAAGCCCCGAACTGGCAGCTCAAGTCGCTTCGCTGGCAGTGGAAAGGCGCCATGCGGGGATCGTCGGGCTGGACCTGGCGGGGAACGAGGCCAGTTTCCCTGCTTCTCCCTTCGCAGGGATCTTCCGTGAAGCGCGGGAGGCCGGGCTGAACATCACCGTACACGCCGGGGAATGGGGGGGCGCAGGGAACGTCGCCCAGGCGATCACCATGCTCCACGCTCAGCGCATCGGGCACGGCGTGCGAGTCATGGAAGACCAGGCGGTGGTGGCACTCGCCCGAGAACGTGGGACGACCTTCGAGGTATGCATTACGAGCAACTACCAGACCGGGGTGGTGCCGGCCCTGAACGATCATCCAATTCGGAGCATGCTGGCCGCCAGCCTGGACGTAACGCTCAACACGGACGACCCCAGTATCTCACAGATTACCCTGAGCGACGAATACCGGCTGGCCTGTGAAAAGTTCGCGATCTCGCTGGCGGTGCTGCGGGAGAGGACGGTGGCTGCGGCGCGGGCGGCGTTCATCCCGGAAGCTGAGCGCCAGAGCCTGGCGGCGGCGATCGAGCGGGATTTTCCAGTGCGATTCAATGATTCCCTCTGAGAAGACGCTCCAGCTCAGCGAACTCCACCCGGGAGGTCAAATCCAGGCTGAGCGGGGTCACCGAGACAATGCGCTTGATGCGCACTGCATACACATCCGAGTCGACCTGGTCGTCGGCTGGGTCGCCTGACACACGGTAGCTGACGATGCCGGGCTGCTCCCATGAATCTCTCTGCGGAGGCACCGGTTCGTAATAGGTGATCCGTGAAAGGCGGGTGATCTCCCAGGGGGTATCCGGCGTTGCGCCTGCCGGAATGTCAATTTTGAGCACATGCACGTCGGTCGGCAGACGTTTTTCGATGAGCAGGCGACCGAAATAAGCGGTGAAATACCCGGCGGCGGAAAAGTCCACCTCCGCAGAATGGGTGAAATGGTACTCACGTCCGGTTTCCTGGGAGACTGCCAGGGCGGGGATGCCCAGAGCGGCGGCTTCCAATGCCGCGCCGACGGTGCCTGAGATGGTGATCCCTATTCCCAGGTTCTCACCGTAATTGATCCCCGAGACGGCCAGCGCCGGTCTTTCGGGCAGGATCTCCAGCACCGCGTGCAGGACGGCCTGCGCAGGGGTCCCACCGACAGCGTAGACCGTCCATTCCTGCCCATTGACGTTCATGGTCTGCTGGCTGATCAGCCCGTCAGAGGTGTAGGGAAGGCTGCGCCCCGCACCGGAAAACTGGTCGCGCGGGGCGACCACGTTCACGTACCCAAGCGGCGAGAGGGCTTTCGCCGCCGTCCACAGCCCGGGAGAGGCGATCCCGTCGTCGTTGGTGAGGAGGATCTGGTTTGGTTTCATCATCTCAGGATGCCTGGGTCAGAGAGAGGGATCTGAGCCAGGCGGCCCAGTTTCCAATAGTCCACAGTACATTCATGAACAGGCTGCTCCAGCAGCCACGGTAGCTCCACCACGCCACGCACCAGCGCAGGAGCAGGTAGCGCCCGACCTCCGAGGTGAACAGGCGGCGCTTGTAGTTCCGAAAGGAAAAATCCTGGCGGGCAAAAGCCTCCTGGATGGCGATCGCGGCGGGCTTCCCGTAAGCAAGGGCTGGGGCGATGCCTTCCCCGAACAGGGGGTCGCCCCCCGCTGCGTCGCCGACGAGCAACAGGCGTGGGGCGGCAAACCGGCTGCGCGGGCTGAACCAGTGGATCGGGTGGCCCTGGAACCGGGAGGACGCTTCCGCCAGTTTCGATGGACCAAGTCCCGCTTTGAGCAGCCCAGGCAGATCCGCCCGGTCCCGCCGTTCAACCAGCCGCGCGTCGTACACCCCGCAATTGAGCACCGGGCTGCCGTCCACCCACGAGGGGAACTCCCAGAAGTAGCCCTGGAGGGATTGATGCACCGGGGAGAATTCGAACAAGGCGTAGCGCTCGGAGAAATGGGGGGCGCCCGCCGCGGCGGGGGAGAGGACTTCCAGCAAGCGCGCGACCCTGGCCTTCGAACCGGGCCCGTTCACCAATCGCCGGGTGAGACCCTTGCTGCCGTCGGCCCCGACCACTACCTGCGCCCGGTAGCGCTCCTGGTTGGTCTCAACCAGAACGCCAGAGGAATCAACGGAGAGGTTGGTCACAGCCTCGTTTTCCTTCAGGATGACCCCGCGTTGTCGCGCCTGATCCGCCAGGAATGCGTCCAGCTGGGGACGGTGGTAAACGACGAACATCGGCCGCTCCCGGACGTGGATGGTCCTCCCCCGGTAGACGAGCTGCACGTCGTCCACCTCTGCGCCCGGGATGGGAAGCGGATATTCGAATCCCAGGTCCTCGAGGGCGCGCAGGCCGAGGAGGGTCACCCCCCCGCCGCACAGCTTGGGGCGCGGGTGGGCAGCCTTTTCGAGGAGGAGCATGCGCTGGCTCCAGGAGGGGTCGGAGCGGAGCAGGTGCATGGCGGTCGAGAGGCCCGCCGGCCCGCTGCCGACGATGAGCAGATCAAAATGTTCCATGGGTAGTTCCTATTATAATTCCTTCCATCATGGGGACTTTCCTGCTCGGCCTCGACCTCGGCACCACGCACTGCAAAGCCGGATTGTTCGGCCAGGATGGGCGGCTGGTGAAGGTTTCGAGCCGCCGTTCGCAGGCGCGCCGCTTGCCCTCTGGGGAGGCTTTCTACGATCCGCAGGAGGTGTGGAAGACGGCTGCGGCTGCCCTGCGGGAGGCGATCGATGGTGTCCCGCCCGAGGAGATCGACGGGGTCGGCATCGCCAGCATGGCCGAGAGCGGGCTGCTGGTCGATCGGGCAACCGGCGCGCCCCGCACGGGGATGGTCCCCTGGTTCGACCCGGCGGCGACGCCGCAAGCCGAGTTGCTGCTGCGAGCCGGGGACCCGGTGGAGCGTTTCTGCCGGACGGGCATCCGTCCCAATTTCAAGTGCAGCCTGGCCAAGCTCCTGCGGCTGCGCGAGCAGGACCCTGCCTCCCTCGCTGGGGCGGTCTGGCTGAACGCCGCCGACTACCTGGCGTTCCGCCTGGCGGGGACGATGGCGACGGACCCTTCGCTGGCGGTCCGCACGTACGCCTTCGACCTCGGCAGGAAAGACTGGGATGCGGACTGGCTGACGACGCTGCAAATACCTCCAGCGATATTCGCCCAGCTTCGCGCCAGCGGGCAACCTGTGGGCGAGGTCCACCGCGAGGCTGCGGCAGGAACAGGGCTCAGGGAGGGCACGCCCGTAGCGGTCTGCGGTCACGACCACGTGTGCGCGGCGTACGCTGCCGGGGCAGTCGATCCCGGACTGGTTTTCGATTCGATGGGCACGGCGGAGGCGCTGGTGGGCGCATTTCCGGCGCGGCCTCTGGGAGAAGGCGATTACCGTTCGGGGCTGGCATACGGTCCCCACGTCGTCCGTGGATTGCATTACTGGATGGGTGGGCTTTCGGCCTCGGGAGGGTCGGTCGAGTGGCTGCGTGGTATCCTGGGCGAGCCTGCCTTATCTTACGGTGAGCTGGAGTCCCTGCTCGCCGGGGCTGGATCAGAGCCGACCGGCATCCTGTACTTCCCGTATCTCTCCGGCAGCGGTTCGCCGCACGCGGACCTGCGGGTGAGGGCGGCTTTCGTGGGGCTAAAAGCGGGCCACGGGCGGGAGGCGCTGGTCAAGGCAGTGTTCGAGGGGACGGCTTTCGAAGTGGAGTTTATCCGCCGCCGGGCGGAGGAAGTGCTGGGAACACCCATCCAGAAGCTGGCGGTTTCCGGTGGCGGGACGCGCAACCGGGGTTGGATGCAGATCAAGGCCGACGTCTCCGGCTGCGCGATCGAGGTCCTGGAAATGCCCGAGGCGACCCTGCTCGGCGCGGCTTTGCTGGCAGGAGTGGGAGTGGGCGTGTTTTCCGGAGCAGCAGAGGCCCTGGCCGGGATCGCTCGCCCCGCGGTCGATGTGTACTTGCCTGAAGAGGGCAGACACCGGATTTACAGGGAGCTGTATAAAAGCGGTTTTCTGGCTTTGCAGGAGCCGCTAAGGAGGGTTGGAATAAAATAAGGAAAAACCACACGTCATAAACATCGCGGCTGGTTTATCCGTACAGGGTGTCCAGGAATGCCCGCTCCTTGGTGGCAATGGATGTCTCTTCACGGTGTTCGTGGTTATTCTTTGAGCGACCCCACGCAGGTGAGCAAGTGCGTGCGTTCGGAAAATGGATTTTAAACGTACATCATATCGAAGGCATCGAGCTTTTCCCTAAACAAGACCGGCTCTATGGGGGTCCGGGTTCCCTCGTAAAACTCCCGTTTGGGATTCACAGGAAGAGCGGACAGAGATATCCGTTTATCCGTCGCGATGGAGCGTGGCTTGCGCCCACGGTAAGAGAGCAGATATATGTTCTCTCGGCTCACAAGTGCGTTCCAGAGGCAGTTTTTGGCGCATATGTGTCCTATGAGTTGAAACAGCGGGAAAGGCTCCTTCCCAGACGATCTGGCGCGATATTCGAATCGAGCGTGATCGAGAAGGTGAAAAATGCGATGCCGCTTGTGGATTTTATCAGCGCCTTTGTCGATCTTCGACCTGTGGCAAGCGGAGCGGTTGGGCGCTGCCCCTTCCATGACGACCAGCATGCAAGTTTCGGGGTGAACCGGGAAGGCAATTATTGGCACTGCTTTGCCGGATGTGGTGGGGGATCGATGATTGATTTTTGGATGAAATGGAAAGAGGTTGACTTTCCAACGGCAGTTCGAGAATTGAAAGGGATGGTAGGAGGAAGCGATGAATAATACTACTAATGCAGCTGATGAAAACTTAACTGGAGATGAGCACGAACAAACCAATGACACACTCTGGAGAAAGGAGTTGAGCAGGGAGATGGACGCAAAATTGCCTCGATTATTTACGGTGAACGAAGTGGCCCGTTATTTACGTTTATCAAAGAGTCAGGTATACACACTGATTCAACGCAATGAGATTCCTCACTTCCGAGTGAGTGAACGCCGGATAGTTGTCAGTGAATCGGATTTAAAAACTTGGATTCAAAAGCAAAAGGCGAGTGCCCCAAGTCAATTGGTGTTCATGATAGATAAGATGCTTGAAAAATAATTTCTTTCTGATAGGATTGGGATTAGTAAAATCTAGTTATCCATTCTACAAAATATTCGTAGATAGAAAGGCAATTCCTCCCCATCCACCTGATTTATAATGACAAATCAGCGTTAGTTCGATCTGTTTTTGGATAGCAAGCAATGGAACCAGCGTACGATTTTTATGAATTCGCATTGTTACTGACAAATGGTGCCAAAAATATATTCACAGTAGTTTTGCAGATTTAACAATTGGCCCATGAAACGGGCAGAGCAGGAGTTGAAAACTCCAGAATTTGCTGAACATTTGCCCCACCGTTTACTTGGTGGCAAATCCACTTCAGCAGAAGCTGAGTGTTTCGCTCTCGTAGCCAACTGAGCGTTTCTCCAAGGGTAAAGTCTTGTTGATACATTTTCTTCAATCGGTGGCGCAAGCTGTCCAAATATTGGTACAGACATAACCCGAGCGCCCAAAAGCGAATGATCGCTTCGGCAGAATGCAGTTGATACTGATCGCTGCCCATCAGCTCTTTAAAATCAGCAAATAGCGTTTCCACGGTCCAGCGCAGCGCCAT
>CAYQDF010000075.1:0-15122 GCA_964416175.1 uncultured Anaerolineaceae bacterium
GGCGAAGGATGCTCACGAAGGCGCTTTTCGACTACATTGCGTTCCGCTCAAAGTGCCTTCATTTGCATAATTTACAAAGTGTCGGGTCGCTAGGGGCGCGTATCACATTTTAAACGGAGCGACTTTCATCTGGGTGAATTTCTCTACCTGGGCTGTAATGGCGCGCTCGACGGGCAGGCGCTCCATGCTGGTCGCGCCGTAGAAGCCGTTGATGCCGGGCATCCGCTTCAGGGCCTCGGCCACATTTTCTGGCTCGTCGAATGGTCCGCCATGGCAGATGACCAGGATGTCTTTGCGGATTTTCCGGGAGGCCTCTGCGATCCGCAAGGTGGTGTCGATAGCTTCATCCATACCTGCCGCCACCGCCGCGCCGATGGTGCCGCCGGTAGTAAGCCCCACGTGCGCCACGATCATGTCTGCGCCGGCCTTTACCATAGCCTGGGCTTCGTCTTCGTTAAAGCAGTAGGGTGTGGTGAGCAGATCCAGCTCGTGTGCCAGCCGGATCATCTCGACTTCCTTATCGTAGCCCAGGCCGGTGGCTTCCATGTTTGCGCGCATCACGCCATCGAACAATCCAACCGTCGGGAAGTTCTGCACGCCGGAGAAGCCGGCTTCCTTGACCTGCTTCAAGAACTGAGGCATCAGGCGGAAAGGATCGGTGGCGTTCACGCCGGCCAGCACCGGGGTGTGTTTGACGACCGGGAGCACCTCGCCGGCCATCTCCATCACGATCGCGTTAGCGTCGCCATAGGCAAAAAGACCGGTGATCGAAACCCGGCCAGCCATGCGGTAGCGCCCGGTATTGTAGATCACGATCAGATCAATGCCGCCGGTCTCTTCACACTTGGCGGAGATGCCGGTGCCGGCGCCTCCGCCGATGATAGGGAGACCCGACTCGGCTTTCGAATACAGTTTTTTCAAGATTTCACTGCGCGGGATAGCCATTTTCATCTCCTTTATCGATCTTTCAAGAATTCCAATAGTTGTTCGGCGAGTTTTCCGGAGAACTCCGGGTCGTTGACGTCTTTCTGGCTGATTTCGACCGGGATATCCGGGCGCAGGTTCTCCTGCAAGGCGTCCAAAAACGCCTGGTTCGCCTCGGGCCACCAGAATGGCTTCTCCGGGTAGTCGATCTCAGAGAAGCCGCCCATGGGGATGAATACCTTGACGGGGCCGGTAGCCATGTTGAGTTTTTCGGCGAAAATCTCGCCCATACGCCGGTTTTCCTCGATATTGGTGCGCATCAGCGTCACGTTCGGATTCCACTGGTAGAACAGCCGGTCCTTGTATTTGCCCGGGACGGTCTCCGGCGCCCAGAAGTTGCACATATCGATGCAGGCCGGCGTCACGACCTGGGGAATGCCGGTTTTGGCGGCCGCTTCCAGACGATGGGGACCCGCGCTGAGCACGCCGCCGCAGACTTCGTCGGCCCATTCCGTCGTGGTGATGTCGAGCACGCCTGCAAAATAGCCGCTTTCGATCAACGCTTCCATGGTCCGCCCGCCGGTCCCGGTGGCGTGGAAGACCAGCACTTCGTAGCTATGGTCCTCCATGATCTTGCGTGCGTGGTCAACAGCACGGGTGGTGTTGCCAAACATGGTGGCAGCGATCAACGGTTTCTCCTCGCCGGAAAGTGCCACCTCCGAGGCGACCATGCCACAGATAGCGCCTGCCGCGTTGGTGAAGATGGTGCGGCTGATGCGATTCAATCCGGCGACATCGACAATTGATGGCATCATCGTGATATCGGAGGTGCCGACGAAGGCGCTGGTATCTCCCGAAGCCACGGTCGAGACCATCAGCTTGGGGATGCCAATCGGCAAGGCGCGCATAGCACTGGTGGCCATGACCGTGCCGCCTCCACCGCCCATCGAGATCATCCCATGTATTCTGCCGGCGTCATACAGCTCTCTGGCAACAACCGCGACTCCCCGCGTCATGACGGACATTGCCTCGCCCCGGTCTTTCTTCGCCACCAGTTCGTTGAGCTCGGCGCCCCCGGCTTTTGCTACGGCTTCCCGGCTGACATCCGGTGAGAAGGCCGGATCTCCCAACACACCAACGTCGATTACCAGTGTCCGGAAGCCGAGTTTCTCTATCTCTGCTTTTAAAAAGGCGAACTCTTGCCCTTTTGTGTCCAAGGCCCCTACAATGGCGATGGTTTTTTCCATTAGATCTTCCTCCTAGACCCCCAGATATTTCTGGCGTAACTCTCGATTCTCCAGAAACTCACTGGCTTTGGATTCGTAGGCAGTGACGCCGCTGACCAGGATATAGACCCGGTCAGCGAGTGCTTCAGCGACGTGAATGTTCTGCTCGACCAGCAGGATGGTTATGCCTTCCCGGCGAAGTTCGTGGCACGTCTCGATCACCCGGTCGACAGCCACTGGGGCCAACCCCTCAGAAGGCTCATCAAGGAGGATGAGGGATGGGTTGGTCACCAGGGCGCGGCCGATGGCCAGCATCTGCTGCTCGCCGCCGCTCAGGCGAGCCCCGCTCAGTTTACGCCGCTCGGCCAACTCGGGGAAGAGCTCATAAACTCGGTCCGGCGTCCAGGCGTTGATCGCATCCAACTTGCGATGGGTAAGTGTCAGGTGCTCATCGACGGACAGCGAAGGGAACAAACGCCGCCCTTGCGGCACATATCCGAGGCCAAGACTGGCAATTTGGTACGGTTTCATACCGGTGATTTCATGGCCATCCAAGCGGATCGTGCCGGTTCGGGGGGGTGTCAACCCCATGATTGAGCGGAGCAGAGTCGTTTTTCCCATCCCGTTCCGTCCAAGCACGGCGACGCATTCATCGCCTACGTGAAGGGAGCATCCCTGCAAGATGTGGCTGTCGCCGATATACGTGTGCATCTCCAGAATTGACAGCTTCGCAGGCGAGTCGGAGCTGGTTGGCTCAGGCATACGCACTCCCCAGATAGACTTCCTGGACTTTTTGGTCTTGTTTGATTTCGGAAGGAGTTCCTTCGGCAATGATCGAGCCGCGGTGCATAACCGTGATTTTCTCCGCGATGTCCAGAACCACCTCCATGTCATGCTCAATCAAGACCAGGGTGACTTCGCTGGGCAGGTTCTTTATCAAGCCGGTAAGGATGCCACGCTCGCTCGGGGAAAGACCAGCAGCCGGCTCGTCGAGCATGATCAACCGCGGGCGCATGGCGATGGCCATACCCAGTTCGAGCTGTCGTTGTAAGCCATGCGAGATCTCGCACACTTTCTTTTTGAGATGATCAGCCAGGCCAACCTGCTCGGCCACTGCGTGTGCCCAACGCAACACACTGCCATTATTGCGCCAGTGTTTCATAAATTGGAAATTTAATCCCTGATTAGCTCCCCCCGCCAGGAATAGATTTTCCTCAACTGTCAGCTCCAGGAACAGCTCTGAAATTTGATAAGTCCGGCCCAATCCGAGCTTTGCCCGTTCCTGGACAGACTTCCTGGTGATATCAACCCCAAAGATCTTGATAACGCCTTCGTCCACTGGCATTTCCCCGGCGATCAGATTGAACAGGGTCGTTTTACCGGCGCCGTTCGGCCCGATCAGAGCACGCCGCTCGCCCACTGGCACAACCAGATTGGTCGAGCGTACTGCGTGGACTCCACCAAAGCTCTTCGAAATCGAGGTTGCCGCGAGAGCGTGCATCTGATCGGGCATATCCATAGTCCTGCTTTTCTAAGCGAATCCTTTACAGGTTACTGGCCGAAGGGCAGAAATTCGTAACCGCCGCCCTCCAGCATTTCCGGAGCAAGTTCGGAACATTTGCCAGGCGGGTAAGTATTCCCATCCGGAGGTTGTGCCATGTAAAGGCTGGGATCGTAAGGGCCAAACTGGCTGACGTTCTTGATCGTGAAAAGGCCCTTGTTATACAGATTACCGTTTTCATCCATGGCGACTTCCCGAATGTAGACATTCCCGATCGCTGCGTGATATTTCGGGTCCAGGGTTACGGGACCACGGGGATCATTAGTCTGGTCAACTTCGAGCATCGCCTGAACCAGCGCGGTCTTATCGAAAACATCGCCATCTAACGATTCGATGGCGAGCAGGATCATGCGCATGGATGAGTAAGCGAAGACAGAAGCTGCCGAGGGTGTATGCCCCCAACGCTCTACAAACTTATCCCGGAATGCAATCCATTCAGGCGTCGATAGATCATCCGCCATGTGGTGTGCGGATAGGAGGCCAACGATATCTTTGGGCATTGAATCCAGGTCGGGTTTCTCGAAAGTGTTGGATTGTCCGATGAGCTCCATTTTATCCAGCATGCCCAACTCGACGTATTGCTTTACGAAGTTGATCGCATCGCCGCCGGCGCCATTGTAGTAGACTGCATCGTAGCCCTCATCGAGCGGGATGGAGGCGATCATGGAGGAGAAGTCCGAAGTCGATCCGGGTGGGAACCAGACGCTGCTGACTTCTTCACCTCCGCCGCGACAGAAACCGCGAATAAACCCGCCGCCCTGGTTCCAGGGGTAGGAATAGTCTTCGCCGATCTGGTATATTTTCTTGTAACCCTTTTCCTTGGCTAACCAGTAGCCGAACACATCCTGGGATTGGGCTCCCGTCCAGGTGGTACGGACGATCATCGGGTGGAACGAACGCATCGTCATGTCCTCGGAAGCCGAGTACATCGGGACAAGCGGGATATTCTTGTCTTTCATGTAGTCGCCTACCGTCAGACCCTCGTCGCCGGACACCAGCCCAGTCAGGATGTCGACCTTGTCCTGTTCGACCAGTTTCTTGGCCTTCGTCACCGCCAGTTCATTGTCCAGCTGGTCGTCTTCATAGATCACGACGATTTTCTTCCCGGCGACTTCGTAGTCGAACTCTTCTAATGCAAGCCCGGCGCCCTCTTTCTGCATTTCTCCGAAAGATGAAAATACACCGGTGAATGCGCCGATGAAGCCAATCTTTATTTCCCCGGCAGTCTCCGGCGGTGCCTCCTCGGTTCCCTCTGGCGCACCAGGTTGCGCGCAGGCAGCAAGCAGCATGGAAACCATGATGATCATTGACAGCAGTTGAAACAATTTTCGTGACATTTCATCTTCTCCTTGTATTCGATGTGGGTATCATTTGGTGTTGATCCAGAGTATATTGAACGAATTGAATGGCCTCCTTTCTGCTGGCGCCTATGGTTGCTCTATCTCAGGCTTAGAGAGCCGATGCAGAAATGGGAATTTACTCTGTTTTCGCATCGTATCCAGGTACCCTAAGATCCCATTCGGCGCAAATAATACTGTCAGCACAAATATGATCCCAATCACTGTGTTGTACCGTTCGGAGACCTGGCTGATCAGTACATCCAGCCAGACCGCGATGACGGTGCCAACGATGGGACCCCAGAAATAGCTCGACCCCCCCAGGATGACCATCAACACGACCCAGATCGTACGGCTGAGTTGCATGGTGGTGGGTGTGATCACTCCGGTGTTATAGGTTGCCAGGATGCCCCCGATACCGGCATAGACGGCCGCGATCAAGAATGCGATTACCCGGATCCAGTAGACGGGATAACCAAGCGCAGCCATGCGCCTCGAGCTTTCTCGTGTCCCGTTAAGCGCCAGCCCAAAGGGGGAGTTCACAATTCGCCAGAGAACCAGCTGTCCCACTCCAAAGATCGCCAGTGCAGCCCAATAATAATTACCCGTATCTTTAAAATCGATCCCGAAAAGGACAAATGGCCTGATCCCCCGGATGCCCGACCAGCCGTGCAACAGAGTGGTATTCTGGAGTGCGAAAGCGAAGACCACCTGGCCAAACGCCAGGGTGATCATCAGAAAAACGATTTTTTGGGTGCGGTTGGCGATCAATCCAAAGACCGTCGCAAAAACCAAGACCAGCACTATCCCTAGAACATCCGCCAACGGAAACGGGATGCCGCGTTCGTAACCGAATAGACCCACGCCGTAGCCCGCTATCCCAAAGAAAGCCGCCTGGGTCAGGCTGATCATACCTCCCTGACCGATGAGGAAGCCCGTCGAAACCGCCAGGAACCCGAAATAGATGATGCGGATGAAAGTTGTGATCGTGTATTGGCTGGCGTAGAGTGGCAGCAAAATCAGCGCCAGCAGGACCACTGCGATCAGGATGGTCCTTTGATAATCGCGCCGGGCAATCCTCATAGCCTCCTCCCAAACAACCCTTGTGGTCGGATTGACAACACGATCGCCATCGGAATAAAGATCAGGAAATAGGAGTATTGTGGGGCATAAGCCAGCCCAAACGAAATGATCTGCCCGAGGATCAGCGAGCTGACCACCGCACCACCCAGGCTACCCATACCCCCCAGAATGATCACCACCAGGGAATATATTAGGATGATAGCGTCGCCCCCCGGGCTGAGTTGAAGATAGGATCCGCCGAGCACCCCTGCGATTCCTCCCAGAAACGCTGAGAGTACAAATACAGCTGAATACATCAGGTTGATGTTAACGCCCAGCGCGCTGGCCGTCTCCCGGTCATCCACGCCGGCTCGCACCGCCGCTCCGAGCTTTGTTTTGTACAAAAGTAACCAGAGCGAAAGGGCGATGAAGATGCTGACACCCATCATCACGAAGCGGAATCCAGGGTAAGTCAGGCCCAGAATATTGATCGGTGGGCTCAGATAGCTGGGTACATTCAACGTCACCGGGATCTTTGGCCAATAGACCAGAGCCTGGTCGGAAATTATCATTGCCACAGAGACGGTCAGAAGCGTTTCAGGCAGATCGCCGCCTCGGACGCGCGAGAGCATGGTCCGCTCGAAGACGGAGCCAAGTACAGCTATGGAAAGCCCTCCCACGACCAGCGCCAGCAGCCAGTTCCCCGTGGCTTTGACCACCGAATACCCGATATATCCACCCAGCATGTAGAACGCCCCATGGCTCAGGTTGACCACGCGCATCAACCCAAATGCCAATGTCAAGCCGCTGCCAAGGACGAACAGAATTGCCGCCTGGGTTAGACCGTTCAGAATCAGAATGATAAATTTCGTTTCCATGGGTTTATCTGGCCGTATCTTTGAGGACAGGGTTGGCAGGTTTGTATTTCGCGCCGGAGATATCGTATGCCTCGACGTCCTCCCGTACCTGGCGGATGTGTTCGATCATATGCCGGCGTGCACCAGCAGGATCATGGTTCGCAATCGCAGCCATGATCAACTTATGGTTGACCTGGGATCGATGAGGGCCTCCCCACACGATTGATGAATAATAGGCTTGCTGATCGCGTAATAGCTTCATCAGCGGGCTGATGATGATCGAGAAAAGGGGATTGTCGGTTGATTCGGCCAGCAGTATGTGGAAGCTGAAATCACCATCCAGGAATTCTTCGATGTTAATTTTGCCCTCCAGGGCACGATCCATCTGGTCGATGGCTTGCTGCAATCTTTTTCGCTGCTCCTCGTTAGCCCGGCTGGCGACCAGGGCAGCAACTTCAGGCTCCAGGATCTGCCGAATCTCAATCAGGCAGTGATAACCTCGGGCTTTTTCCATACGTACGACCGTATCGAAGGAAGCGCGCACACGTTCATCGACGTTGTCCACTACAAACGTGCCTTTGGCAACTCGAGTCTCGATCCAACCCTTTTCTTTCAATACCTTCATCGCTTCACGGATCACGGTCCGGCTGACCTGGTACTGCTCCGCCATTTCCTTCTCGGTAGGCAGCTTATCCCCGACGCGCAGGTCGCCTTCGATGATGCGCGTTTCGATCAATTCGCAAACTTGTTCGTACAAAGGTTTGTTGTGGGGAAGCGGCGAAAAGGTCATATTGTATGATGATACGGGGATAATATGATCGAATTATAGAGATGTTGACCTTTTTCCCCTAATGTCAAATGTCATTTCTTGTACATGACAGTTGGGTAAAAAGAAAAAGTCGAATGAGGCCCGAACAGACAAGGCATCCAACTTTTTACTGTCGAAAAAACCAACGGGACAGGCCTTAAAGTTCTCTTTCTTGACGATCGATTGGCTTCCCTCTCGTGTCCCAATGAGTCGATCTTGTATTTTCCTTAATGCGCCGAGGCATTACATTGTCAACCCTGCCAGCTCGTCCAGTCTTCTCTGCACCCGCTGGTAGATCTCCTGGGGGAGTTTAATCGTGTCTTTCGGCAGCCGGGCGCGCACCTTGTCCGCCCTGCACACCGGGATAGGTGCTTTCTCAACGTGCAATTCAGCGTAGGGATTGGTGAAGACGACCATGCCGCGCGCTTCCATCGCTGTGGCCTCGGGCACATCCCGCGCCAGGAGCGTTTTGATCGCCCGGGCGCAAGACTCGGCGCGGTCGATCGGATCGCCCAGCCTCTCCTCGACGAAGAAGCGCATGGCCCTCCCGGGGGTCATCTTCTGCCGCCACCTCCCCTCACGGTAGGTGAATTCACCCTCCAGGCCGACCGTCTCGATGACAATGATCCCGCCAGAGGTGAGCAGCAGGTGATCGCAGGGCAAACTGTAGTGGTAAATGCGGTGTCGATCATCCAGGCCTTTGAGCGCCTGGTCGAGCACCTCTTCTGGGCGGGGTTTTTTTACCCAGCGATTGGCGAAATAGATGCCGACCATGGCTGAGGCTCCGCCGAGGAACAAAAGCAGGCCGGCGACGAGAGTCCAGGAAGGCCGCCACAGCGAGATCGCCACGCTGCTCAACAGGACCAGCAGTCCGCCCAGGCTGGCGATGTGCGACAGCCGGGCGCGTCGGGCGAGGGCGGGTCGATCGATGATGACCTTCATAAGCGTGTCTCAGGGGACAGCATGCAGGCGGCGGAAAAGAGGGGCCAATGCCGCGTACATCTCCCGGTATTGCTCATATAGGGCTGCGTACCGCTCCTGGAAGGTGTTCTGTGGCAGCACCACGTGACCGATTTCGATCAGATCGTCGATGGCCTCCACGTCTGGATAGACCCCGAGGCCGACGGCAACGGTCAACGCAGCGCCCATCGCGCCGGCTTCCAGGGGGTGCCTGACCACGCGCAGCTCGCGCCCGATGATGTCGCTGATGATCTGCGTCCAGACCAGGCTGGTGACGCCCCCGCCGATGGCGTTGAGCGACCTGACCGGCAGGTCCTGGCGCTCCAGGGCCTCGATGATCCAGCGCAGGTGGAAGGCGACCCCTTCCATGAGCGCCCGGGCAAAGTGCGCCTTGGTATGGCTCAGCGAGATGCCAACCCAGGCTCCCCGGGCGTAATGATCCAGGATTGGGGCGCGCTCCCCGGAGAGCCACGGCGCAAAGAGCAGCCCTTCGGATCCGGGCTCAACGCTGGCAGCCATTTCGTTAATCAAGGCGTAAGCAGAAGCCCCGGTCTCGCGCGCTTGCCGGGCTTCCGGCGCACATAGAGCATCGCGGAACCACATCAGCGCCCCTCCGCCGGTCTCCATCTCCCCGGCGATGATCCATTTCCTGGGGTCGATGTGGCTCAGCGCCCAGAATGGCTTTTCCGGATCGTTGCGGAAACGGCTGGTGGATAACCCCACCCAGGTGGCTGTCCCCACACAGAGGTGGGCTTTTCCGTCCCGGTTGGCTCCCGAACCAGTCTGCGCCACAGCCACGTCACCGGCGCAGATGACCACCGGCGTGCCGGCGCTCAGGCCGGTTGCTTCGGCTGCCTCCGGGGTCACTTCACCTATCACGTGTGTACAGGGAAAGGCCTCGGGGAGCATTTCGATTGGGATCCCCAGGCGACCGCAGGCTTCCTGCGACCAGTCTTTGCGATGGGGATCGAAGAGGAAGTATACGGATGCTCCGTGCCAGTCCGTGGCGATCAAGCCGGTCAGTTTGAAGAGGATATATTCTTTGCAGTCCAGCAGCTTGTAGGTCCGCTTCCAGAGGTCCGGACGTTCTTCCTTCAGCCAAAGCACCTTGGGGATCACATCTTTCGCCGTAGGGATGTTTCCCGTGCGTTTAAACAAGAACTGAAGCAGGTCACTGTTTTGGAGGGCGTCTGCCTGGCGGACACTGCGCACATCGAGCCAGCTCAGCAGGGGTGTGACTGGTCTTCCGTGTTCATCAATCGGCAGCAGGTTGAACATCTGTGCAGAGATGCCGACGCCGAGGATCTCACCGGCATCGATGCCGGATCGGACGATCACCTGCCGGGTCGTTTGGGCGACAGTCTGCCAGAGCGCATCCGGATCTTGTTCGACCCATCCGGGATGGGGGTAATTCAGCCCGTAGTCTTGATAGGCTGCATGGATGATCCGGCCGCGCAGGTCTGTAAGGACGGCTTTATCCCCTCCCGTGCCGGTATCGTGCGCAAGGATGTACTTCTTATCCATACACACTCGATGCCCTGCAAATCCAGTCGGGGGCGGTTAAAACAGCCATCGCCCAGTGGGGGTGAAATCTGGCTCTGGGCAGCGATATCTCAGCCATCTTTTTCTTCGAGCGCGTTGGCTGCGTAATCCCGCAGTACTTCGAGAAAGTGACGGTTGTGCTGCGGTGTGCCTACCGTCACGCGAATATAGCCCGGCTTCATGTTATGGGGCGACATCGGCCGGATAAAAATGCCGCGCTGGATGATATCGTCCCGGATCTGCTCGGAGCTCCTCCCAAGGGCGCTGGCGTCGATCAGGATGAAATTGCCTTCCGAGGGGAACGCTCTCAGACCGGGGATCTGGTTGATCGCCGCGCAGAGATACCGCCGACCCTCGCAGTTGTTTTCGCGCTTGCGCAGTTGATCTTCCAGGTCGTCCACCGCCGCCAGTGCTGCGGCGAGCGAGATTTGGCTCACGTTCCATGGGATGCGCACACGGTTTAAATAGCTGACCAGGCCGGCATCTGCCAGGGCGTAGCCGATGCGAAACCCGGCGAGGCCAAACGCTTTTGACATGGTACGGCTGATGATGGCGTGAGGATATTCAGTTATAAGGAAAGCCATAGAGCGAGGCTGATCTTCCAGCTCGTAATATGCTTCATCGATAAATGTTGGGATCCCCTGGTCCAGGATCCGGCGCAGGTCAGCTTCACGGATCTGATTACCAGTCGGGTTGTTCGGCGTGCAGATGAAGATCAACTTTGTTTTTTCGTTGACCGCTGCCTGGATGGCGTCGATATCCCAGTCGAAGGCCGGCGGCGGACCCAGCGGGATCTCCACCGGGACGCCGCCGTTGACCCGCACCCGGGCGGCGTACATCGAGAATGTCGGAGATGGGATGATCGCTTCCTCGCCTGGGGCCAGGAAGGTGTTGATCGCGATGTTTATAATGTCTGTCGATCCGTTGCCCAGCAGCACGTTCTCTGCGTCCAGGCCGGCGGCCTGACCGAGCTTCTTCCGCAGCTCCGCCCCTGAACCGGGGTACAGGTTCCCCTGCCTGGCAGCCTCGACAACGGCTTCGATCACCTGTTCAGAAGGCGGGATCAGGTTTTCGTTGGACATCATGCGCACCACTTCCGGGTGCGACCAGGCGAAATCCATGTGTTGGTCGCTGTAAGGCGCGGCGGTCCGCACCCATGGAACGATGTAATCTTCAAATGATCTCATTTTCACCGTCCAGCAAGTTCCTCGACGTCCTTGTACCACTTAACCCGTTCGCCGATCCGGCTGCGCAGCTTCCACCTGGCAGTCTTGGGGTAGGAATCGATCCGGGACCGCAGTTCTTCGATCCGTCCGCCCACAACCCGTCGGTCTTCATCGGTGAGCTGCGGATAAGCGTCAAGAAATCCGGCGACGACCTCCAGGTTGCCGGTCACGGTGCGCCATAAGCCCCAATCCGAAGCGCACAGGCTGCACACCACTTCGCAGTTGATCGTCTCATCATCTGTGTTCCCAACTGGGTGTTCCCGCAGCACCATGATCGTGTCGATCAGGTCTTTCTCGTTGATCTGGGCGATCTGCATTTTTTCCAGGAAGAGCTCGGCAAGTGGGAGGGTGGGCGAATCCACTTCCAGCCTGCCTTTCAAGGGGATCACGTGGGAAAAATCGAGCTTATCGAAGAAAACGTCAATGTGACGGCCAAACTGTGGGTCATGGAACAGCAGCCGAACCTCGCTGAACAGGCGGCTCACCATCTTGTCTTCTTCATAGCCAAGATCGCTGAAGAAGGTGCGGATGTCTTTGAAAAAGTGGTGGTAGGAGGCGAAGTCGATATCTGTGAATACCCGACCCAAGGCTTCCTGGATATAGCCATATTGTGGACAGTGGGTGCGGAAAGCCAGCGCCCCGATCAGGCGCAGGATGATGTGGCTGTTTCCCTTAAGGGCCAGCGCGTCCAAAATGCGAGTTCGCTCCGCGTAGAAATCTTCCTGAATCTCTCCGTACTTTGCCATAAACGCCCGTCTTCGGTGGAATTACCCTGAGATCAGCACGTGCCCTTTGACGCGATCCTTTTCCAGGTTGATGATCGCGGCCTTCATGATGCCTTCTGCGTATTCGCTTCCAGCGTTGATAGCAAGCGTGCGCCCGATCCGTGTGTGCCCGGGAGACTCGTGGATGTGTCCGTGCAGGGTGAGCAAAGGTTGGACGCGCTCAATCATCTCCCTGACCGAGGTGCTGCCCACCGGTTTCATCAGGACCTGACCGCCGCGATGGACGATCTGCAACTTCTCGTCCAATTCGGGACAGACATCCAGTCCGGAATCGAAGGGAGGGACGTGGATCGTCATCACGGCTCGTTCAGGGTGTTCCAGCATGCCGGCGATCTCGTCCAGAAGCCGGGCCAGGTCCGCTTCTTCAATGTCCCGGTTGCACTTCCATGGGGTCATATTGGCGTAAGACAGCCCCACCAATTCGTGGTGCTCGTCGATCCAATAGCGCTTTCGGTCCGGGTTGTGCACGTTGGAATCTTCGAATTCTGCGATCACTGTATCGATCGAGAACAGGTCGTCGTTGCCTGGCAGGAAATACAGGTGCACGCCCTGGGAGGCGAGTTTTTCGGTGAACAAGACCAGCCATTCTTTGATCCGGGCGCACATCTCCTGCTCGAAGCGGGCACCCATCTTCTGGCTGTCCGCCTCCAGTTCGGCGGCCTCGTCCGGCTCCAGAACGATCGGGTAGAAGCCGACATTCCGGATGGTCTGTTTGAGTTTCTCGAGCGCCTCGGGGGTTGTTGGTTCTTCCTTGCGGCCAAAGAGGTGCCCGACGTAGCGTCCACTTCCCTGATGAACGATCGGGATCATTGCCTTCCCGGTCAGGTCGCCGCCGGTGAGGAGTACGTCGGCTTTGTACTGCAGTGCGGCGGAGAGATATTTTCGGAAGGAGGCTTCGGAGCCATGAAAATCCGATGCATAGAGGATGCGAGTCAGCTGATCGTTTCCTTTTTGTTTTTTTCTGAAGAACATGCGTATTAATCCTGGAGGCTGGTGATTTCAGGTGGGGCAAGTTCAGGGAGGAACCATCCGGCTCCTCCCTGAAACGATTTGCGATTTACACGGATGTTTATACAGGCGGGACCGACTTGAAAGTCCAACCGATATCGATCCCTTCCTTCCGCAGCCGATATGCCCGCGCCCCGTAAAAGACGAGCAGACCGGTAATGATCAACCCCGCCAGGACCCCCAGCTTGGTGGCGTTGATCCCTCCACCCACTGCCGGGAAGACGAAGGAAGCCACCACCATCCAGGTCATGTACGCCAGCGTGATCAGGCCCACGATCGTTATGACGGGGATCGAGCCGACTTTGCGGCGGACCATTTCACTGGCGTTCTCAAAGAGATCCTTCCGCAAGTAGGGGAAGAAGGTCATGGAGATCACGGGGACGAACATTGTGACGACGGCAAAGAAAACGAAGTTGAGCTGCGCCCCCATCACGCCGCCCGGCCAGAGGAGCCCTGACGAATCGATGATCCCAATCTCGGCGATGATCGAAATGATCAGGATCGCCCAGATCGGGCTGTGCAGCCGTGGGTGCACCCATGAGACGAACTCCGGGATCAGCCGGTCGAAGGACCAGGCGAAGATGATCCGGCTGCAGTAAAAGAAGTAAGTCTGCGCCAGGTTGATCAGCGTGTACACCCAGGCAATTGCCACGATCAGGACGAGGGGGAAGCTTGGGCTGACCACCGCTGCATAGAAGGTGATGTACGGCATCGCAGTGACACCCGCCTCGATGGCTTCTGGGCTCTGGCTCAAGTAGGATTCGGCCGCGATCCATTCCAGCGGCACCAGGCGTTGCAAGAGGAGAGCGCCCAAGACGAAGATCGCCCAGGTCACGATCAGCGACGCCCAGCTGCCTGCCAGGAGGGTCTTTTCAGCCTGCTTGACCTCACCGGCGAAGAAAGTTGGAATGTAGTAACCATAGAAGACCCAGAAGCCCATGATCAGGCCGGCCAGCGTCATGACCGCCACGTTCGGATTGAGCTCCATGCCGTATTGCTTGGCGAGGTCGATGCGGCCCTCGAAACTGCCTGCACCCATGAAGCGGTTCCAGGCGGCTGGAAAAGCATCGCTGCCAGCTGTGCCCAGCTGGAAATAGAGGATCGCCCAGGCCAGGAGCCCCAGGAAGAAGCCTATCTCCAGGATGCGGACGATGGTGCGCGTGGGGAGGATCATAGTGATGAAGGTGATCACCGCACAGATCGTCCCGATGACAACGATGCCGGTCGAGCCGGCGGACCAATCCGCGAAGCTGGTCAGGCCGGGGTTGTTGAAGATAATGCCCATAGAGCGCGTCAGGGTCGGCAGAGCGACGTAAGGGATCCAGGCGATCAGAGCACCGGCGACCATGGCGCTGAAGATCACCAGGGTCCAGCTGGCGGCGAAGGCAAGGGGTGGGCTAAGCACCCGGCTGGCGAGGGTGTAATCCGCTGCCGAGCGGGGCATCGTAGCGCCGATCGTGGCGTAGGTGTACGCGTGGAAGAGGCAGAAGATCGCTGCCACGGTCAACACCCCGATAATGCTGCTGCCGGGCCAGACACCGGCGATCCATGAGTAGGGGATCAGGCCGGATGATGACAGGCTGATGCAATGCACCCCGAATACCATGGCGCCGAAGACGCCGATGGTGCGGATCAGGCCCGAACTCTTTCGGGCGTAGAGCTTGCGTTCACCCCCCTCGGTTGGGGCAACCATTTCAGTCATTTTGACCTCCGTGCGAGTCTTATCAATGGCGGATAAGGATGAATGATTCTCGATAGGTTATTAATGGTCGGTCGTCCCAGTTTGGCCTCCTTTCCCTCAAGCGTGAATTTCTTCCTCTCCAGTG
>CAYQDF010000076.1:0-15046 GCA_964416175.1 uncultured Anaerolineaceae bacterium
CTGCTCGGGAAAGCCATGCGCCTATCGATCTGCGGGCCCTGCTTGCCGAAGCCCTGCACATGGGGGACGAAGGGCACAACCGGAACAAGGCCGGTTCTTTGCTCTTCCTGAAGCAGCTCGCGCCGTGGATCGCAGGCAACCACAAGGACGCTGGCGCTCGGGCCGAGGCGCTCCGCTTCATCGGGGAGAACCCGCTAAGCGTCCTCAACCCGGTCATGGCTGCCTGCAAGGTCATGTGCGACGCCGCCCACGGTGTGGAGGGGAGCACGCTGGTGACCGCAATGGCGCGCAATGGAACGGATTTTGGCCTGCGGGTAAGTGGGCTCGGCGAGCGGTGGTTCACGGCCCCCGCAGAAATCCCCTCAGGGTTGTATTTCCCCGGCTTCTCGAGCGCGGACGCCAACCCCGACATCGGCGACAGCACGATCACCGAGACTGCCGGGATCGGCGCGTTCGCCATGGCAGCCGCGCCCGCCATCGTGTCGTTCATCGGCGGCGCGCCGCGGGACGCCCTCAACGCCACCCTCGAAATGTACGAGATCACAGTCGCCGAGCATACCCATTTCACCATCCCGGCCCTGGACTTTCGGGGGACTCCCACCGGCATCGACATCCGCAGGGTGGTGGAGCTGGGAGTCACGCCGCGGATCAACACCGGCATCGCCCACAAGAGGGCTGGCATCGGGCAGGTCGGGGCGGGGCTGGTGAGACCGCCCTTGACGATCTTCGAGCAAGCCCTGCGGGCGTTCGCAGATCAGTATCTTTAGAAGTGTGCGCCTGCCCCCTCGGCAGACGTCTCAACAGGCCTAGGGCAGGCCCTTCGACCGGCTCAGGGCAAGCCCTTCGACCAGCTCAGGGCAAGCTCGGGGCAGGCCCTGGTAGAGAGGATGCCTGACGAGTGAACGAAGACCTACGCAAGGAGAAAGCCGTGAGAATCTATGACCTTTCCCAACCTCTGAATCAGGATGTATCCTTCTGGCCTTTCTATCCGCCCTTCGAAGTGAAGTACATCAAGCGCAAGGCCGAGCACGGCGTGAACGCCCAGTACATCCAGACCTCCAACCACATGGGGACACATCTGGACGCGCCGCGCCATTTCGTGACCGGCGGGATGACGATCGACGAAGTGCCCATCGACTGGCTCTACGGCCCCGGGGTGATCGTTGACCTGAGCGACGAGATGGACGAGCTTGCCCTCTTCACTCCGCAGATGATCGAAGAGCGGGCTGAGGTGCGCCCAGGCGACATCCTGCTCATCCACACCGGCTGGCACCGGTACGCCCAGTTCGGAGCGGAACCGGACGAGGAGAAATACATCCACCGCCACCCGGGACCGCACTTCGACCTGGTCCCCTGGCTGCTGGAGAAGAAGATCCACATCTGGGGCGTGGATATGATCTCAACGGATCATCCCATGAACCTGCCGATCGGGCGCTTCCTTGGCAAAGGCGGGCTCGAGCACTGGAAAAAGGTGCGCGAAAAGTGTGAAGCCAGGTACGGCGCGGACCGGATCGACGAGCTCTTCCCGGAGTCGGCGTACCAGCTGACCCACAACGCCCTCTTCCCGCACAACTGCATGCACGTCGAGAACCTGGGGGGAGACATCGGAGAACCCGAGCTGCACAACCGGCGGCTGACGCTGGGTGTCTTCCCCTGGAAGTTCAAGGGAGGCGAAGCTGCCTTCTGCCGGGCGGTCGCCTTCCTGGAAGACTGACCCCGATGGACGCCCGCTTCTTCGGAAAACCCGTTCGGCGCAACGAAGACCCCCGGCTGCTCACGGGCAGGGGGCTCTTCGTCGACGACGTGCACCTGCCCGGCATGGTTCACGCGGCGTTCCTGCGCAGCCCGTACGCGCACGCCAGGATATTGGACATCGATGCGGTCGAAGCCCGGAGGCGGCCGGGTGTACTGGCGGTGTACACCGCCGCCGACCTTGGAGATTACTGGCGCGCGGGACCGCTGTTGGTCTCGCCCCCGCCCATCGAGGGCATTGTGTTCAACGAGCGGACACAGGTGCCACTGGCGAAGGATAAGGTGCGCTTTGCCGGAGAACCGGTGGCGATGGTGATCGCCGAAAGTCGTTACCTTGCCGAGGATGCCCTGGACGGGGTGCGGGTGGATTACGAGCCGCTCGAAGCCGTGGTCGACCTGGAAAAAGGCCTGCTCCCTGGCTCGCCGCTGGTGCACGACGACCTGGGGACCAATCTTGCCGCCCACCTGATCCAGGTGAAAGGGGATTACGCCCGTGCGGCGCGGCAGGCCCACCTGGTCGTCAGACGCCATTTCACTTACGATCGCGGCACCGCAGCTGCCATTGAGAACCGCGGCATCGTGGCTCAATGGGACCGCCTGAGCGGCAGGCTGACCGTTTGGGACACCACGCAGGCGCCGATCCCGATCCGCAACGGCCTGGCGGACATGTTGAGCCTCTCGGAGAACCAGGTGCGTGTGATCGCGCCCTTCATCGGCGGCGGTTTTGGGCCCAAGATCATGATGTTTTACCCGGAAGAGGTCCTGGTGCCGTGGGCTGCCATCCAGCTCGACCGACCGGTCAAGTGGATCGAGGACCGGGCTGAGAACTTCGTCGCCACCACGCAGGAGCGCAGCCAGGCTCACGAATCCGAGATCGCCCTCACTGCCGAGGGGATCATCCTCGGGGTGCGGGACGAGTTCATCCACGACGCCGGGGCCTACGTCCCCTATGGGCTGACTGTCCCCATCAATACCCAATGTACTCTGCTCGGCCCGTACCACATCCCCAATTATTACTCCGAGTTCCGGGCGGTGTTCACCAATAAGCCCATCGTCACCCCTTACCGCGGGGCAGGGCGGCAGCACGGCGTGTTCGTGATCGAACGCCTGCTCGACATTGCAGCCCGCGAGCTGGGCGTTGACCGGGTGGAGATCCGCCGGCGGAACTTCATCCCCCCGGAAGCATTCCCCTACGACAACCAGATCATCTACCAGGACTTCGCGCCGCTGGTCTACGACAGCGGGGACTACCAGCCGCTGCTGGACCGGGCGCTGGAGCTGATCGGCTATCGGGAGTTCGTCAGCGGAATCCAGCCGAAAAAGCGTGAAGAAGGCGTCTCGCTTGGACTGGGGGTCGTGGCCTACGTGGAAGGCACCGGCATCGGTCCTTACGAGGGTGCACGCGTGCAGGTGATGGCGAGCGGGAAGGTCTCGGTGGTCACGGGGGTCGGGACGCAGGGGCAGGGCCACTTCACGACCTACGCCCAGATTGCGGCGGAGCAGCTCGGAGTGGACGTAAGGGATGTCGAGGTGGTCACGGGCGACACGGACCAGTTTCACTGGGGCGCCGGCACCTTTGCCAGCCGGGGCGCAGTGGTTGCCGGGAACGCCATCAACGAGGCGGCCCGTGCCGTGCGCCAGAAAATCCTCCGCCTGGCCGCGGAAGCGCTGGAAGCTGCCGAAGAGGACCTGGAGCTCGTCGACGGCGCCGTCCGGGTCAAGGGCGTCCCTAACCGGGCAATCCCCCTCGGAGAACTCGCCCAGCGGGCGAACCCAATGCGCGGCGCGGTCAGGCCGGGCACCCAGCCAGGCCTGGAGGCGACGGATTATTTTGGGCCCGAGCGCGGCGCGACTGCCAGCGGAGTCCACGCCATGATCCTGGAAGTCGACCGGGACACTCTGCAGGTGAAGATACACAAATACGTCGTCGTCCACGACTGCGGCCGGGTGATCAACCCGCTCATCCTGGAGGGGCAGATCCAGGGTGGCGTCGCCCAGGGGTTGGGAAATGCCTTCTACGAACAGCTCTTCTTCGACGAGAACGGGCAGCTGCTCAACGCCTCGTTCATGGATTACCTGCTGCCAACCGCGCTGGAGGTCCCCCGCGTGATCACGGGGCATTACGAGACCCCCTCGCCGCTGAATCCGATGGGCGTCAAGGGGGCTGGTGAGGCCGGTGCGATCCCGGTCGGGCCGCTCTTCGCGCAGGCCGTCGAAGACGCCCTGTCGGACACGGGAGTGGAGATCCTGGAGATCCCCCTCAGCCCAACCGGCTGTGGGAGCTTTTGGATAGAAGCGGTCAGTAATGAAGCCGTTGAAAACACTCGCTGTATCTCCCCGGGCGCTCCGCTGGCTGGAGGCTTCCCGGAGGGTGCATGTGTTGCATCTGTTCGAGCACGCCTGGAACCTGGCAAACGAACGCGGACAGGTCCTGGGCCTGGTCGCCTCGCCGGAGGCGATGGGACCGTTTGGGATCCTGGTGGAAAAACTCGCCAGAGCCGATGGACTTTCAAGGCAATCTCTCCCCGGGAAGGCCAGCCACTGGCGGTCGATTATCGACCCGAGCCAGGCGCAGGTTTGGGACCCGCGACCGGCGTGGGACCGCCTGAGGGCCCGCTGGGGCAAACATCCGGGGAATTCCCGCCGCCTCATCGACTTGTTCCAGGCCTACGCTCCGGAGGGCAGTCTGGCGCCCGTCGGACCCCTGTGGTCCGAAGCAAAATCCCGCCCGGAGCCTTTTAAGGGGCACCCATCCCTACCGGAGGGCTTTCTGGGCGCGGCAGAGAGTTCGGTCCGCATTCTGTGCGCCGCCGTACGCCGTTATGACCTCGAGGCATGCCGGCAGGCGGCGAGCCGGCTGGCCGGTCTGGGAGGCGGCCTGACCCCTGCCGGCGACGATTTCCTGCTGGGGGCGATGTGCGCGTCCTGGCTGATCTTCCCGGAGCGCCAGGCGCAAAGAATTGGCGCGGCCATCCTCCGGGGCACATCCAACCGGACGACCCGGCTGTCCTCAGCCTGGCTGGCGGCTGCCGCCCAGGGGGAGTTTGGCGTTCCCTGGCACCGGCTGCTGGGGGCGATCGCCTCCGGAGACATCGGGGAGCTGGAGCCGGCGGCGCGGGCGCTTCTCAGCACGGGCCACACCTCTGGGGCGGACGCCCTGGCAGGGTTCCTGAGCCTTGCTGCCTGATAGAACATGAGTCTGATCGCCGCCCTCGCCGAAAACGTCCGAGCCTCCCCTGATAAGGTCGCGCTGGAGTTCATCGACCCGCCGCTGCAGCGCGTCACCTACGCCGATCTGGAAGCGAATGTCCGGGCGGGGATGGGCTATCTGCGCAGCCTGGGTCTGAAGTCCGGCGACCGGGTCGCGCTGCAGCTGCCCAAGTGTCTGGAGTTCATCGACCTCCACCTCGCAACCCTGCGGCTGGGGGCGGTCTCCCTGCCCCTTAACCCGGCTTACCCTCCGGACGAGCTGGTGTATTTCCTGAGGGATTCGGGAGCCAGCCTGTTCTTCGCCGCCGAACCCGAGGCGGCGCGCGCCGGTCCTCTCTTCTCAGAACTCCCGGACTTGAAAGAATGCATCCCGCTGGACCCGTCCAGGCGAGAGCGGTTCGAATCCTTGCTTTCAGGATTTGAAGGCATGCCAGTTGATGAAGGGCCCATCCAGCCCGATGCCACGGCAGCCATCATCTACACCAGCGGCACGACCGGCCGGCCCAAGGGAGCGGAGATCACCCACGGGAACCTGGCAGCCAACACCGCGGCGCTGCACGCGGCCTGGGGCTGGCGCCCGGACGACGTGCTGCTGCACGTCTTGCCCCTGTTCCATGTGCATGGCCTGTTCGTCGCCCTGCATGGCGCGCTGTATGCCGGGGCGGCCACCCTGCTGATGCGCAGTTTCGATCCGCGCCGGACGCTCCAGGCCCTTGTCGAGCGGAGGTGCACGGTTTTCATGGCGGTGCCCACCATTCACCGCCGCCTGCTGGCCCTGCCGGACGCCGGGGAATTCGACCTGGGAGGCGTGCGCCTTATCACCTCCGGCTCGGATCGGCTGCCCGCCGAGGTGTTCACCGGCTTCCAGCGCGTGTTCGGGCAGACCCTCCTCGAGCGGTATGGGATGACAGAGACCGGGATGAACCTCTCGAACCCGCTGGCTGGGGAACGGCGGGCCGGCTCGGTCGGCCTGCCGCTGCCCGGGGTTCAAGCGCGGGTGGTCAATCCCAAGACGGGGAGTCCCCTCCCTGATGGGGAGGTCGGCGAGGTGCAGATCCGCGGCCCCAATGTATTTAAGGGCTACTGGAGGCAGCCGGAGTTGACCGCCGCCGCGTTCACACCCGACGGCTGGTTCCGCACCGGCGATCTGGGGCTGCGCGAGCCGGACGGCTATTTCACCCTGAAGGGTCGGGCCAGGGACCTGATCATCTCGGGTGGGCTGAACGTGTACCCGCCCGAAGTCGAACGGGTCCTGGCGGAACACCCCGTCGTCGCCGCTTGCGCCGTCGTCGGCTGCCCTGACCCAGAGTGGGGGGAGCGCGTTACGGCGGTGATCGTGCTCAAACCAGGCTGCGAGGCAGCGAGCGAGGAGATTATTGCCTTCTGCCGCGCGCGACTGGCGGCATACAAGGCTCCCAAGGCGGTATGTTTCGTCGAGGAATTACCGCGAAACTCCATGGGGAAGGTGCAGAAGGGGGAACTGCGCGAACGGTACTGCACCGTCCCGGAGGAAGGCTAGGTTCGGTGTTTACGTCTAACCCATGCCGACCAGCGAATCCTCTCAGGGGAGGCCTTCCAGGTCGACGATGCGGAGCACGTCGCCCTCATCGAGAATCACCGCCATCCGGTCGCCTGAGGGGGAGATCTCGATATCCCAGGCAGCCAGCTCCTGGATTTCTGAGAGAAGAACGAAATCGATAGGATCCCCCGGGGAATATGCGCCTAAAGCGGAAGTATCAAACAGGTATACATCCGCCGAAATGCAGTCATAGTTGTCGTTCCGCGAGTGGCAGGCCGCCGCAGCCAGGAAGGATGCTCCTGGGCCCCAGTCGAGGTCCGTGATCTCGGTCCCGGCCTCTGGATCCAAAATATGCTGCCCAACCATCTGCCCGGAGGCTGCCTCCCAGACCCAGATTTCGTTGAGATTGACAATGGCAGCAAAAAAATCGCCGTCTGGCGACCATTTTATCTCTTGTACGCCTTCGAAGTTGCCGGGGATCGTCTGGATTTCGGAGCTCGCGGCAATATCCCAGATAGCGATTTTGTCATCGTTGACTACTGCGGCGATATCCGCGTTCGGCGCGTATGCCAGTGTGAACCGATACGGGGAATTGCCGAAGGACTTCAACACCTGGCCAGATGCCACCTCCCACAAGAAGATCTCGCTCGTGCCACAGCTGAAGAACGTGTCCCCCGGATCGAGGCACTGCGATGCCGCCAGCCTGGTCCCATCGATGGTGAAGACCAGGTCCTCCAACCAGCTGCTCCCTGCGAGGATGGAATTTATCCTTTGACCGCTGGATACATCCCAGATCATAATCTCGCTGGATAGGCAGTTGTGCGCCTCGTTTCTTTCCCGGCAGGCACCGGAGGCCAGTTTTTCACCATCGGCAGACCAGGCCAACCCGAACGGTCCCTCGGTGTGACCGCTCAACTCGATGAGTTTTTCACCGGTCTGTGCATCCCAGATGTGCACAGAACCCCCGGCGCATTGATGGTCAGCGATCTGGCAGGTCGTGGCGGCGATCTTATCCCCGAGGGGTGAATAAGCCACTCGGTACAACGGTTCACCATACGAGACAACCAGTCCGAGCTCGTCCTCTGCGCCTTCCACGAGGGGAGGAGAGACCTGGTTCTCCCGATCTTGAAGCCAGGCGGCGAGTTCAGGCTCGTCGACGGCGGCCAGGATATGATCCCGATCTGCCCATATCGCCTTGCGGGTGATATCGATCCCGGCTTCATCGACCGCTTTCATCGCCCGCGCAGCATCCGCTTCCAGGATGAGGCGCGAACCAAAACCGAATCCCCCAACGAGCGTTCCCAGGTCGGCATAAGTGGCATCGTCAGTGACGATCCAGATAGCTGCCTGTTCGACGATGTAATCCAGTCCGGCCTTTTCTAATTCGGCCATCAACAACTCCAGCTCGAACTGGCTCGGAGACGACTGGATCGAGAAAGCGGTGCCTTCGTGCGGCACGCTCAATTCCATGTTTGCACAGGCTGCCGGCACCTGTATCTGGCGCCAGGCATTATCCGTTAGGGTGACCTGGATCGGACGGCGGGAGACCATGTTTTGAGCTGACGAGTCCCCGGAAACGAAGAAGGTCCCCGCCGGGATTAAGACGGAGATATCTTCGTCTTCCAGGCGGCGCAGGTTGAGGCCCACTTCGTCGATAGAACTTCCCCGGACTTCGACCTGGATAGATCCCGCATCCACAAGGGACAGGATATCCTGCTCCTCAGGCGGTCTCGGGGTGGGCGTGGCAGCCGGACTGATGACCCGTGTGGCCGCAGCCTGCGTGGCTTCCTCCCTGTCGATAAATTGTGTTACCACCACGGTCTTTATTACATTCTGGCTGCAACCGGACACGAACAGCGCCAGCACAAAAGAAATCAACCAGCCTGAAGACGCGCGGCGGCTGGGAAGAAAAAATCTGCCTCTCCCGTTCATGGACCCCTCCTCTCGAACGACGCCTGCCCCCAACGGTTATTTCATTGAGTAGTATATGATCGAAATTTCAGGTGTCAACAATCTGGTGTTTGCAATATCGATAGGGATTAAAGCTCGGCAGGTGAATCGCGCGCTACCGCTCCTGCGGTGGCACGAGAGATAAAACAGGCGCGGCGGCACGCGGGAAGGATGACAGGCGAAATGCGGCGTGCTCCCGGGTGCGCCGACGAACGTTTCAGGCCATCTCCATCCCGATAGCCAAGGTCGCGGCGTAGCCCCGGTCCGTCTGAGCGACTGCGAGCAGAAGCCGGTCGTCGTAGATCCTGTCTGTGCTGTTCAGGGTGTTGCGCGGCCCTCTGCTGGCGTAAGGTTCCTGGGTGTAGACCTGGTCGGTGAAGGCGTCGTCGAAGAAGAGCTGCGAGGTGAACTCCCGGCTCTGGTCTGTCCCGTCGTGGCGTATCTTGAAGTGGATGTGGACGGTGCGTCCCGAGTACCAGCCGGGGTAGATCGTGACGAACGCAGCCTTCCCGTCCGCGCCGGTCGCCTGGTAGCCGCGCAGGAACTTCTGCCCTGTCGTGTCGAAGCCCGGGTCGGTCACGCCCGAGTAGACTCCTGCGGCGTCGCAGTGCCAGATCTCTACCTTTGCGCCCTCGAGCGGAGTGCAGCCGCTCTCCCCGACCTGGGAGACGAGGAAGGTAAGAGCCAGCAGGGCGCCGTCTTTCACCTCGCCCGTTGAGGGATCGGAGCGGATATCCGAGCGGTTCAGGTCCGCGTCCACGTAATACGGCCCCTCGGTCATTTCGGGGCGTACGACACAGGCGGGTAAGGTTTCGCTGGTCGCCTGAGCAGCCCCCTGGGTCGTGACGACCGAGGGAGTCGACGCAGGCTCCTCTGTTGTCTGGTCCGTCTCTGCCAGTCCTGCGCAGGCAGCCAGGAACGCTGCGCCGGCTGTGCCCAAGAGCGCCAGCGCTTCTCTCCGGCTGAGCACCCATCCGATGGGGCGATCGTCGTTTTCCATGGTTTCCTCCAATCCAAAATATTGATAAATTTGACTGTACTGGTCTGATTCAGGGCGTGAAAGAGTATATCAGGTTCCCGATCCTGGCCAGGCCCGTCTCCGCGTGTGGACTTGACGAGAATTTCTCCGGCTGGGAGATAAAAATGCGGGCACAAGGCCCGCTGATACGGGGGGTGCGGGCTGCAGGCTGGAGGGTTCCAGGCGCTAGGCCGGCGGATACGGGGGGCAGGCTGCGAGCCGGAGGGGGGCGGGCTGCAGGCTCCAGGGTCGCCGGTACAAGGCCGGCGGATGCGGGTCAGGGGATATCGTAGCAGGCGAAAATCTGCCCCAGCCCCTCGAGCCCATGAGGATCGTAATACAGAGCGGTGAGCTGCATGCCGACGGCTGGCTCGAGCAGGTCCCCGTCCACGATGGTGGCGAAGGTCCTCCCTCCCAGCAGGCGGCTGGCAAAGGTCAGGTACAGCCGGTCCAGGACGCCGCCGCTGAGCAGCAGGTATAGCACCTTTGGACCGGCGGCCGAGTAGACCGTCCGGTAGCCGAGCTGCCGGATGTGCTCGACCATCCTGGCGCCTTCCACACCTTTCTCGCCCGCCACGATCACCGGTCCTGCCTTCACTTCGATCTCCCGGGAACGCTCCAGGTCGGGAGAGCCGCTCGTGAACACGACTGCCTTCCGCCCGCCAGCAGTCAGCACATCCGGGATGGGGAAATCCAGGCCTCCGCTAAGGATCGCCAGGTCGGGTTGCGGGGAGAGGCCTCGTTCGAGGCGCCACGCCTTCAGGTCGGCGAACTGCGGGTCGTCCACGCGCAGGATCTCCTGCGCCCGCCCATCCGCCCAGTCTCTCAGGTAGCGCCCGGTAGTCAGGATCAGGTCTGCCTGGGCGGCCAGCTCCTGGAACAGGCGCCAGTCGCGGTCGTTGGCGGTGCTCTTCGGCACCATCAAACCGGGGCGAGTCGGGTGGGGGATGGCGATGCGCCCGTCCAGGCTGGTGACGAAGTTCGAGTAGATGAAGACTTTGCCCAACGCCGCGCTGCGATCGCGCAGTCCGTGCGCCAGATAGGCACCTTCGAGCTGCAACTCTTCGGGGGGCAGAGGGAAGAGGCGGGTGATTCTCTTCATTGTATGGGAATTTTATCGCACCTTGAATCCAAACAAGATCCAAATCAGATCTTAACAATTCCTGAACAGGTCGTCCTTATACTGCCATCCAGAGGCCGAGAGACAATGACACGGGCAAGAACCGGGAGGCGGACCGGCCTCCCAGGAATTGGAGGAGAAAAGATGATTGGATTTGGGAGTGTATTTCCGATGATCTCTCGCGGAGGTGCAAGGTGAAAAAGAAACGCTATTTAATTCCCATCCTCCTGGCCGTCGCCCTGATTGCCGGGTTTTTTGGTTACCGGGCTTACGCCGGTAGCCAGACTTCCAACGCGACCGACCTGCAGACCGCGACAGTCGAAGTCGGGACTGTGACCGCCACATTGAGCGCGACCGGCAACGTCCGTTCCGGGCAGACCGCGACCATTACCTGGCAGACGCCCGGCAAGGTCGAGGAGGTCTCCCTCCAGCCGGGAGACCTGGTCGAGGAGGGCGATCTCCTGGCTGCGCTGGATCCGGATTCGCTCTCGAACGAGATGATCCAGGCCAGGCAGGACTTGATCGACGCCCAGCAGGCCCTGGACGACCTGCTGAACTCGACTCTCCAGCAGGCCCAGGCGCTCCAGACAGTCGAAGACGCGCAGGAAGCACTGGACAACCTAAAGCTGGCCGCGGCGGAAGAAGCCAGCCAGGCGCAGCTCGCTCTGGTTGATGCGCAGGAAGCATACGAAGATGCTCTGGCGGCTCGCGAGAGGATGAACTATCCACACACAACCGATGAACTGGTCGTCGAGAAAGCGGAAACGGACTACCTGCTGGCAAAAGCAGCGTACAAAAAGGCGCTCCAGGAATACAACAAGTACGCGACCAATAAGCTGACCAACCCGGCCCGCGTCCGTGCCCTGAACAACCTGGTGGCGGCGAAGCAACAGATGGAAGAGGCGTACGCCACCTACAACTGGTACCTGCTCGGTTATACGGAAGCCGAGATAGCCCAGGCAGACGCAGCACTGGCGGTCGCGCAGGCGAACCTCGAGGCTGCGCAGGCAGCTTGGGACAGCCTCAAGAACGGCACCAGCGAGGCGGCCATCGCCCTGGCAGAGGCGACCCTGGCGGACGCGCAGCGCGACTATGAGCGGCTGAAGGACGGGCCGAGCGCAGAGGACATCGCCGCGGCGCAGGCGGCGGTCGATTCTGCCCAGGCCTTCCTGGACCGCGCCTGGCTGCGCGCGCCCTTCGATGGGGTGATCACCGAGGTGTACATCAAAACGGGCGACCTGGTCAGCGCGGGCGATGCCGCATTCCGCATCGACGACCTGTCTTCAATATACGTCGACCTGCAGATCTCCGAATACGACCTCGCCAGCCTCGAGGTGGGGCAGGCTGCCACCCTCGAATTCGACGCGATCCCCGACCGGGAATATACCGGCGTAGTGGCCGAGATCGGGATGGTCGGTACGGTCTCGCAGGGCGTGGTTAACTATCCGGTCACCGTCCGCCTCACCGATGCGGACGAGGACATCCTCACCGGCATGACAGCTGCTGTGACCATCATTGTTGATCAGGTCGCGAACGTGCTCGTCGTCCCGAACAGGGCGATCCGCACGACAGGCGGGCAGCAGATGGTCACCGTGTTGTTCGAAGGCCAGCAGATCACCATCCCCGTGACGGTCGGCCTGAGCGGGGATTCGGTCAGCGAAGTGATCAGCGACCAGCTGCGGGAGGGTGATACCCTGGTGCTGGTCGGCTCCACTTCGGCATCGACGTCAGCCGGCGGCGGTTTTGAGGTCCCGGCAAGCGGGTTCATCGTAGAGGAGGGATTCGGCGGTGGGCCGCCGGCGGGCGTGCCGTGAGATCCATGGATAGAGGTGCAACAATGAAGAAAATCGTTGTAATCGCAGGAGCATTTCTGCTTGCCACGCTGATCGCCGCCGGCGGCTTTTGGGGCGGAATGGCGTATGAGTCCAGCCGGGCGAGCCAGGCAAGGGCCAGTTTCATAGCCGCGCGCGGCTTGGAGAGCGACGGCCAGTTCCCGGGATTCGAGCAGACTCTGCCAGGGGAGGGATCGCCTGGCTTCCAGCTACCCGGCGCAATCCGGAGTGGTGGCACGATCGGGGTGGTCAAGGCGGTCGAAGAGAACGTCGTTACGATCAGCACAGCCCAGGACGTCACGGATGTCAGGCTCTCCGAATCGACCCGGATCGTTCGCTCCGTACCCGGCGAGGTCTCTGATTTGCAGCCGGGGACACGCATCACGGTCATTGGCGAACAGGAATCTGAGGGTGAGATCAATGCCAGCCAGATCACGATCCTCGATGAAGACCTGCCGGAGCCGAGCGCGCCTATCGCCCCCGACACGGAGCCGTGAGATGATCGAAGTACAGGACCTGACCAAGACTTACCGGCTGGGGAGCGTGGAGGTGCCTGCGCTGCGCGGCGTGTCGTTCGAAATCGCCCGCGGGGAAGTGGTCGCTATCATGGGGCAGTCGGGATCGGGCAAGAGCACCCTGATGCACATCCTCGGCTGCCTGGACCTCCCAACCAGCGGGCGCTACTCCCTGGACGGCAGGGACATCGCCGGGATGGACGAGGACGAGCTTGCCGAAATCCGCAACCGAAAGGTCGGGTTTGTCTTCCAGCAGTTCAACCTGCTCCCGCGGATATCGGTCCTCCGCAACGTGGAGCTGCCGCTCATGTACAACGGAGGCGCATCTCAAAAAGAGCATCACCAGCGCGCCGCAGCCATCCTGGAGGCGGTGGGGCTGGGGGACCGGATGGACCACCGACCCACGGAGCTCTCCGGCGGGGAGCAGCAGCGCGTAGCGATCGCCCGGGCGCTGATCAACAAACCCGACCTGATCCTGGCCGACGAACCCACCGGCAACCTGGATTCGCAGACCGGCGCCGAGATCATACGCCTGCTCCTCCAGCTGAATGAGGATCGCGGCCTGACCCTGGTGATCGTCACCCACGATCCGGCGATCGCGTCTCACGCGCAGCGGGTGATCCGGCTGCGAGACGGATTGATCGAAAACAGGGGATAGAGGATCAGGGAGTGGAATCATTACCCCCTTTCACCTATTCCCCTGCTCTCTAAGGAGTACGCCATGAAATTCTACCGACTGCTCATCGAGGCCCTCGAGAGCCTGAGCGCGAACAAGATGCGCTCGATCCTGACCGTCCTGGGGATCGTCATCGGCGTGGCGGCGGTGATCGCGATGCTATCCATCGGGCGGGGGGCCGAAGCATCGATCACCTCCCGCATCGAGAGCATCGGCACGAACCTGGTCTACGTCACCCCAGGCAGCACCAGCGAAGCCGGGCTGCAGACCGCCGCCGGCTCGGCCGGCACGCTGACCCTCGACGACGCGGAGGCCCTTGCCGCGCTCCCGGAAGTGGTGGCAGTTTCCGCGCAGACGAGCAACATGGTCCAGGCGGCCTACCAGAGCCAGAACACCCGGACGCGCCTGCTTGGCGTCACACCCAGCTACGAATCGGTGAGCTCCCTCACCCTGGAGGACGGGGTGTTCATCTCCGAGGACGACCAGAAAGCCCGCTCCCTGGTTGCCGTGCTGGGCAGCGACGTCGCGGAGGCCTTGTTCGGCGGCACCGGGGGGGTCGTCGGGCAGAAGATACGTCTGAACGGGCAGCCTTACAAGGTGATCGGCGTGCTCGCCAGCAAGGGCGGGACCGGGTTTTTCAACCAGGATGACCAGGTGTTCATCCCGCTCTCCACAGCCCTGTACCGCCTGGTAGGCGGGGCGCGTTTCCGGGGCTCCAGCGTGATCAGCCAGATCACGATCAAAGCCAGCAACACGGAGGCTGTCGATCAGGTCGTCGCGGACACGACCCTGCTGATGCGAGAGAGGCACGGGACCGTCGAAGGCGCGGACGATTTCACCGTGACGAGCCAGCAGGAAACGCTCGACGCAGCCACGGCGGTGTCGGACACCCTGACCCTTTTCCTGGGGGGCATTGCCGGCATCTCGCTGGCGGTGGGCGGGATTGGGATCATGAACATCATGCTGACCACCGTCACCGAGCGGACCCACGAGATCGGCCTGCGCAAGGCGGTTGGCGCGCGCCGCAAAGATATCCTGACCCAGTTCCTGGTCGAGTCGGTGGTGCTCAGCCTGGTCGGCGGAGTGATCGGCGTCGTCTTCGGCTGGGGCGCCGCCCAATTGATGGGGCAAGTCCAGTTCAGCGGCAGCACAATCACGCCGGTCGTGGGGATGGACAGTGTGCTCCTGGCGACCTTCTTCTCGGTGACGGTGGGGCTGTTCTTCGGCATCTATCCCGCCACCCGCGCCGCCAGGCTCCAACCCGTCGACGCCCTGCGCTACGAATGAGTCGCCGGTCTGCCTCCCCTGGCCAACATGAAACGGTGATTTCCGGGCGTCAGGGACGGACGGATCAGGCTCTGGATGACTGCCCATGGTACAGCGGAAGGTGCTGATCATCAGCGCAGACGAAGACCGCGCCAGGTTGATCCGCGCTTATTTATCCGGGGCGGGCT
>CAYQDF010000077.1:0-15005 GCA_964416175.1 uncultured Anaerolineaceae bacterium
ACCGCCCGTGAAGACGGGTCCCGCCGCAAGGGTGGCGAGACAGAAAAATACGTAGCCCAGCATGTCCTGCGCGAAGATCGGCGCGCCAGGGATGAAGGCGAAGGGCAAAACGGCTTCTTTCGCGACAGGCGGATAATTATTCTAGATGAAGGTCAACTGGACGAAATAGGTGAGCGAGCACATGACCGCGTAGATGATGGCGAACGACAGAGCAAGTTGACTCCACATTTTCCTCTCAGTCGGCGTATTGTGATGAACGCTCACCATCATCGTCACCAAAGCGGGCGCCGGCAGGAACGACGATCCAGATGCGATGTTGAGCTGACCGAAAATCAACGGCAGCGGGAATGCAATCACCATCCGCGTTACCAAAACGGCAGACCAGAAGCCAGGTTGGATCGCCACACTTCGCACTTTGGGATGGCGGACGCGGCGAAACGCGCCACTGCAGCGCGCCTGGCATGTGGGTGGAGGTGGCCTACCGGCAGCAAAAGTTCTTTGACCAGGGCGGTTTGTCGTCCGATGAGATATGGTGAGTCACCGAAGCAACCTCAACAACGATCAGACTAACTCGGAGTACAGGTCATTCGACGGGCATGATACAATTCACACGATCGATCTCGATTAAATCTTGTTCGAGGAATCTGTTGATAATCCGGTTCCGCTTACCCACCTGAATTCTGCGCGCGAGCGCAGGGTTGTGCTCGACGGTGTTGCTGCGCAAGTCTCAGCGTGACGGAGTTTGTATCACGCCCTGATACTACCTCCCAGCCTTCTGGACCGCTGCTGGCATGCGCCAGCAGCGGTTTTGTATTGGGCAATTACGCCTAAGGAGAGGTGTATAAACCAACGAACAGGAGGCTGATATGTCTGTACCCGATTCTGAGACTGTCCTGCTGATCACCCGCAATGGCCTGGGGGATGCCGAGCCAGCCTTGCAGCAAAAGCTGATCACTATCTATATTAAATTGTTGGATGAAAATAACGTTCTGCCGGGAGCGATCTGCTTTTATGCCGAAGGCGTGCGCCTGGTCGTGGAGGGCTCGCCGGTGATTGAAACTCTAAAGTCACTGGAAGCTAAGGGTGTGCGCCTGGTGCTGTGCAGCACCTGCCTGAATCATTATAACCTGACCGAGCAAGTGCAAGCAGGCATCGTGGGCGGAATGACCGATATTCTCGAAGCCCAGCGCCGCGCCAGTAAAGTAATTACGCTGTAATAGAAAAGAGCTCGCAGCTCCGGGCTTCGCCCTGAAGGGCTCAGCCCGAAGGGTTTCGGAGTTGAGCAGCCCTGGCCTGTCAGCAGGTTGGTGATCTCGCCTTCGCTGGCAGAGGAATCAGGCAGCTGCGCGTGTGTTCCTGCCGGGAGCAGGATGTAATGTGATTCTGAAACAGGATGGATAAAACGGACCCGCTCATCTGCACGAAGCTGCGCCTGCCCTTCACCAGGCCAGAGCTGGTTCCCCGGCCCCGGCTCCAGAAACAAATCGAGCAGGGCCTGCGCGGCCCGCTCACCCTGACGGTGGTGTTCGACCACGATGTAATCGACGGCGCGCCGGCTGCCCGCTTTGCCCACCGGCTGGTGGAGCTGATCGAGAGCGGGTGTGGGCTATATGACAAATTTCCATTGCAGGGATGACGTTCCTTACTTGGATCGCCGGTGTGGATTTGCTAATATAAATGCTTAGAGAGCGTTGATATCCTTCAATCCAATTCAGCATTCAACTGAATAGTGAGATGTCCTGGCATTCGCCGTAACGATAAGTAAGCCGACTTCCCCAGACGGAGGGGGCAATCATCGCGCATGCATGAACGAGCCGGCCCTGACACTGCCGCCATCGGCGAATCACCCAAAATGCTTTTATGTACAGGGTCTCAGCCAAGGAGGTGAAGTACAGGATAAATCTTGATGTCCACTCGAGCCAGCCCTTTAAGGAGGCGTGTCTATGAAAACCGTTTTCGTTCATCCTGAGCGCTGCGTGGGCTGCAAACAGTGCGAGATCGCCTGCGCAGTCGCCCACTCACAGACTAAAAACCTCTTCCTCGCGGTGTTCGAGTCGCCTGCGCCCAAACCCCGCATCCATGCTGAGCCAGGCCTGCTGCTAAACACCGCCTTCCCCAACAAGTGCCGCCACTGCAGTCCGGCACCATGCATGACCGTCTGTCCCACAGCTGCCATCCACCGGAGGGGTGATTACCCCGAGATCGTGCTGATCGATGCGCACAAATGCATCGCCTGCGGTATGTGCGCCATGGTCTGTCCATTTGACGTGATCACCTATCATCCATCGGCTTCAGCGCCGGAGAAAGGCCCTGTCGCCATCAAGTGTGATCACTGCATCGAGCGCCAACAGCAGGGGCTGATCCCGGCCTGTGTGGAAGCCTGCAAGGTGAATGCCTTGGAATTTGGCGAGATCAACGAACTGGCCCGAAAAGCGCGCACACATTATTCCGAGGCGGTTTCGACAGCCGTCGGGCAGATCAGGCCTGAGATCCTGAGGCTGCCGGTCCCGGTCGAGGCCTGGCGGAAATGGGGAGAATCTGTCACCCGGATCAATCTTGAGGACGGCAAAGGAGTGTGAAACATGAGCCCCGTCATCAGCGGTAACGGATACAAGAAAAAAAGCATCAATTCCGACACCTGGGCGATGCTGGAATTCGCCCGCCGGGAGGGCCTGGAAACCGTATGGGACAGGCTGGAAAAGCAGCAGCCTCAGTGTGGTTACTGCAACCTGGGCACCAGCTGCCGCATCTGCGCCATGGGTCCCTGCCGGGTGGACCCCTTTGGAGATGGACCGCAAAAGGGGGTCTGCGGGGCAGATGCGGACATCATTGTGGCGCGCAACCTGGCGCGCATGGTCGCCGCCGGCGCCTCTGCGCATTCCGACCATGGGCGCGATATCCTGGAAACGCTGCACCGCGTCGGTGAAGGCAGGACAGACACGTATAGAATCGCCGAGCCCGAAAAACTCAAGAAACTGGCCGGAGAATACGGCATCCCCGTGGACGGCAAGAGCGACCAGCAGATCGCGGCCGAGCTGGCCTGGGAGATAATGGAAGACTACGGTACACGCCGGGAAAAGCTCCCGATGGCCGGGCGAGCGCCGAAAGCGCGCCAGGAGACCTGGGAGAAAACCGGCGTCTTCCCACGCGGCATCGACCGGGAAAATGTGGAGACCCTGCACCGTACGCACATGGGCGTGGACAACGATTGGGTCAACATCCTGCTTCATGCCGTGCGCAACGGGCTGAGCGATGGCTGGGGCGGCTCGATGATCGCCACCGACCTCTCGGACGTGCTCTTCGGCATCCCCACCCCGCGGATTTCGAGCATGAACCTGGGTGTGCTTAAGGCAGATCAGGTGAACATCATCCTGCACGGCCACAACCCGATGCTCTCCGAGGTGATCGTTGCCGCCTCACAGGATGCATCCCTGCTGGCGTTGGCCAGGGAGAAAGGCGCCAAAGGGATCAACCTGGCGGGGCTGTGCTGCACTGGCAACGAGGTTCTGATGCGCAAGGGTATCCCCATGGCGGGCAACCACCTGATGCAGGAACTGGCCATCATGACTGGCGCAGTGGAAGTAATGGTTGTGGATTACCAGTGCATCATGCCGGCTGTCACGGAAACCGCCAAATGCTTCCACACCAAGGTGATCAGCACTTTCGATAAAGCCAAGTTCCCGGGAGCCGAGCACATCGCCTTCGATCCGGAGCACGGTCTGGAGATCGGCAGGCGGATCGTGCGCGCCGCGGTGGAGAACTTTGCCAACCGGATCCCGGAGCGGGTCTACATCCCGGTCGATCCCGCCCCGGTGATGGCCGGTTTTTCCGTGGAAGCCATTATTGGCGCTTTGGGCGGCACGCCTCAGCCTCTGGTCGACGCCATCGTCAGGGGCGATATCCGCGGAGCAGCCGGTGTGGTGGGCTGCAACAACCCCAAGATCAAACAGGACCTGGGGCACACCGAACTGACCAGAGAGCTGATTAAGAACGATGTGCTGGTGGTGGTCACCGGCTGCGCGGCGGTGGCGGACGGCAAGGCCGGGCTGATGGTGCCGGAGGCGGCCGACCTGGCTGGACCGGGGTTGAGCGCGGTGTGCAAGGCGCTTGGCATCCCTCCGGTTCTGCACCTGGGCAGCTGCGTGGACAACACCCGTATCCTGGTGCTCGCCTCTGCCTTGGCCAACCACCTCGGCGTGGACATCAGCGCGCTGCCGCTGGCAGGCGCTGCGCCCGAGTGGTACTCGGAGAAAGCCGTGGCCATCGGCGTATACGTGGTCGCATCAGGGATTTTCACCGTTCTGGGCACCGCGCCGCCGGTCTTCGGCAGCCCGAACATCGTGAAGCTGCTCACGGAAGGGCTGGAGGGCGTGTTTGGGGCGACCTTCGCCGTCGAGCCCGATCCACGCCGGGCGGCTGCGCTGATCCGGCGACACATTGAACGCAAACGCGCCGGCCTGGGTCTGACTCACATCTCCCCGGACGAGATCCCGCTCCCGGAGGCGGAGCTGGCCCTGGCATGAGGTCCGCCAGACGCAGGCGGCAAGACGATTTCCGTTGGGCGGGTCGCGGGGAGAGCCGCGCCTCGAGGGGCGGCCCGCAGTCCCCGCCAACCCGGGCCATGCCCCGGTGACTCACTCTCCAGGTTGGTGGGTGGCGGGGTATGCCCGCGGGGCAGACCCGCCCAATGGAACGCCGTCTCTAGGGCCGTTATGGAGGTTCCCATGAAAATTGTCATCGTCGGTGCCGGCCCAGCCGGGGTAAGCGCAGCTGAGACCGTCCGATCGCATGATCCCCAGGCGGATCTGGTGATGTTCTCCGCCGAGCCCTATCCGCCTTATTCTCCCCCGGCCATGGTGGAATACTTTCTCCACGGGTCAGCCGTGCACCTGTGGCGCGGCGAGGACTGGCCCGAGCGGATCCGGGTGGACTACCGGGCAGGAGTGAATGTGAAACGGGTGCAGCCAGCACAGCACACCCTGTTGCTCAGCGATGACACCAGGGTGGAGTACGATCGGCTGGTGCTCGCAACAGGCAGCCGGCTGTACGCGCCATTGGAAGGGGTGGACCTCCCCGGAGTATACAACTTCAAATCTCTCACCGCAGCGGAGGCGCTGGTCAAAAGAGTAAAGACAGGCGAGGCGAAAACCGCAGTGATCGTGGGAGCAGGGTTCATCGGGATGGAGATCGCCTTGCTGCTGCGCGCCCTGGGCGTGGCGGTCATCCAGCTGGAGATGCTCGACCAGGTCATGCCGGCGCAGCTCGACAGGGAGACGGCAGCTTTCGCCCAGGAGGTCATGTGCCAGCGCGGCATCGACCTGCGCCTCAGTACGAAGGCGCGCGCTTTCATCGGTGAAAAACAGGCGGAAGGCGTGGAGCTGGAAACGGGCGAGTTCTTGAGAGGAGACCTGTTCGTCGCCGCCACGGGCGTCAGGCCGAACCTGGAGCTGCTCCAGGACAGCGGCATCGCGCACCGCTGGGGCATCACGGTCGACGACTGCCTGCGCACCAGCGCTCCGGATGTCTTCGCCGCCGGCGATGTGGTTGAGGCGCCCGACCGCCTGACCGGCGAGGCATTCGTGCATGCCATCTTCCCCAACGCTGTCGAGCAGGGACAGGTTGCAGGACTCAACCTGCTCGGTTTCGATGTCCGTTATGATGGCGCCGACCGCATGAACAGCCTGAAGCACCTGGGGCTGTCCATCATGGCAGTTGGACTGAAGGAAGGGGATGAGGTGCTGCGGACGCGCTGGGATGGCGGTCTGCGCACGCTCTACCTCCAGGAAGACCGTCTGGTGGGCTTCCAGCTGGTGGGAGATATCCGCGCCGCCGGGAACCTGCGCGCCCTGCTCATCACCGGGCGGAATCTAAGAAAGCTGAAAGACCGGTTATTGGAAAGGACCTTCGGTCAGGGGACCGTCGTCTGGGACGGGCTGGCAATCGGGGAAACCACCCCGGCTTGAGCGATAACGCGGACCGCACACAAACGGATCGGCTGCGAAGGCCTCGCGCCTCCGGCGAGTGGACGGATTGCTCCGGGGGCAGGCGGCGCAGCCGATTTTGATGTTTTCCAGGTTGTTCGACGGGCAGCCGGCGATCACTACTATCTGGGCGGACTCCGGCTGGCGTCAGTTCTGAAAAAGCCGGTTAGCCTTTCCCTTCGCGGAGCATCTGGGCATACTCGTCAGGCATCTCGGAGGCTTCGATCGCCCTGGCTGCCCGCTCGACGTCGTAAGGGACGCGGATGAACTGGGCCTGGAGGTCGGTCCCTGCAGCTTCTAACAGGACGTAGCACGCCCGTGGGTCGCCGTCTTTGGGTTTCCCCACGCTCCCGGCGTTGACCACGTGCCTGCCGCTCGGCAGGATGCGGTGGTAAGGGATGTGAGTGTGCCCGCAGACGAGCACGTCGGCTTCCGCAAGGTCCAGCAGGCGCTCCAGGCTGCTTTCCGGACGATCGGCGTACAGATACTCGTTGATCCGGCGCGGGCTGCCGTGCACCAGCAGGACTTTCAAATCGGCGAGGCGGAGGGGAATGCTGTGCGCAAGCTGCCTCAAGAAAGCTTTCGTCTCCTCGGTGGTGTTTGCGTTGGTCCAGGCGATCGAACGCTTGCCGAGGGCTTCCGCCTGTTTGCTGGTGTAGGCGCAGCCGCAATCATCGCTGCTGTTCCCAACGCCCTGGTCGTAATTGCCCATGATCGTCGGGATGGACCTTTCCCGGATGGCAGCCGCCACTTCGTTGGGGAAGGTGCCGTAGCCGACCAGGTCGCCAAGGCAGAACAGGTTCTGTGCCTGCCGGGCTTGCATGTCGGCGAGGGCTGCCTGCAGCGCGGGAAGGTTGGCGTGGATGTCTCCGAAGACGGTGAGCTGGTCCAAATTAACCTCCCTCCAGCCGAAGGCCGTGCTCCCGCTGAATCATGAGCAGCAGGTAGCTGATGCGGGTCATCATCTGAATGCTGGTCTCTCTGAAAGCCTGGAACCGCGCTTCCTCTGTCCCCTCGACTGCGGACGGGTCGGGGAAGCTCCAATGGATGCGGACCGGGTCGCCGGGGAAGACCGGGCAGGACTCTTTCGCCCGGTCGCACACGGTGATGATGTAGTCGAAATGCTGGCCGATGAACTGCTCCAGGCTTTTGGAGTGCTGGCCGTGGATATCGATGTTCATCTCGGCGAGCGCCCGCACCGCCAGGGGGTGGATCTGGGTGGCTTCCGTCCCGGCGGAGTGCACATCGATATTTCCGCCGCTCTTCGAACGAAGGATCCCCTCTGCGATCTGCGAGCGGGCGCTGTTGTGCGTGCACAGGAAGAGGACGCGGACGGTTTTCTGCCCTTCCACATCTGCCTTGGCTGGGGTCGGTTCGCTATCCCTGCCGAGAGCCGGGTGGAGCGACCCGCCGGCGTCCAGTAGAGAGGCGCGCACCCGGTCGAGGTCGAGGCTGTAGTAAACCTCGCGCCCGTCGGCGATGCTGCGGTGTTCCCGGACGACGCCGTGCTCGTGCAGCTTCCGCAGGTGGTACGAGACCAGGTTCTGCGGGCGCTTCACAGCTTCGACCAGTTCCTGGACGTGCATGTCCGTGAAGGCGAGAGCCTGGAGCAACCGCCAGCGAACCTCGTGCCCGAGGAGCTGGAGGAATTCTGGGGGGTGTATGGCCGGACTGGCGTAGATCATGATTTACTCCAAAATTAATTGTATCAATTATTTTTGTTATTATATCACAAGTAGGCGGCGGAAAAAGTGGTCATTGACAATATCCGTGAAATCTGGAACAAAATCAGCTGAAAATCAGTTAAATTTATTTGAGACAATAACACATATCATCGCAACGGTCTCCTCGGATTCGAGGTTTGAGAAAAAAGGACACACCTCCTCTCTTACCTGGTCACGAGTTCGTTTAAGGAAGAAAAACATGATCAGTCCTTCGAGACTCATGATGCTGATTACAATCTGGTTCATCATCACCGGCTGCACCCAGACCCCCGAAGCGCCAGACCAGATCACAAAGACCAAAGCTGTATTAGACGAAGGAGCCACTGCCGGCCCCCGACATCTAGCAGAAACGGCTCCGCCTGTGATTCCCACGCCGATGTTCACACCGAGCCTGAAGCTGCCGGAAGCCGATCAGATCGTTTTCACGATCCAGAACAGCGAAGCGTGGTCCGGGCGGGAGGGCGATCCCAGGCCGGACTGGCTGGCGTGGGGCGCGGAGATTTTCACATCTACGTCGACGGCGACCTCTTCGAGGCCCCTCCGGATTTCTTCGTAGAGGGCGAGCCGTTCCTGGGGTTCAACGCAGACGGAAGCTTCCCCATAACCGGGTACGTCCGGGACGAGACGTCCCAGGTCGATTACCAGGTGAAATACTACACGCCCGCCGGCGAACTGCTGGGGACAGCGCGCCATTATCCGCAGACGTTCTATAAAGACTTCAACCACCACCTGGCTTTTGGGGCGGATGGTTCGGTCTACCAGCTGCTCTCCAACCCGGACCACTCTGTCCAGGTCGTCCGCCTGGGTTTTCCGGAGGATCTTCTCCCGCGAGAACAGCCGATCACTGCGAGCCCCACACCTTTGAGCGTGTTGCCGCCCTTCGAACCGGAGACTACAGACGAGGATCAGGCCGGGAATGTGCTGCTGGCTTTCTTCTCCGAGCTGTATACAGGGGATTATGGGGCGGCGGCCGCCCGTTTCGGCGGGGAGATCGGCGAATATGCCCGCGCTCCGATGCCTGGAGAGACAGAGGAGGAATACTGGGAATACCTGTGCGGGTTCATGTGGTGCCTGCCTGTCGCAGAGATCACAGACGTAGAACAGGTCTCCGAAAACGAGTTTGTATTCTATATCGTGTTCGTTCATACGGACGGCAGCCGGTTCGAGATCGGGGCGTGCTGCGGGGGCGACCCGGCTGCGACGCCGCCCGTCTGGCAGTTCGCCTACCCGGTGCAGAAGATCGAAGGGGAATGGAAGGTCATGCGCGGCCCGCTTTTCACGCCATAGGAATACGGTCTAACGATGTGCAAAAGAAGGCCGGGGATATTGCTCTGCTTGAGTATCCTCGTGCCCGGGTTGATTGCAGGTTGTGGGCGCCCGGATCGCGCGCTGCAAGACACAATTGGACCCCAGGATACTCCCGGTTTGTCCTTCACCCAGCCGGCTTTTGCGGAGACGGTGCTCCCTGTTCGTCCTCCCACATCTTCTTCGCCAGCAATGGCAACTTCAACGAGTACACCGACGGAGACGGCGTCGCCCACTCCGATGTACGTGATGGACCTTTCCCGCTACGATCCGGACCTCTACCAGCCCATCGATGTGTCGCATAATCCCCCGTTGATCGCCGGGGCGGATGAAACGGTAAATCTGGTTTTTGATTTTGCAAACATATTTTGCGTGCACTTTCCGGTCAGCTGCCTGCCTGAAGGAGTCCTTTACTATGCCTACGGAGAGGACGACGTGTTCCAGGCGATCTCTTTAGCCGCTGAAATCGTGAACGAGATAGAATCCGTGGTCGCCAGGCTGCCCGCAACCGGTTCGGCGGAGATATCGCATTCGACCGGAATGGGCAGCTGATTGTCCTTGATCTGGTCGGGGAGGAGATCGAAGGCTCTGTACTTCCCATCCCGCACATCTACCGTCTACTCCCGGATGGCGGAATCGATGCCTCGGGACCAGTCTATGTGAAATCCCCGGCAATAATAACAAGAGATCTTATGGTGTTCGATTAATTCGACTGCCGGTTAGTCGTTCCCTTTAACCCGGCGGGCGAGGTCAATTCCAGGGAAACGCAGCGGCAAAAGATCGCCTGGGAGTTCCCTACCGGTACATGGAGAGACAGGCCCCATACGTCGCCCGATTCGCCGACGTAGAGGCGGGGACAGCATTTGAAGTCCATTCTGTTTCCCCGCTGGGCGTGATCCTGGGCTTCGAGAGGACTCCCCAGGGCTACCTGATGCTGTTTGAGCTGTATAACCAGGTCCGCGCGGTCTGGACCGATCCTGCCGGCACCATCTTGAAGGACCTGAGCCTGCCGGCGGAACAGCACACGGAAGTGACATTGGGCGGGCAGGTGGCGGTCGCCCAGGACGGATCTTTATACGTGCTCAGTTCCACCGAGAGGGGAATCGAGGTGCACGTCGCCGGGGCGCCGGGAGATTAATTCATACACCTGTCTGCCGGCCCTGCTGATCCAGCATCCTGCGGTGAGCGACGCTCATGCAGGCATCCATCACCACCTGCAGCCCGGCCGCCCTGGCGCGCGAAGCGGCCTCTTCGTTGACGATCCCAAGCTGCATCCAGACCACCTTCGCCCCGATGGCGATGGCCTCCTCGACAACTGAAGGTACGTCCTCCGGACGGCGAAAGATCTCCACCACATCCACAGGCACCGGGATCTCCCGGAGGCTGGCGTAGGCCGTTTCGCCGAGCGCCTCGGTCAGGTAGGGGTTCACGGGGATGATCCGGTAGCCCTGTTCCTTCAGGTAAACCGGGACGGTGTAGCCGGGGCGGTCGGGTTTGCTGGAGAACCCCACCACGGCGATGGTCTTGCTGGTCTTGAGGATCTGGACGATCTCCTCCCAATCCTGCTGCTCGTGGTTCAACGCTGCTCCTCTGCCAGATGGCGCCGCGCCTTCAGAAGGACTCCATTCTGAGACGGGTCCCGCACCAGGGTCCCGCCGTCTATCTCCAGCGTTGGGAGGCCCGCGGCCTCCACTCTCCCGAGGACCGCTTCCAGCGCTTGAGCGTCCGGGAGGACGACCGTGAAGTAGCGCAGGCCGAGCGCGTCTGCGGGCGGCGGCGGAGCGCCCTCGCCGACCCAGGTGTTGAAACCGACATGGTGGTGGTAGCCGCCCGCCGAGACCATGCCCATGCGGAAGGACCGCGCCATGCCCATGTCGCCGAAGCCGAGCACCGCGTGATAAAAATGCAGGGCCTGATCCAGGTGCGCGACGTACAGGTGCACGTGCCCGATCGTGGTCCCGGGCGGCATCGGTTGGTCCAGGGGATCGTCGGGCGACAGGTGTCGGAACAGGGCCTCGACGTCCAGCGGTTCGCGCCCGTCGCTGAGCGCGCCGTCGGCGCGCCGGGCGAAGAAGACGCCGCCCGCCATGCCGAAAACCCCATCCTCCGGCGTATCGGTGTAAAGTTCGATGTTCTGGCCTTCCGGGTCATCCAGGTAGGTGGTCTTCGTCATGATGTGATCGGTCGGGTAGTTAGGGTAATTCAAAGAGAACAGCCGGGCGATGGCGCGCGCCAGCTCGCGGCGGTCCGGGAGCAGGATGGCGAAGTGGTAGAGACCGGTCGTGCCGCGGTACCTCCGGGCGTTCCGGTTTTCGGTCAGCTGCAGCAGGTCCTGCCCGCCGGCGCCAAATCCTGCTGCGTTCCCATTCCGCCAATGCAGCTGGAGGCCGATGACCTCCTGATAGAAGGCTGTCTGCCTTTCCAGGTCGGCGACGGTCAGGTGAACGGCTCCGATCCGGGTGTCCGGGTGGATGGAGGCGTCTGGAACGCTCACGTGTTCTCTTCGATCTCGAGGGGGCGCAGCATGGCTTCGATCTGCCGGCGGCGGGGCTCCAGGAAGGGCGGGAGCGCCAGCCGCTCGCCGAGGTGCGCGCGGTCTTCGTCGGCGGAGAAGCCGGGGCCGTCGGTGGCGATTTCGAAGAGGATGCCGCCAGGCTCCCGAAAATAGATCGACTTGAAGTAAAAGCGGTCGATGACCGGGGTCACGCCGAGCCCGGCATCTGCGATCTGCTCCCGCCAGGCCGCATGCTCTTTATCGTCCGGGGTGCGGAACGCCACGTGGTGCACGCCTCCCCGTCCCAACCGCCCGGGCAACAGTCCCGGGCCATATTCGACGTGCACCTCGCTGCCGGGACCGCCGGGGCCGGTCTCGAAGACCGCCGCCCTCCGTGCGACGCCATTCCCCGTGGAATACTCATACGTTTGCCTGAAGCCCATCACTTCCGTCAGGACCCAGGCTGTCGGGTCCAGGCTCTGGACCATCAGCCTCACCGAGTGCAGGCCGGTGATCCCGTGCTCCGTGGGCACGGGGCTGCGCTCCCAGGGAACGCCGCCAGGGGCGCCGCCGTCGTCAACCAGGGCCAGCGCCTGCCCTTCGGGGTCGATGAAGCGGACCAGCGCCCGCCCGTTTTCCTCGACGATCCCGCGGTGGTCGACGCCGGCCTCGGTCAGCCGCTGCGCCCACCATTCGAGGGATGTCCTGCCGGGCACCCGGAGCGCGATCTCTGTGATGCTCCCTGCACCGGGCCGGTTTTGGACCACGTGGGGCCAGTCGAAAAAGGTCAAATCGGTCCCGGGGCTGCCGAGCGCGTCGGCGTAGAACAGGTGGTACGCCGAGACGTCGTCCTGGTTCACGGTCTTCTTGACCAGCCGCAGGCCCAGCAGCCGGGTGTAGAACGCCACGTGTTGGGCCGCCTGGCCCGTGATCGCCGTGACGTGGTGCAGTCCGGTGAGTTGCATGAGACACTCCAGAGGGGACACCTCCTTAGCCGATTGCCGCATCTGCCAGGAGTGTCCCGAAATTAGATAAGATATGTCTATTATAATCGCCTGGGGAAGAAGAGGGGATCCAAGGGTCGCTCGAGCTTAGATTTCATTATCTCCAATTCTCAAGACGGGTTTTAATCTCATGGACAAGGCTGTCCTCAATACCCAGATCCTCGAGGATGCTTATTGCATTTTCGGTGTAAATCACTGCCTGCTCGCGCTTATCTAGCAAATGGAACGCCACGCCTAATTTCGCTTGCGCGTCCGCCTCCCCGTATCTGTCCCCGATCTCTCTAGCGATCGCCAGCGCCTGCTGGCATAATTCAACAGTCCGTTCAGGATCGCCTTCTTTAGAGTAGAGATCAGCTAAATTGCAGAGGGTGATCTCCTCGCCAAGCCGATTGCCGAGTTCTCGATCGATTGCCAGGGCCTGTACATATGACTGGATCCCCCGGATATGGTCTCCCAGCTCAGTATAAACCAGTCCAAGATTTCCAAGCGCGTTGCTTTCGTTCCGGCGGTCGCCGATCTCCCTGAAGATATCCAGCGCCTGTTTATATAAATCAATTGCTTGAGCGAAGTTCTTCAATTCTAAGTATGCATTTCCCATATCGTTCAGAGTTGCTCCCTCCGCCGGGCGGTTGCCGACTTCACGCAGAATAGCCAGGGATTCTTCATGATACGTAATCGCTTCTCCAGGTTTCCCCAAATTCTTGTAAGCCATTCCTATGTTGCCCAGCGCGCTACCCTCCCCCGACCGATCGCCGATCTCCCTGGCGAGTTCCAGGTGTTGCTGGAAATATTCGATCGCGCGATAGATTTCACCCCTGGCGTTGTAAGCCAGTCCCAGGATTCCCAATACTTTACCTGCATTTTTCCGTTCACCGATCGAGCGGAAGACTTCCAGGGCGGAATCGGAATATTTGATGCAGGCTTGCAGATCCCCCAGTTCGAAACAGGCGATGCCCAAATTCTTTAGATGGCTCGCCTGGTCTGCGGGCTTATTCAATTTTTGGGCGCATTTCAACCCAAATTCATACCAATGAATCCTATCACCAGGCGCAATGCGTAAATTTAATAACCTCGACCCGTATTTCAGGTATTCATTGCCCAGAGCTAGCCCCACTTCCAACTCTGAATCAGCTTTAGCCCATTCCAGCGCGGCGATGATATTCGGCCATTCCAGGTCGATTAATCTTAAACTCGATTTGAGATCTTCACCACCCCGAGTGAACATTTCTTCGGCCCGGCGAATGACCTCCAGGTAATGCCTGGCCATGCGTTCCTGACCTGAGGCTCTTTCTGTTTCTGAAAGCTGGTTGTCCGCGAAGATGCGCGCCAGATCGTGCAAGTTGTATCTTTGACTCGCAGGTGCCCACTCTACCAGGTACTTGACCACCAGGTCATTTACCATCCTTGAGGTGGCGTGCATTCCTATCCCCCATATACTGGAAACAGCAGCCCTGTCGAAGGAATTAGGGAAAACTGCCAGCAGTGACCAAAACCTTCGTTTTTCTACATCGAGCAGGTCGTAGCTCAACATGAAAGTGGCTTCAATTCCAAAAGAATCCTGGCTCATGCCCAGGGAGGAGTCGATAACTTCGAGCCGCTTTCTCGCCTGGGAGAGCCAGTCCACGTACTCTCCAGGGTCCAGATCGACCCATCCAGCCAGTGCGCTGCCGGCCAGTCTTAGCGCGAGCGGCAGGTATCCGCATAAACGGGCGATTTGGTCTGCTTGGGACCCAATTCGGGGAGCGATTAGGCGCAGCAGATCTACGGAATCATCCGGGGACAGAGTATTGAGATGAATATCCAGCATGCCCGGCAATTTAAAATACTGCCGGGACGTGAAGATCAGCAAGGAATCCTGTGGAGGGATCAGGTCTGCGACGATCTTACCGTTCGGAGCGTTGTCTAGAAAAATTATAGACTTCAGCCCCCGAAGCTTCGAGCGATAGATCGCCGACAATTCGGCCTCGGTCTCCGGTATCTTGAAATCCCGGCTGAAGGAACGAAGGACATAATTCATGACCTCGATAGCGGTCAGCGGATCTTCCGAAAGACCTTTCAGATCCAGCTGGATTTGGGCGTCTGGGAAATCAGTCTTATGGGACTCCGCGACTTTGAGCGCAAAGGCGGTCTTTCCAATCCCCCCCATGCCGAAAATACCGATGATCCGGGATCTCCTTTTTGCGATCGCTTCGTAGACCTGGGAAAGTTCATGCTCCCGCCCAACGAAATCGACGGGGGGCAACTTGAGCTGGTGGAGATAGTCATGGATGTCTGTCTCTGCCCAGGCAGCGAGCAAAGTTTTGTCCGCTTCATTTTTGGTGATGCGTCTTAGTTCGTGAAGTGCGCGATGGTCAGCAGAACGAAGGAGTTCCGAAGTTTCCGCCTCGTTGAGATGAAGCGAGGCAGCAACCCTGACGATGTCCTGCCACCTGCGCGGCTTCCGGACGATCCCCTCGACCCAGTTGGCGATGGTCCGTTTGGGGATGCCGGAGAGATC
>CAYQDF010000078.1:0-14836 GCA_964416175.1 uncultured Anaerolineaceae bacterium
GCAGCACTCCCGGCGGGCCGATCTGTTACACCATCCCTTGATGACCTGGCGTATATCCTCTACACATCCGGATCAACGGGAAGACCAAAAGGGGTCATGCTCACGCACCGGGCGGCGATCAGCTACGTGGACTGGTGTTCGGAAGTGTTCTCCCCCGCGCGCGATGACCGGTTTTCTTCACACGCGCCGTTCCACTTCGATTTATCGATCCTGGATATCTACGTCCCGATCAAACACGGAGCAACCCTGGTGCTGATCAACGAGGAAGTGGGGAAGGATCCCCAGCGGCTGGCGGCGCTGATGGCCGACGAGCGGATCACGATGTGGTACTCGACCCCCTCCATTTTGAGTATGATGGCTCAGTATGGGAAGATGGACCGTCACGATTATTCGGCGCTCCGGGTGATCAACTTCGCCGGAGAAGTCTTCCCCATCAAGCATTTGCGGACTCTGAAAGGGATCCTCCCGAAACCAAGGTACTTCAACCTATACGGACCCACCGAGACCAACGTCTGCACGTATTACGAGGTCCCGGAGACAATCCCGCCGGAACGGACCCAACCTTTCCCGATTGGGAAAGCCTGCTCGCACTACCGGATCCGGATCGTCGACGAGAATGGAGAGGATGCGCCTCCCGGGGAGGAGGGCGAACTGGTCGCCAGTGGTCCGGGGATGATGATTGGCTATTGGAACCTGCCGGAACGCACCGCAAACGCGTTTCTGGTGGACGAGACGGGCGAGCGGTGGTACAGGACCGGGGATGTGGTTTTCGAAGACGCGGTGGGCAATTACATCTTCGTTGGGAGGCGGGACCGGATGGTCAAGAAACGCGGCTACCGGATCGAACTGGGGGAGATCGAAGCCGGGCTGTACCGGCATCCGGAGGTCAAAGAAGCAGCCGTGATCGCGCTCCCCGATCCTGAAAACGGGGTCATGATCAAAGCTTTCTTGAGCTTTACAGGAGGCCGGCGGCCCTCGATCATCGAGATGAAGCGGTTCTGCGTCGATAACCTCCCCGCCTACATGGTCCCGGATGTGTTCGCTTTCGCAGACCTGCTGCCGAAGACTTCAACAGATAAAATCAACTACCAGCTCCTCAAAGAAATAAGCAACTAGGGGGAAGCTGTGCGCCTGACGCGCCAGGCTGCGCGGATCTCAAGGATGAACCACAACACAATCATCGCAATTCACGACGCTTCCCGATGGGTCACGTCGTGAATTTGGAGGCGTGAATGCAGCAAGCTGAAACGAACAAGTCCTGGGGAAAGATCATACCCATTGTCTTCGTCGTGATCGGATTGGGGACAGCCGCGATCGCCATTGCGGCGGACCAGATTGGAATCGGAGGGCTGCCGGGTTTTGGACCCAACCAGATCTCGATGACGATCAGCGGTCTTGCCTTGCTGGTTGCGGGTCTGGCGATGAATTCATCGGTCAATTATCGCCGGTTAGGACAATGGTTGCTGATCATAGCCGGTGCAGTCGCTGTGGGACTGGCAGCGGACCTGTTGATTTTCGGGGGGCTGCCCGGGACGATGTTCAAGCAGCTCATGCTGCTGACGGTAATTGCCGGTGTTGCGGTCACAGCAGTAGTCGCATCCCCGATGATGAGCCGCAAGAGTCTGGGTGAGTGGCTCAAACTGGCTGTCTCACAGAGGATTCAGGGATTCCAATTCATCCTGATCGTCCTCCAGCTGGGGTTGTTAATCCTGCTGATGCGTTCCTTCGAGCTCGAAAGCCAGGCGTTCTACGACAGCGTCCTGCTGCTCACGTTCTACGGATTCCTGGTGCATTTCTTTCTCCCCATGGAATACCGGATGCCGTTCTTTCTCTTTCTCTCCCTGGTCGCGATCGTTGGGATCTTCGGAGCGCAGAACGGCGCCTGGCTGATCGGGTTGGGACTGGCGATGATCGGGGTTTGCCATCTGCCTATCAAGTATTCTTTGCGCGTGGGGATTTTGGTGATGCTGGGGATATTACTGGCGGCGTTCCGCGCCGAGGCGCTTCCATCTCCCGTCCCGGCGATCATCTGGCCCATCCTCGGCTCGATGTTCATGTTCCGCCTGATCATCTACATGTACGATCTGCGCTTCGAGAAGGAACCAAATCTGTGGCGGACGCTATCGTACTTCTTCCTGCTCCCCAACGTGGTCTTCCCCTTCTTTCCACTGGTGGATTTTGCGACTTTCCGGCGGACATATTTCAACGAAGAACGCTTCAAGATCTACCAGACCGGGCTGGAGTGGATCCTGCGCGGGGCATTGCACCTGATCTTCTACCGGTTTGTGAACTACTATCTGGTGATGGCGCCGGAAGCGGTCAATACCGCCGGCGAGCTGGTCCAGTACACGATCTCGAATTTTTTACTGTATGTGCGAGTTTCCGGGCAGTTTCACATCGTCGTCGGCATACTGCACCTGTTCGGGTTCAACCTGCCGGAAACGTTCCACCAGTATTTCATGGCGACCGGTTTTACCGATCTCTGGCGGCGGTTTAACATTTACTGGAAAGATTTCATGCTGAAGATCGTTTACAACCCGACGTACGTCCGATTGAAGAAGCTTGGCACGACCCGGGCAGTCATGCTCGCCACGGTCTGGATCTTCGTCATGATGTGGGCCTTTCATTCCTATCAGTGGTTCTGGTTGATCGGTACGTCTGACCTGACGCCCCATGACCTGCTGTTCCGCTTCCTGCTGACGATCCTGATGATCACCAGCACGTACATGGAACTGACGCGGGGCAGAAAACGCGCCCTCGTCAAAAAAGCGTGGGACTGGAGAGAGCTCGGACTGGCAGCGCTGCGGGGAGCCGGGACATTCTCGATCATGGCGGTCCTCTGGTCGCTGTGGACGGGCTCCTCGATTGGCAGCTGGCTGGCGCTGATGTCGATCGCTGGAAAATCCCTGGACGGGGTCCTGGTGTTGCTGGCCGCTTTTGTTGGAATCGCGCTGCTTTTTCTGTTTGTGACAGCGCTCGAGAAGATCACAAACCAGGCGAAGGAGAGGCTTTCCCGCGGTGGCACCATCCTCAAGCTCGGGACCGTCAACGGGGCGTTCATCAGCGCAGTCCTGCTGCTCGGTTCACCCATGGTCTACAGCAGGATTGGCGGTACTGTACAGGCAGTCGTTGAAGATTTGAAAGTAGCTCACCTGAGCCAACGGGACGCGGAGCAATTACGGCGGGGCTACTACGAAGATATCCTGGGCGTGAACCGGTTCAACCCGGATTTGTGGGAGGTTTACAGCAAGCGGCCGACGGACTGGCCTCTGCTCCAGGACACCGAGGCCGTCGATCTCACAACAGATTTCCTGATCTTCCATGTAAACCCAAACCAGCGCATCATGTTCCACGGGGCACGGTTTTCGACGAACGAGTGGGGCATGCGGGACAAGAGCTACAGCCTCACCCCACAACCCAACACCTACCGGATGGCGATCGTCGGGCCGTCCTACGTGATGGGGTCAGGGGTGGCGGATAACGAGACATTCGAGTGGGTGCTGGAAGAGCGGCTCAACCAGGAGAACGACGGGAACCCGTACGTTGGATACGAGCTCCTCAACTTCGCAGTCGCGGGGCATTCGGCGCTCCAGGAGTTGTATTATCTGGATTCCAAAATTGTGGATTTTGAACCCGATGCGATCCTGTACGTCGCCCACCAGTTGGAGGAGGAGGTCATCATCCGCAACCTGGGCGACAGATACCTGGCTGGCTCCGAGATTCCCTATGAATACCTCAAAGAGATCTTCCAGCGCGCCGGCGCCCAGCCCACGATGACCCAGGAGGAAATCGAGCGGCGGCTGAAGCCTTTCGCAACGGATTTGATCGAATGGACCTATGAGCAGATCGTCGCCACGGCTCAGCAGAACGGCATGTCCCCGGTGTGGATCTACATCCCCGCACTCGAACTGCCATCCTCGGATGAAGTGACTGCCGGGCTCCGGCAGCTGGCCGATGCAGCGGGATTCATGACCATCGACCTCTCAGACGTCTATGCTGGGCAGGACGTGAACAAGATCATCGTGGCCGAATGGGACAAGCATCCGAACGCCAGGGGGCACCAGCTGATCGCCTTCCGGCTGTACGAAGAATTGAAAGCCAGGAGCGAAGCGCTTCAACTGGGCCTGGATGAAGAATAAGAAGCTCGAGACAACCCTCAATATCTTCCTGTCGCTGGCCAGCCCGCTGCTGCTGCTCGCCTTGCTGGAGGGGACCGCTTTTGTCTGGGAGAAGAATCAGGCCGAAGGGACCTACGCCTGGGAGCTGGTCGCTTCCCGGCGTCTGGAGTGGATCGCTTACCCGGACCCCAAGCCCGGGTACACGCTGATGAAACCTGGCAGCCATTACGAATGGCAGGGGATCCCGGTGGATATCAACTCCAAAGGGTTGCGCTCGCCGGAAACATCCTATGCGAAACCTGAAGGGACTTACCGTCTCCTGAATCTGGGGGATTCGGTTGCGATGGGCTGGGGGGTCAAACAGGAAGAGACGTACGGGCAGGTGCTCGCGGCCGCGCTCAATGCACGCTCCGAGAACGGCACACACTACGAAGTGATAAACGCCGGAGTGCCTGGGTGGAACCTGGAAAATGTGCTGGCATATTTACAGGCGGGAGGGCTGCGTTACCAGCCGGACCTGATCCTCCTGGAAGTCACCATTGTCAATGATATCTTCGGCAAGAGCGGACTTTTGCGCCAGAACCAATCGCCAGTCATCGAGTGGCTGCGGAAGAACACATACTCCTGGCCTTTTTTATCCATCCAGCTCCAATGGATACAGGCCCGGACGGATGGGAAAGACCGGATAGACGTCATCAACCCTCCGCGCGATGCGGCGAGCTATTTCCCACAGGACCCCGGAGATGAGCGCTGGGACAGGTTATGGAGCTGGATAGAGGCGATGGCGGATCTGGCTGAGGCGAACGGCTCCGAATTTGGGATCATCCTGTTCCCCATGGAATACCAGGTCCTCGATGAGGATTATTCAACAATGGCGCAGTCGGTGCTGATCGAGAAAGCTTCGGCGGCGGGCCTGCCAGTCTTAGACCTGCTGCCGGCTTACCGCGTTGCCTGCCAGGAAAAACCCGGCGGTTCGTGCCAGTTGGAGGACCGGTACCTGTTCGCAGACGTGTGGATGCACCCTTCCGCGCTGGGACACCAGATCGCCTCACAAGAATTGGAGATATTTCTCTCTGAGATCGCCGCCGGTTTAAACCAATAGGGCGAGCAAAGGACGGATAGATGGACTTCAGCTGGTCGGAAGAGCAGACCGCTTTCAAAGAAGCGGTGATCAAATTTGCCAAGAAGGAATTGAATGAAGGGCTGATCGACCGCGATCGGGCAGGTGAGATCTCCCTGGAGAACTGGAAAAAGTGCGCCGACTTCGGAATCCTTGGACTTGCTATCCCGGAGGAATATGGCGGAGCGGGGGAGGATATCCTGACTGCAATGCTGGTCATGGAAGGCCTGGGGTATGGCTGCAAAGACAACGGCCTGATCTTCGCTATGAACGCCCAGATGTGGAGCGTGCAGCACCCGATCCTGGCGTTTGGGAGTGAAGCGCAGAAGCGAAAATATTTGCCCGGCATGTGCCGGGGGGAGATCTTCGGGGCGCACGGCATGTCCGAGCCTGACTCCGGCTCAGATGCCTACAGCCTGAGGACGCGCGCCGAGCGGAGAGACGGCGGATACTTGCTCAATGGGACCAAGATGTTCGTGAGCAACGCGCCGTTTGCCGATGTCTCCCTCGTGTTTGCGACTGTCGATCCTGCGAAGGGGCGCAGCGGCATCACCGCGTTCCTGGTGGATAAGGGCACGACAGGCTTCAGCTTCAGCCGGGGGATCGAGAAGATGGGGCTGCGGACTTCGCCGATGGGCGAGCTGATCCTCCAGGACTGTTACGTCTCGGAAGACTGCCGCCTTGGACCTGAGGGCGCCGGTTCAGCCATCTTCAACAGCTCGATGGAGTGGGAGCGGGCCTGCATTTTGGGGAGCCATGTCGGGGCGATGGAGCGCCAGCTGGAGAACTGCATCCGCTATGCCCGCGAGCGGAGGCAGTTCGGGCAGCCGATCGGGAAATTTCAATCGGTTGCCAACCGCATCGCCGATATGAAAGTACGGCTGGAGACAGCCCGTCTGCTGTTGTACAAGGTCGCCTGGTTGAAGAAGATGGGGAAATCAGCGATCATTGAAGCTGCCCTGGCGAAGCTGTACCTGAGCGAGTGCTTCGTCCAGAACAGCCTGGACGCGGTGCGCGTGCACGGGGGGTACGGCTACATGACCGAATTCGAGCTGGAACGCGACCTCCGCGATTCGGTCGGGGGGACGATCTATTCAGGGACCTCCGATATTCAAAGGATGATCATCGCCAGGCTGTCGGGGCTGTAATAAGCCCTCGAAATCTGGTTTCCAGGAGCAAAATGCCAGATCTGCCCACACTATTTCTCCAAATAGGAGTCATCCTGGCCCTGGCAAGGGCATTGGGGTGGTTGTTTCGGAAGATCTACCAGCCTCAGGTCGTAGGGGAGATGATAGCGGGGATACTCTTAGGACCATCTCTCTTGGGATGGCTCGCTCCAAATGTCTATAAGTTTCTATTCCCCATAGAGAGCCTCGGATTCCTGGACTCATTGAGCCAAATCGGGTTACTGCTGTTCATGTTCTTGATCGGACTGGAGCTGGACCCGAAGGTATTCCAGGGCCGCCGACGGGCAACGTTTCTGATCAGCACTGTCAGCATAGCCTTCCCTTTCACTCTTGGTATACTGCTCGCCATCTTCCTGCACCCGATCTTTTCGGCGGCGGAGGTAAGCCTGTTCAATTTTGCACTTTTCATGGGCGCGGCGATGAGTATCACAGCCTTCCCGGTATTGGCACGCATCCTCAGTGAGAGAAAACTCATGCGGACGCCTCTCGGAGGCATGGCTATCGCATGCGCAGCGATCAACGATATCGCTGGATGGGGGATCCTGGCCCTGGTCGTGCTCGTCGCCCGGGCAGAGGTTACCTCGATACCTTTGTGGGCAACTATCCCGGGCGTAATGGTTTTTGTAGGCGCGATGTGGTTCTTGATCAGGCCGCTGGTCTCGAAGCTGGGAAGTGTGTTCGAAGCGCACGGCTCGCTGACTCAGGGGATGCTGGTTGTCATACTGTTAATAGTCCTGGGGTCTGGCTGGATCACGGAACAGCTCGGGATCCACGCATTGTTTGGTGCATTTCTCGCTGGCGTGATCATGCCAAAGAACATTGGGCTGATTCACTCCCTCAACGAGAAGATCAACGATGTGGCGGTCGTGCTGTTACTACCCTTGTTCTTCGCTTTTGTCGGCCTGCGTGCGAACCTGAGCCTGGTTTCCGGCGGCGGGATGTGGGGCATCGCGTCCCTCATCATTTTCGTGGCGGTGCTGGGGAAGCTGGGGGGGTCGATGATCGCAGCTCGAATCACCAGGATGCCCTGGCGGGAAGCCAGCGCGCTCGGCGTCTTGATGAACACGCGTGGATTAATGGAGCTCGTCCTGTTAAATATCGGGCTTGACATTGGTTTGATCTCTCCAGAGCTGTTTGGCATGCTCGTATTAATGGCCATCGCTACAACTTTTATGACTTCACCCGTCCTCGAGTGGGTCTATTTCGCTCGCCTGTTACCGAAGGGCTACCCGACGCCCGCTACGGCAGCCAACGAACCGTGGCTTGAGCTCGGATTAGGGGATATCAAAGAAGGCGAGGTGAGCCATAAATCCGATGAATCGGAAGATATCTTCAGTGTTGGTGAAATCTGATGCGGCATACCCCCATTTAGAGGTGAAGGCTCATGCTTGTCTGGCTGCAAAATCTAAATCCGCCGGTTAATCTGACCAGTTCTTCTTATCTGGCATATGTCCTCTTTGATGTTTTTCTGATCATTTTTCTCGCGCGGTTGGTCGGGAACCTGATGGTCAGGATCGGGCAGCCACGCGTCGTCGGCGAGATCCTGGCAGGGATTCTCCTGGGTCCGACACTACTCGGCGACAACCTGTCGCAGGTGGTCACCCCAGTTGAAGTGAGACCTGCTCTCGGTGCATTAGCCACACTGGGTTTGATCAACTTCATGTTCCTGGCTGGCCTGGAATTCGAGGTCAGCAGGGTGAGAGATAAAGTCCGCTCCGCGGTTGTCATCGCCGCCCTGGCAGTAGCCATTCCAGGATTATTGGGTTTTCCGTTAGGATCAATTCTGCGATCGGAAATTTATTCAACCGCCGAGTTGCTACCGTTTGCCCTGTTTCTCGGATCAGCGCTTTCCGTGACGGCCTTCCCCGTGATGGCGCACATCCTCATGGAACGGGGCGAATTAAACTCACCTCTGGGGGGACTGGGCGTGGCCATCGCGGGGGTCATATCGGTGCTCATGTTTGGCTATATCGCGTTCGCTGGTACCCTCGCTGCGGGTGAGGGGCTAGGAAGCTTTATTGCAAACGGGATATTTGTCGCCCTGTTTATCCTTGGGGCCGTATTTTTCGTTCGACCGCTGCTCCGCCGGCTCCTCTCTGCCCAGGGAGAAGGGGGGAAGATCGATGGGACGGGCGTAGCTGTGATCTTCGGCGGGATGTTGGTCTTTGGCCTTCTCGGTCACATCCTGAAGATCCACGCGATGGTGGGAGGATTCCTTTGGGGGCTCATCTTGCCGCTGACCTTCGAGCAGCGCCACGAGATTTCCCTGAAAATTCGCGATCTCGCCATGATCGCTTTCCTGCCGATTTTCTTCGCCATGTCGGGGTTCTCCACAGATCTAAAACTGCTCACACCAGCGCAACTGCCGGCGATCGGGTTGATCCTTGCCGCAGCTGTGGCAGGAAAATTCAGCGCCGCTGCAATCGGGCGGTCATTCGGGCTATCATGGTCCGACGTAGGAAAACTCGGAGCACTGTTAAACACCCGCGGATTGTTGGTGCTTGTGGCAGGATTAATTGGGCTGCAACTTCAAATCATCACGACATTGACCTATACGATCATCGTGATTGTGGCGCTCGTCACCAACCTGATGACACTCCCGCTGCTTAACTTGTTCTCGAAAACAAGAGAGGCAGCGGTTGTGCAGGAACAACCGGCCAGCCCGGCTGATTAGAGGTTGGCTCAACACACCCCCCATTATTCTTGAAATAGCTTCTAATAATCCTTTCGACTCGCAAATTGTATCGAGGACGATCCTGCAGGAAGATTGAAAGATGGCTTATTTGCTCCACCAGCTGCTGAGAGAAAGCGCGATTAAATTTCCGGATAGGGAAGCGATCCGTTTTAATGGCGCCGGGATGACGTATTCCCGGCTGAACAACCTGACCGATCAGGTCGCCGCGGCGCTGCAGAAAGCTGGCGTGCAGCGCGGGGATCGGGTCGCGATCTACCTGCCCAAGTCGCTGGCTTCCATCATCAGTGTATTTGGAATCCTGAAATCGGGCGGGATCTATGTGCCGCTCGATCCGAACGCGCCAGCCAGGCGCCTGGCTTACATCACCCGCAACTGCGGCGTGAAAGTGCTGCTCACTATACCCGAAAAGCTCGGTAACCTGGCGGAATTCTTCTCGGACGGGACACCCCTGCATACGGTAATCTTGATGGACACCCCGGTAAAACCCATCGACGCCGGACTGCCGGATTTTCTTCAAATTATTGACTGGGCAGCGGTACTCGATGCTGATCCAGACGACCTCACCGACCGTGGAACGATCGAAACAGATCTGGCGTACATCCTTTACACTTCCGGGTCGACCGGCGATCCAAAAGGCGTGATGATCTCCCACCGGACGATCCTGACTTTTATCAACTGGTGTTGCGACACTTTCCAGATGCGCGAGACCGATCGGGTGACAAGCCACGCCCCCCTGCATTTCGACCTATCCACGTTCGATATCTACGCGACGATCAAAGCCGGGGGGACGGTGGTCCTGGTTCCGGAAAAACTATCGATCTTCCCGATCCAGCTGGTGCGCCTGCTCCAGGACGAGGCGATCACGATAACATACCTGGTGCCTTCCATCCTGACCCTGATGGTCAATTACGGAAAGCTGGAGGGACACGATCTGTCCTCCCTGCGCGCGATATTGTTCGCAGGAGAAGTGTTCCCGATCAAATACCTCCGCCAGCTGGTGGCAGCCGTCCCGCATCCGGACTACTACAACCTGTACGGACCAACAGAGACGAACGTCTGCACCTACTATAAAGTCGATAAAGTGCGGGACCTTGACCCGGCGCGGACGAAGCCGGTGCCGATCGGCAGAGCCTGCGAGAACATGGAGGTGTTCGCGGTCGACGAGGACGGAAACCTGGTCACACAGCCAGGGATTGAAGGGGAGTTATGGGTGCGGGGTTCCTGCGTGGCCCAGGGGTACTGGGGCGACAGGGGAAAAACGGAGAAGAATTTCGTTCACAACCCCCACCAGCTGCATTTCGATGAGATCGCTTACCGGACCGGCGATGTGGTCGTGCTCGACGATGATGGTCTCAACTGGCATTACATCGGCCGGCGGGACCACATGGTCAAGAGCCGCGGTTACCGCATCGAGCTGGGCGAGATCGAAGCCGTGCTCTATGGAAATCAGGCGATCAAAGAAGCGGCGGTGGTCGCTGTGCCGGATGAGTTGATCGGAAGCCGCATCAAGGCTTACGTCGTCCCGATGAAGGAGAACGGGCTCACCGAGAAAGACCTTCAACAGCATTGCAGCCTGCATCTCCCCCGCTACATGATCCCAGAGCAATTTGAGTTTCGGGATGCACTTCCAAAGACTTCGACCGGCAAAGTGGACAGACAGGCATTGATGAAAGGATGATTCTTTTCTGGTAAGGGAGGAAACACACCAACCTCAGAACTGTCAGGGAGCGCCGATGCTAACAAAATTGATCAGCCCAGAACAACAGACCTTCACTGCACCTCGAACTCCAGGCAGCAGCCTGCACGCCGATCTGTTTCTGATCCATCCTCCGAGCGTTTTCGATTTCCGGGAACGGGACGACATGGTGTTTGCATATCTGAGCGATTCAGACAGCGTGAACATCACCTCGATCTATGAGATGTTCCCCCTGGGATTCTTTTCGATCAAGGACCGTTTGGCGAAGCACGGCTTCACAACTGAAATCGTGAATCTGGCCTCCCTTATGTTAATGCACCCTGATATCGATGTGGACAGGCTGCTCGCCAGGTTAGTAGCGCCCGTATACGGGATCGACCTGCATTGGATGGCCCACTGTCAGGGGTCAATCGAGGTGGCGAGGAGGATCAAATCCATCCACCCGGATTCGCTGGTGATCTTCGGAGGGATCACAGCGACATACTACGCCAAGGAGCTCATCCAATACCCGGAAGTCGACGTCGTCGTCCAGGGATACGATACCCTCGAACCTCTTACGCTCCTGATGGAGTCCATCCGCCGGGAGGGGATGAATTTCACCCATATCCCCAATTTGCTCTATAAGGATCAGCGAGGGGAAGTCGTCGCCACCGGATTCACCCATAAGCCAGCGGAGAATTACAACGAAGCGGTGGTCGATTGGTCTTATTACAAAGGCACCCCTAACAACCCGACGGCGACGAAGCTGATCATGACCCTCCCGAATTCGGGTTGCGCGCGGGACTGCTCCTGGTGCGGCGGTTCCAGCTACGCGTACAAGAACATCATGGGCGTCAGCAAGACCCTGGTGCAGAAAAACATCGACCACGTCGTTAAGGAGCTGTATTCGATGGGAGAGGGCGCCCGGACCACGACGATATACGCGCTGCAGTGCTATTCGGAAAGCCCCTCCCGACTCCGCCGCTACCTGGATGCTGTCCGGGAAATGGGCTATAAGAGCGTGTACTTCGAACAATACCACCTGACTGACCTAAAAATGCTCAGGATGATGGCAGATTCGACGCATGCCTTCATCATGCTATCTCCCGAATCGCACGACCTTACGATCAGCAGGCTGGCAGGACGGGGGAATTACACCATGGAAGAGATGGAGGATTGGATCTGGCAGGCATTGGATGCCGGCATCGCGGGCGTGATGGTCTGGTTCTTCATCGGTATGCCAAGGCAGACTCCGCAATCGGTGCTCGATACAGTGGCTTACAGTGAGGCCCTCCTGCGGAAATTCCGCGGGCACAATGTGATCCCACTGATCTGCCCGATGGTGCCATTCCTGGACCCGGGGTCCCGTTTCTTCGAGCGTCCGGAGAAACATGGATACCGGTTGTTCTACCGGACATTAGAAGAGCACCGGCAGGCCGTGATGAAGCCGCTGTGGCATGAGCGGCTGAACTACGAGACAGTCTGGATGTCCCGGCGGGAAATCCAGGAGGTCACGTATCAGGCGGTAGCCCGGCTGGTCGAAATCAAGGGTGAACTGGGGGTTCTGCCCTCGGCCGTCTGCCGATCGATCCTCGCGACGATCGCAGAAACAGAGGGATTGCTGGCTGAGGTGGATCGAGCTGTTCACCTGGACGGGCATCTACCGGAGGAATTGAAGGGGCGGATCCGCCAGTACAACCGGAAGATGCTGGCGTATTCGAGCGACCAGATCATCCCACTGCCGCGCCCATTCGGGGGCCGGTGGTTCGATGATTTTACCGTTCCCAAGGAGTTAATCGAGGAGGTGAAAGGGCCGAGTTCATTCAGGGATAAGGGGAGAGGGGCATTGGGCGAGGGGGAGATGAAACGAATTTTTTAAGGTTGAAGTGTATCGTTTAGCGAGTATTTTCGTTAATTAATCCGATAAAACAGACAAAGGAGGTCGGCGATGAAAACACAAGTAGCGATTATTGGAGGAGGCCCGGGCGGTTCGACAGCGGCGATGTACCTGCTCCGGGAAGGGATTCAGCCCGTGATCATCGAGAAGGAAACGTTCCCTCGTTACCACATCGGCGAGTCGATGACTGGCGAATGTGGTGGGATCGTCAGGGATCTGGGACTAGGAGATCGGATGATCGCCCTTAAGCATCCCGTCAAGCACGGTGTGAAAGTTTATGGAAAACATCCCTGGTTCCTGCCAGTCATGATGCGCACACCGGAGGGTGAGCTCCGGGACCAGACGACCTGGCAGGTAAGGCGGAGCGAGTACGATAAGATGATGCTTGAGGAGGCGCTCGCACGCGGCGCGACCCTGGTCCAGGGCCAGGCGACGGATGTGATTGTGGATGGGAACGACGTCGTGAAGGGTGTGGACGTCCGCATGATGGACGGCGGCATCCAGCGGATCGAATCCGAGATGCTGTTAGACTGCTCCGGGCAGACGACTTTCCTGGCGACGAAAGGCATCGCGGGACCGAAGTACCTGGGCGCATACGACAAACAGATCGCCATCTTCTCACAGGTGGTGGGGGGGATCCGGGATGATGGAGAGACCCGCGATATGCAACGGGACAACACGTTGATCTTCTACCGGTCAAAATACCAATGGGCCTGGTGGATACCGCTGGACGACGAGGTAGTCAGCGTGGGTGTCGTGGTCCCGGCGGCATATTTCCTGGAAAAGGGAGAAACGAAGAAAGATTTCCTGACCCGGGAGCTGCACGCCATCCACCCGAACCTCACCGAGCGCCTGCCGGAGATTAACCTGGTGGAAGAGGCGCGGGTGATCAAGAACTATTCCTATCAGGTAAAAGATTTCACCGGGAAAGGGTACATGTGCCTGGGCGACGCGCACCGGTTCATCGATCCTATTTTTTCCTTCGGTCTGTACGTGACTCAGAAGGAGGCTCAGCTGGCTGCGCCGCTCATCCGGGAGTACCTGAACGGCGAACGGCGGGACACGGATAAGCCTTTTGCCGATCACGAGCTCTATGTCGAAAAAGGGATCGACGTCCTCGAAGACGCGCTGGATGGCTTCTGGGAGCACCCGTTCGCCTTCGCGATGCTGGTTTACCACCGGTACGTCGAAAGAATGATCGACATTTTTGCCGGGCGGATCTACGAGGGCCAGCCCTCAGACGCGGTCATGGCCTTCCGATCGCTTCTCAAGCGGGAGCGCACTTACGGCGAAGGGGAAGAGTTTTCGATGCCGATCGGTTCCCGATACCATCCAGAGCGCGCGCCGATCTGGGTCGAGGATTCTTCGGACATCGAGGAGCTGAGCAAGGTCCTCGAGCTGTGACTAATGGCTGCTGCTTCTCGACCCAGTGTGAGTAAGGCCAAAGGAGGATTTTGATGAAAACCCAAGTAGCGATTGTGGGCGGCGGACCAGGCGGTTCCACCGCCGCCATTACCCTGGCGAAGCATGGGATCTCCTCGATCATCATCGAAAAAGACAAGTTTCCCCGCTACCACATCGGAGAATCGATGACGGGGGAAGCGGGGGGGATCATGCGGCAGCTGGGTATGGAAGAGGATATGCGCGCCGCCAACCATCCCATCAAACACGGGGTGAAAGTGTACGGGACCGATGCCAAGACGCAGTGGTTCGTCCCGGTCAAGGCGCGGGATGAGCGCGGGGAGCTGTTCGATCAGACGACCTGGCAGGTCCGGCGCAGCGTCTTCGACAAGATGATGCTGGAAGGGGCACTTAAGCGCGGGGCGACCCTGATCGAGGGTCAGGCGACCAGACCGATCCTCGACGACGATGGCGGCGTAAAAGGCGTCGAAGTGAACCTCAGTTCGGGAGGGAAGTTAGAAATCGAGTCGGAAGTCCTCCTGGACTGTTCCGGGCAGTCGACTTTCCTGGCAAACCTGGGGCTGACGGGGCCGAAGTACCGCGGGCATTACGACCGCCAGATCGCGATATTTTCCCAGGTGGCAGGCACAGTCCGGGACACGGGCGGGAGCAGGGACACAGCCCCCGACAACACGTTGATCTTTTACCAGAAGAAATATCACTGGGCGTGGTTCATCCCGCTT
>CAYQDF010000079.1:0-14794 GCA_964416175.1 uncultured Anaerolineaceae bacterium
GGCAGGAGGAATCAACCAGGCTGGCGCGATGGGTGTTGAACAGGTGGTTCCATGCTGGAAATATAAACCAGACCTCTTTCCAGGATGAACCTTTGGATTGCTTGAACCAGGAATTTGCTCTTGCACAGCTGCTGTTTCTGGCAGGCCGATACGAAGAGGCAGATCAAATTTACTCCCAGGCGCTGAAAGATCATCAGAAAATTGCTCAAACCTTAAATACACATAAGGTTGAGTGTAATTTAGCGATAGGTGGAATCGAAGCTGGTATTCCAGCCTGGCATGAGATTATTAACCAGCCAAAGGCAAAGCCACCTCACGCACTGATGATCGCAGCCGGAGATAAGGATATCATCGCCGCCCTCAAGTTAATAGAAGAAGACTCACCAGTGAATCATTCCGCAGCCAGACACTACCTCGAAGCAGCTCAGGCGGCGCAGCAAAACCGGTTTCCCGAGGCGCGCAATTGGGCATACCAGGCGCTCACAATGTTGGAAGCGAACGCCCAAGACCCAGGCGCAACGGATTCAAAAGAACTGGTCATGGTTTTGACCTGGCTGGGGAACTTCCTTCTGAATTTATCTTACCCTCAGGCTGCTTTACGAGCAGTTCAGCTGGCACACAGTTTGAACCCCGATGACATCTCGATTCTCCGCCTCATGGCGACAGCAGCCAGCCTGGCAGGAGCAAATGAAACCGCGATCAATGCAGCTCAGCTGGCGACCGCCGCACAGCCAGCGAATCCTGAATTACGGCGTGAGCTTGCTGCCATCTATGAAGCTGCAGGAGATTGGGAAGCGGGGCTGGTCGAACGCGAAAAATTAATTGATCGAAGATTCGCGCCACCTTCAGAATCGAATTGGCCGTCAGCGACAGACTGGCGCGAGCTCGCCGCCTGCGCCGTGCGGGCAGGAGACCTTCATAAAGCAAAATCAGCTTGCTTTAAAGCCCTGGAGATGAGCCCAGAAGATGGACTCACCCAGGGCATTTTAGGGGAGATTTCCCTTGCCCTGGGAGAAAAAGAGCAGGCCATTAATCACCTGATCCTGGCCACCCAGCAGGCTCCCGACAAGCCTGAACCCTGGATAGCTCTTGCAAAATACTATAACCAATCCGGCCAGAGAGAGAAGGCGATCGAGACTCTTCGATCTGCCGCAAATACAGTTGACACGGATCCCTTGATCCATTTATCACTCGGAGAACAATATCTTGAGGACCGAGCTCTGACCCAGGCTGAAGCCAGCCTGAGCCGCGCCTACCAATTCATGGATCAAATGGAGATTATTCCGTTCAGGGCTTCCTCATACCGCGATATTTTCGAACACAATGGAAATACTAAATCTCGCCATGAAGTCAGGGCGAGAATCGCATACCTGTACGGTTTGACTCTCTACGAGCTGGGGAAGATCGAACAGGCATTGAATGTCCTTTCTGATATTTATTCCGTTCATCCCTCATACCCTGATTTAGCCTACACCTATGGGAGAGTCTTGCTCGAGAAGGATGAACTTCGGAAAGCAATTTCACCTTTGGCTGTGGCAGTCGCTTCGAACCCACGCGAGGTTGGTCCATACCTCGATTATGCATTTGCCTTATCGACCTCAAAAGAACAGCCGGACCTGGTAATCCAAAACTTGAATCAGGCCATCTCCCTCCTAGATCTATTGATGGCTGAGAGGCATAACCAGACTGTCGAGCAAGTTCCATCCAGGCCATCAAATACAATCGGTTGGATCTATGAAAAACCAGAGTGGAAGTATGGTTTCACCGCCCTCAAGGTGTTTTCTGAAGCTGACGAAGGCCAGATCCCGTTGCTTGCTCAAGGAATGGCAGTAGCTTTGCTCGCAGAAGCTCATGAAACCGCTTGCCAACTTGATAGCGCTATCCGCACGTATTCCCGGGCATTGGAATCCGCCATCGCAAGTGATGAAGGTTGGAACATCCGCCTGTCTCTAGGAATGGCTCGAGTTGCTCTCCAGATGGCTCAACCGGAGATCGCAATCGCGGCGCTACAGGATGTCAGCCGAAAAGAGATAGACAACGTCGAAGTTTATCAAATCCTTACTGGGGCTTACGCTGCGATTGAACTCAATGAGGAAGCTTTACTGGCAGGCCGCCAGGCAGTTCAACTGGCTCCGGATAATGTCGAAATCCTCAGCTGGTTTGCGGATAAAGCTGTAGACTTCGGCGCTTCGGAGGCTGCTATCCCTTCGCTCGTGAGAGCTGTCGAAATCGATCCAAAACGCGCCGATCTGGCAGTCAGATTGGCAGAGATTTTCCTCGATTTTGGAAAGAAGATCGAAGCGCATGAATTACTGCTCAAAATTCTTTCAAATCCTCATGCGGCTCCTGACGACCTCTTTAAAGCTGCCATAGGATTTGGAAGTCTCGAAGATGATAAGAATTCAGCTGCATGTCTCGAGCGCGCTCTCGAGCTCCAGCCTGATCCCCCACTCCAGATGTTGACGGATCTGACATCCGCTTATCATGCGAAAGGGGAGGACGAATTGGCCTTGCGAACGATCGAAATTGCAGTCGATCGTCATGCGGATAATCCTGAGGTACACAAGATTAAGGCCGATATCCTGACAAGCCTGGGCCGGTTCCAGGCCGCCCAAGCCAGCCTGGAACACGCTCTGGTGTTGGTGCCGACTGATCCATCGCTCTATTATCAACTCGCAAGTTTATTGATTGAGCAGGGAAGATTGATTGAGGCGCGTGAATTGACCAGGAAGATGGTCGAATTCATCGACAACCACCAGATCGACCGATTCTCAATGAAGGCCCTGGAGTTTTCTGCCGATATTGCCCGTTCTGTGCTGGATCTCGATTCGGCCCGGACTATTTTGTCTAAATTGGATATCGACTCGGCACCAGAGGAGAAGCTGACCGGAATCATATCCGGTCCACAAGACGTGGATTACTTCTGTCTCAAGGCGGAACTCGCGCTGGATGTTGACGAGGAAATCGCTGCCGCGGCAGCCGTCAATCAGATTGTGAATGCCGGCTCATCTCATCCACGTGTCCTCGCCTTGCAGGCTCGTCTGTCCTGGCGGCAAGGGGATCCGATGACGGCAGGAGAGTTTTTCTCGCGGGCTAATAAAGCCGTGACTTCTGGAGCAGTGCAGCAGGGGGAGGATATCCCCGACCGCACAAATTCGATCGTGGGAGTCGCACTCGCAGCAATCGATCTGGAACTGTGGGATCAAGCGGTTGACCTGTTGACCGCTCTCATCAAGAATTCGAAACCCAGTCCTTTCATATCCGTCCAGGCCGCCCGATCGATAATCCTGAAAGAGGAATATCATCGACTTTGTAAGGCACTCAATGTCACCAACCACGTACCCGAGCGGAAATCCTCAATTGAAGAAGAGCTCCAGGTGGCTTTGAGGACCCTTGAGTCTGTGAAAGTCAGCTTGCCGGATGATCTGCTCGAAAATCAACCAATTCTATTGAAAAGATGGCAGGCGAGATGTCAGGCGCTCCTGCATCCAGGTCCTGAAGCAGTCAGAATTTTGCAAGAATTACCTCCCGATCCTTCAGACCAGGCAGCTCTCATAACTACGCTCGCCCAGATGGATGATCTCGTAGCAATCTACCGAATATTTAGATCTCTCCAAAATCAGTATCGGGAGACCTCAATCCACCATCTGATCCTGGCGCAGTTTGCGAATGCAATCTGTCAGAAGGGAAGGCGGCAGGACGACATTGATGAGTCCATTCAAGCTGCCAGAGCGGCAATTGATCAAAAACCAGATCAACCATTGTATTATGTGATTCTCGCGCGGTTATCTCAAGCGAGTGGCGACTTGAAAACTGCTCTTGATGCATTTCAAACTGCGCTCTCGTTTTGGCCGGATGAACCTCGCTGGCACGCATCAGCAGCGAAAGTCGCATTGGCGGTAGGAGATGCGCCGGCCGCGATAGATCATCTCGACCGGGCGATTGCCCTGGAACCTGCACACATCCCGCACTACCTGGCATTGGGTGAGGCTTATCTCCAAATAGGCAATCCAAATCAAGCGGTGCGCGCCCTGGAACATGCGCTTGAGCTCGCGCCAAATCGGGTCGAAGCTCATCTGGCACTCGCTTCAGCACAGCTCGCTTGCGGAAGGATGAAAGAAGCGGCAGAGACCGCTGGAAAAGCGATAAGCCTGGCGCCTGATGAAATCTCGCCTTTACTTCTTGGCGCGGAAATTCATCTGAAAACAGGCGAGCCTGAGAAATCTAAACGATATGCCGAAGCAGCGCTGACTTTGAAACCAGAAAATCCGACTGCCAATCATCTGCTTGCGCGCGCCCTCGAAAAACTGGGTAGACCTGAAGAATCCTTGAGAGTGATCGAGAAGGCACTCCCGAACGCTGCCAATCCGATTCCGTTATTGTTACAGCGTGCAAAACTTATCGGGTATGCCCACGGAGAGTCTGCAGCTTTTGATGCCCTCCAGGAACTTTCAAACCGATATCCAGACGAACCTTTCATTCTGGCTGAGCTGGCAAAAAACCTGGCAAAATCTGGCAACCAGGATCAGGCAATCCAGACAGCCCAGAAGGCGCTGCGAAGTGGAAACGGGCATCTTTCTCAAGAAGAACGTGCCGATTTGCATTATCTGCTCGGCACCCTGCTGCGTCAGAGTGGCCAGCTGGACCAGGCAGTTCACCAGCTTTCAGAAGCAGCGCGGCAGTCTCCCCAAAATTTAGAGATCTACCTGGACCTTGGAAAACTCTTCCAAGAGCGAAGGCAGTATGGAAAAGCGATTGAAACTCTGCGAAAGGCGCTTGTGTTGGCGCCTGAAGATCCAAGACCGTACTACCAGATTGGAGTGGCACTTCGTGAAAGTCACGACTTCCAGGCTGCGGAAACAATGTTGAGGCGCGCAGCTGAGTTAGCACCCAAAGATGTGTCAATTCACCGCCAGCTGGCTGCCCTGATTGCATTAAACCTCGTCCACAACAACCATTAGATCCCATATTTCCGATAATGACAGCCAACAAACCATCACCTCCCAACAATTCATGGAAAATGATCCAGAGATCGACATTAATCCAGCTGGTTGAAACCGCAATCCAAACAGGCTCAACCAGGTTTGCCCGTCAGGCTTCCCTCTCCTGGTTGGCTTATTTTCCTGGAGATCTTCACGTCAAACTCCTTTATGGAAAAGCAGAAATCCAGGCTGGAAACTTTAGACGTGCTGGACGTGTGATTGGCGAAGTTTGTTCAGCAGACCCTGAATATCTCGAAGCCTGGGAGTATCTTGCTATCACTTTAAAACAGGCAGCGGCGGCGGATGGTCCTTCAGCGCACGCCTACGAACTGGCGGATTGCTTTGCATCGATCCATGCCCTGGGAGGTACCCCAGAGACGAGTTTCCCTTTACCGACCTGGTCAGATTCAATTCTTATGGCCCGTAATTATGCCAAACATAAGGACATCGAAAACGCAAGTTTTCACCTCCACAATGCCCTTCTCACCAATCCACTGCCATCGCTCGTTGTGGTGACCCATCTTGGCTTGGCATTAATCCAGAAGATGCCAGACGAAGCTGTTCAGGATCTCGCCCGCCACTACAGAGAAAGTCATCCGGGATGCCTCGTCCCGATCCTGGTGCAAGCCAATGCGCTCATGGATACGGGTGAATCAGAAAAAGCTGTTGCTCTGCTGCACGAGGCAGCTTCTCTGGATGTTTCCAGCCAGGTTGCGTCCAGGTTGTGGGGGCCGAACCACCGCTATTGTGGACTATGGCCAGAAAAACTGGAAGCACCCCTCACAGTGATTCCACCAGCTGAAGTCGCCGGTGTATTCGGCTGGAACAGACTTCCCCAGGAGAGTTTCTCTGGTCGCGTTCCAAATAGAGAATTAACCTTCGCGGAAACACAGGAAATGGATCTCCTGTCTATCAATAGAGATGCACAGGCGGTGAGACCTCCTGAAACCAGTCCAACTCAGCCAGGAGCTCCACAGAATTCTGATTCAGAAACCTCAGAAAAAATTACATCTCGCCCGGCGAAAAACCAGTCCTGGCAGCGTGTCCTTCCTGAATCGTTGCGCTCGGTTCAGGCGGAACTGGAACGGATCGCCGGCCACCTGAAACGGGACCAACTGGTGCGCGCGGATGGTCGATTTCCAGTCTATGTGATCTTGACGACCCGAACCGGATTGCTCAGGCGATACGGATCCGGAGGAGTTGAAGCAATTAATCAAGAATTGGCCAGACTCCAGTCAGTCATCGCAGCATCTTGGGATTGGAACGCAATCCTCTTGTACGCTGACGACCCAGATTCCACAAGCAGTTTCAACCTTTCGCCGGTAGCTTACGATGACCCTTGGGGAATAAAATTACTGGTCACGGACCTGGACAACACTCTTGCCCGGCACGGTGAGATGATCGGCGCTTTGCTGATCGTCGGCGGTCCGGATATCGTACCGTTCCACCGCCTGCCTAACCCGGTTGATGACGAAGACCCAGATGTCCCATCTGATAATCCCTACGCAACAAGGGATGAAAATTACTTCATCCCTGAATGGCCGGTGGGCAGATTACCAGGCGGCAGCCAGCAAGATCCGGCGATGCTGATTTCCGCGCTGCGTCGGATTGCAGATTCGAGATCAAAAGGTCATCTCCGTCGTCCCTGGTACAGCCGCCTGCTCACCTTTTTTAACCCCTTGAGCAGGATCCGGTCACCTCATCCGCGGCACAGCTGGGGTTACACCGCAGCAGTCTGGCGTAGAGCTTCGCTTTCAGTCTTTCGACCAATTGGCGATCCACACCATATGTATGTTTCTCCTCCGATCCAGGCAGGTGGAAACCACGACCGGAGGCGAAGATCGACCCTGATCCCTCCGACCAGGCTTGGATATTTCAATCTGCACGGCCTCCAGGATGCCAATGAATGGTTTGGCCAGCGGGACCCTGCCGAGAAATCAGGGGATCCAGACTATCCGATCGCTCTCCGGCCTGAAGACGTGGTCAATGGTGGTCGCGCCCCTTCTATAGTCTTCAGCGAAGCCTGCTACGGTGCGAATATCATCGGTAAGAAAGTCGATGAAGCTTTAGCGCTCAAATTCCTCGCCTCCGGTAGCATTGCAGTCGTAGGTTCAACTTGCACCTCATATGGATCGATCACCCCACCTTTGATCGCTGCCGATCTGCTTGGACACGCATTCTGGCGTTTTCTCCAAGAAGGTTTGCCCGTGGGCGAAGCTCTCCGGCGTGGCAAAATCCATCTGGCTAAAGAAATGCATCGGCGGCAAGGCTACCTGGATGGGGAAGATCAGAAGACCCTCATATCCTTCGTTCTCTATGGGGATCCTCTCGCAACTATGACCAGACCAAGCTCCAAATCTAGGCCCGTCTCGCGCGCCTTGACCCCACAATCTGGTATCAAGATCGTTTGTGATAAATCGGGGGTGTGCAGACCTGAAACAAGCCGGCCCACGGATAAATTACCCGGTACGAATCCGTTTCCAGTATCCCCCTCAACCATGGCGCAAGTTAAACGGTTTGTCGAGGAATATCTCCCCGGGTTTAAGGATGCCGAATTGGCATTTTCCCGCCCACATCTCGACTGCGCTGGACAGGATCACGACAGCCCCACTTCAAAGATCACCGCAAAATCTCTTCCGAAGGGTTCTCTCGATCGCAATGTCATTACACTGAAAAAACAGATAATCACACCCCCATCCGATACCACTTCAAGCCATACCCATCGCCATTTTGCCCGCCTGACGTTGGATGAGGACGGAACGATCGTAAAACTCGCAGTTTCTCGTTAGGGTTACTTGGGAAACTCCCAGATTAAAAATTGGTCATCAACACATTCCATCTGGGTTTCAGAGACTTGCAGGCATATCGCGAATGGGATCAGAGTGACATTTGGAGCTTCAATCGGTGGAGTGCTGAAATTTGTGTATCCATTCTCATCTGTTGGTTCAAGCAAGACAGTCCGAGTCTCGCCATCAGGAAGTGTCAACCTGACAATTAGCTCTCTGTTTCGGAGCGGATCGCCATCCTCAGTGACCCGGATTTGAATATCCAGGATTCCTCCAACGGGAATATAATTTGCGCTTTTTCTGACTTCGATCCTGACCTGAGAATTGTCTATTGCATCAGGAGCACCTTCTTCAGGGTGGACAAACATCTCCGCGTACATTTTTCCCAGGGGAGCTAGGCTTAATCTTTCTGATTCAGGTTTATTCACGTCAAAATCAACGCACAGATTCTCGAAACACTGCCTGAAGATACCCTGGCTTACCATCACAGGTTCAGAGATTGGCGCTCCGCTGATCAGAATTCCACCATACTGATGAAGGAACGCGATGAAAAGTGTTGGCACGTGAAACCCAAGATCGCCTTGTACTGGAATAAACTCCATCAAGGGGTCCTCTCGCCTGGGTCCTGGTGTTCCAACTTCCATCCCCACGATTCTGGCGATGGGTCGTAAAGTCCAAACAGGTTCTACATGGCTGTAATCCCTGAATACCAGAGGAAGCCAGGCAGCCGGAATTAATTGGGTATCTCTAATTCCATTAGCTTCAGCATCGATCTGTATCACCAGCGGCAGCCAGGATTGCGGGGAACCAGACACGGCGAGCCCTGGAGATCGGGACTGAAAATTCAATAGAACCTCTGGCAGCCACAGCTGAAACATACCCTGGATTTCTTGAGGTATCTCCTGGCGATCAGCGCGGAGGACCATGACGACATTTTCGAAGATTACCTCGACATTATCGTCCTGAGCGAGCCTGGGTTCTGACAATGTTATCCCGGTAAAACTCAATCCCAATCGCGCGGCTGCCGAGCTGAAGGGTTCAGGTAAGAAGCCATGCATGCTTGGGATGCTGTTCGACGAAGCTCGATACCTGCATCGGTAATCACAGGCATAGACCCCATAGGCTAACAAATGAACTGTTCCAGGAGGTTCATTCTCCATACGGTAGAATCCGAAATTCTCGAAATACTGTTCAATCCGCCTTTTTTCAGGATTATGCCGGGCTTCCGTTAACGGCCTTCCGACGAATCTCGCCCCTCCAAGTTCCTCATAGAAGGGTACGAATTCCTGATAGATGATATGACCATTTGAATATCGGATTCCCGGGGTGCCCGGATTTGGTACAGGCGGTTCTGCAACCCCCATCATGACTCCCAAGGGAGCAAAGCTGAACCGATCGCTCGGAGGCGCGGAGGGATCGTAAGTCATGAGACCCGCTTCGACATATTGTAATTTGATATTCCCTGACTCGATGAGAGGAGATATAGGAGGCCCAAGCGTCGCTTCGCCGCCGACATTGGCATAAAACTCAGCAAAAATCAGGTCGATTGGGAAAACGTCTTGCAGTGAACTTACCTCAGGCAGGGGTGCCTGCGTATTTTCTTGATTGTTGGATGGAAAATTGCATGCACTCGCGAAACACAAAATGCTGATTACAAAGAATACCGAGTTTCTCAGAGGCATTTGGTTGGCACCGTAAATTACACCAGATGTAAGTTCAGCCTGGAGTGATATTAATCAATTGGATTGGATGACTTTGCTCTTCTCGTATAATCGCCACCACTAAGACTCAGGAAGAGCAATGATAATTCTTCAATTATTATAATCGGAACTCATTCTGAATTCCAAATCAAATAACTCTCACCGGCACACGCCTGTTCCTCGTTTAAACCATACAGACAGACTCGATAAGCCATCAGCGTTCCATTCGGGACCTCGACAGGGTCGAGAGCTAGCTGGGTCTGACCGGCAGAATCGGTCGGGGGAAAATAGAATGTGCGAATACTTCTATCTGGCATTGAGAGATAAAGGATAGGTTCACGGTTCGAGAGTGGCATTCCTGCCTGGCTGATATTTACGAAAATCACCTGCCTGTCATCTGCTCCCATGAATTCATATTTTTCCCAAACCTTCATATCAATTCCCCGCATTGATTGGGTGTCCACGAAATTCCTGGTCCGATCGTAGATGACTTGCTTGTAATACGTCCCGAGCGCGACTGGCTTAAGCTGATCATCGCCTTCCCCCAAAACAAATTCCAGACACAAATTCTCAAAACATTGCCAGTAATGCCCCTCCTCTTCCATAAATACTTCGCTCACTGGTTTTCCTGTGAATTCCAATCCCCCGAATTTGTTTAAATAATCCAAGAAATAAACTGGTACATTGTGACCATAATTTCCTTCGAGAGGAATGAACACCATCAGTGGATCATCAATTGGGGGGCTGAGGGGCTGTTTTTCGAAACCGATATCATCCAAAATGGGTTTCGCTCGAACCCCAGGTTGACCTTCGACGGAGATGAGCACCAGATTTTCGAAAATAACCTCCTGATTGTTCTCCGGAGTCGTATACACTTCAGTCAGTATACGGCCAGTGAAAGGCAGGCCTAATTCATAGCTCTTCGTGGCAAAAGGCTCAGGGAGAACCGGCTGGCGGCTGGGAATGCTCCCGGCATCTACATGATACCGGCAGTTCAGGTCGCAAGCGTACGCTCCGTAAGCCATCAGGCGTACCTGATTGGATTCATCTTGATCGAGAAGGTAAAATCCCAGGTTTTCAAAATATTGCTCAACTCGACCTTTTTCCGGATTGTGACGGGCAGGTGTCAGAGGTAAACCAACGAATCTCGCTCCACCCAGTTGCTCATAGAGTGGCAGAAACAGTTGAAAAATATCCTCCCGGCCGAATTTAGCCCGGTTGATAACGGGATCCGTGATGACTACTGCGCCGGGGATATCAAATTCCCTTCCTAAAGCCGCCAGATAATATCGGTCGTTGAACGGTCTGCTTCCATCGTAAACCAATAATCCTGCTTCTACATACTGGCTGATAATGCCGCCAGAACTGGTTGCTGTCGATATGGCAGGTCCAAGAATCTCTCGTCCTCCTAGTTCCTGATAAAACTCAAGAAATATGGGTTCGATCGGGTACGTATCAGTTTCAGATTCTGCGGTTGCTGAGGGCTCAAGAAATGCCGCCCTTGAGATATAATTCCACAAGTCAGTTGGGGCTTTTCCCCGGTAGTCCGCCTCATCGAATTGGGTGCAGGCGCTTACCGCCAGTATTATTGTGATCAATAAGTACCGCGCGCTAATTATCGAGTGTATGATCCTGCTCATGTGTACCCTGGTAGGTGCTGTGTTGTAAATTGGATTGCCGACTTCCGCCCCGAACAGCAGAATAATCACCCAGTAATCGTGCTACCAATATTCAATTTACCGGCCTGAATAATTACAGTGGATCAAGACCTCTGATAGGATCGGGTCGATTACCGTAAAATCTTAACACAATAGTACCCAAGTCCTCTTAACAGATTCGCAAGCTATCCAAAAGATTCTCAAATTCTTCTACCAAGTTTGCCCGGTTTACGGGTGAGATCTCAATAATCAATTATGCTTTTCTCTTCCCGGAACATTTTCCTCGTTGTTGCTCCAATATTCTTCCTCGCAGCCTGTGCTCCCGGAGAAATAGTCGCGCCGGGTGATCCCTGGAGATTCGGCGATCTGCGGTTATTATCTCCTGGTGATCTTGAAGAAGCTCCCGAGTTGGATTTGATCGCCGCATATACCCGATTCGCCGGGTCGGATTGGCAAATCCGGCTGGACCTCCTGGAAATGACGGATACCGCATCCTTTGATTTAACTATCGCGTTGGATGTCTCACCCGGAGGGATCCGTCAACTTCCTGGCGGAGGGAACACAGACATCAATTGGGATTACTTGCTGATCCTGCCGGGAAGCGGCTCTCCATTTCTTATCCAAGCCCCGGGGTCTGAACAGATTCAGACCGCTAAAGATCTGGACAATCTAAAGGAGCTGGCTCAGCGATCAATCCCTCGAGTTTCTCGATTACCTTGGTTGGATTCGGTGGTCATCTCTCTGAACAGGCATGCCTTACCGATCACAGGCAGAGGGATCGGGATACAAGCATTCACCGTCAGACCGGGCTCCCTTGAGATCTCTGATGTGATTGGTCCTTTCCATTCGACCGATTCCCCGCCTTCAAAAGCCCCGCTTCTCCTCGCCTTCTGGAATACCTTTCCCGCATATTCACCTGCTCAGTCAATTCGTCGCTGGGATGGCGCACACACAGGACCCTTTGGAGAGAGACATGGCCTCTCCGTATTACTGCACGCAGTCCGCCGTTTCCATGTCCCGGTGACATTGCTAGATCTTAAGAATCCTGCCTCGATCTCAGCGTTGGATTATCTTGGTGTCCTGCCATTCGTGCGCGAGTTGGCGGAAGATAAATTGATAATCCTCCCCGATCCAGTGCCTGGTTCGCCGTCCTACCCTTTATTTCCAGACGGTTTGCCGGACTGGGCCGTTTCTCGGGCACTGGAAGATGTCCGCACGGCTGCGAGAGCGTTCGACCTCCCAGCGAGCGCGATACTTTATTCTCCGAAGAGAGCTATCGCCCAAAAATTACAATACAGCTACACTTTTACCAGGTTTGATGATCAATCTGCCTCCGACTTCGGGAGCAGTCGTTTGTTCCCCATCCCGTTTGAGAAAAGCCTGGATCCGCAAGCGGATGAATCAGGTCTCTCATTGGAGGTACGTAAAATCCTTCTGGAGAATGCCCTTAGCAGGTCAAACCAAGGTGATCAGATCCCTTTATTGATTCTCGGTGGTAGTTTACCTGAGAGTCCTTTTGGGGATCCAGAAATAGCCTCAGCTTCACTAAATTATATTGCAGGTCACCCCTGGATAGATCCTCTAACCATCGACGAGCTGACCGCAGCAACTTTGCCCGGCTTTCAACCGCAGGTAATGTCCGGAATTAATTACGTACCGAACCTCGCAGCCTTTTTACCATCGCCTAACTTATCTACTCTGACCGAGCCTGGAAATAATCAAACCAATCCCTTGCTCCAGGCTGCATGGCAGGCAGCGCTGACTTTGTACAATCCATTGCCTCCAGAGCCATTTGACCTGCCGGCTCTGCGGAGTGTTTATTCCAGTCAGGTGGTTGTCCTATCAAGGGCAGCATTATGGGCAGAAAATCGCATGCCAATGAACACCTGCTCTACCGACCCCGATAGAGATAATGTCCCAGAGTGTGTCCTGGCTTCTGAGCACGTATTCACCTTATATGGAATCGATGGTGGAAGATTATTATCAATGTTCGTGGCAGACGAATTCGGAGTACACCAGGTAATCGCTCCAACTACACAATTCGCGATTGGCCAGACGGATCCTTCCATATGGGATTTAACTTTTGGTGAAGGCGCTGAAAAAAACGCAATCCATGGTGCCTTCGCCGACAGTCAGCCTCCATGGGAATGGTACTACCCCACATCAGAATCAGACTGGATAAATTTTTCCCACGCGCAGGCAAAGCTGGAGAAGACTTTCACGCTGATTAACAATGGCTTACGAGTCGATTATCGCACGCAAGAGCCAATAACAGTCCAGATCCCAATCGCCTTGGACCCGTGGAACAGGTTTACTCCAGACTGGGGGGAAAAATACCATGGGGAAGAGATCGCCGATGGATATAAATGGGAATGGGATAGCGGACCCGCCATCGTTATCCGATCAAATGCAAGGATTAGGACAATGCCATTTACTGCTTCCAGGCCGTATCTGGGCAGTCCTGAAAATCCTAATTTTCCCTACCCTCGTGGTCATTATTCTCCATTCCCTGTCCTGATCGTGGAACTGAGGAGTGCCCGCGAGTTCTATGTGGAAATCACCTTGAATTCTCCGCAACAAGAACCTCCATAAGTATTCAAATTAATTCCGAGGAGATGAAGGATGAACATCATAACGATCTTGGCAGGGCTCATTTTACTGTTCTCAGGAAGAAAGCTCTATTGGTTGTTCGTTGCCGTGGTTGGATTCATTGCTGGCTATATTCTGACGGGGGAAGTGCTTCCCGAGATATCCACGGTCCTTCGGATAATTATTGGCCTGGTTGCCGGAGCGATCGGAGCTGCGCTCTTACTTGTCCTCCATCAGGTAGCTGTTGGCCTGGCGGGATTTTTGGGAGGCGGCTTATTGGCGCTTCAAATTACTCATCAGCTGGGAGTTGGCAGTGGAGAATTCAGCTGGGTACCCTTCATCCTGGGAGGGATTGTCGGTGCAATATTGGTCGTGTCAATCTTTGATTGGGCATTGATCTTGCTTACCTCCCTCGGGGGAGCTTTTCTGGTGATCTCAGGCCTGAATCCAGATCCTTCCTGGGCAAATCTGGCTATCCTGATTCTTTTTGTGATTGGAGTTTTCATTCAGGCAAATCTCTTACGCCGCCAGCGTTCTCAAGATGAAAAGTGATAGAATCGTCCTCGATCCACACCGGACCTCTAAGCTCCCCACCCATCGTCAACAGGACCTCAATTCGATCATACTGGTGTTGTAGGAGATAAACAATGTTGCCCCCACAAACTGTCACTCGTGTTAAAGAATCCGAAAGATCAAATCTACTAGCCAAGCCCAATGTGGTTGGAGTTGGTGTTGGATTCGTCGTTGAAGGCAAGATTCAAACAGACGAAATTGGAATCGTGGTCCTGGTCAGGAAAAAAATGCCCAAGACAGCCCTCTCTCCTCAAGAGACCCTGCCTCGCAGCGTTGACAGCATCAGGGTGGATGTCATCGAAGTCGGGGAGATCCGCGCCCTGCAGTCGCGTACAGATCGGGTACGGCCCGCGCCGGGTGGTGTGAGCATTGGACATTATAAAATCACTGCAGGAACTTTTGGATCCGTTGTTCGGGATAAGAACACCGGAGACCGGTTGATCCTTTCAAATAACCATGTCCTGGCGAACAGCAATGACGCAATCCTGTGTGATCCAATCACCCAG
>CAYQDF010000080.1:0-14523 GCA_964416175.1 uncultured Anaerolineaceae bacterium
ATCGACCACATTCCTCTCGATGCCGGTGTTGTTCACCATGGCCTGTCCAACCTCGGTGAGGGTCGTCCACATCAGACCGATCACCAGGTTGATGCCGATGAAGGCGATCCCGATGGTAATACCAGAGCGGAATGCCCGCCCAGGTTTGGCGCCCAGGATCAGAGCCACGATGAAGATGATTATCGGCAGCACTACGGTCGCCCCCAGGTTGTCGATCAGTGCTTTTAGTGTTGTCAAAAAGGCGTCCATAGCAGTGTCTTCTCCCTATCTGTATAAGAAGATTGATGGTTAGATGACTTTTATTGATCAGGTCTGCAATGCTTTGACAATCTCTTCGATAGCTGCCTCCTTTCCAATTCCTGTCAAGAATGCCAGGGTCTGAATGACCGGTATGCCAACATCTTTCGGTACAGGCGTGGTTGTTACTATCAAGTCGTAACCGCTTGCCAGGCTCGGGACTTCCGCAGCCTTGCACTGCCGGGTGACCACTTTAATGCCGCGCGTGGCCAGGGCCTCCTCGATCGCCCTTGCGACAACCGTAGAGGTTGCAATGGCTGTCCCACAGGCCACCAATATCCGTTTGGGTTGCGTCATGTTGTTACCTCCATCCGATTCGTAATAACACCGGGATTGAATCCGAGTTACTTAAATGCCTTCTCAACATCGGAGTACGATCTGGCAGCCATCAATCTTTCGATCGTCTCTTTGTTCTGGAGTACTTGCGAGATCTCTTGAAGCATCTCCACCTGTGATTTTGGCTGATCCAAAGCCATTAAGATTACCAGCTGCACGGGCACATCTTCCTCTGGCGAAACCATGTTCTTAAACATGACCGGCTTTGACAGGGTTGCCAACGCCAGACCAGGAGAAATGACGTGTTCAACATCGGTGTGCGGGATTGCAGCGTTGAATTTGCCATCCAGCGGCAGCCCGGTAGGCAGCTCACGCTCGCGGGCGAGCGCTGCCTGAACGAAGCTCTCCTTGACATACCCCGCTCGATAGAGCCGGTTGCCGAGCTCCGTGATCACCTCCGATTTGTCTGCCGCCGATGATTGCAGGAGAACCGCCGAGGGTTCTAAGGCGCTCAAGATCTTGTCGGACATCGAATCCCTTATGCAATGCAGATTGGCTTGCCCGGAGGAATAGGTTCCCATTCCAAATTATGGGTACTCCGGGAATCTCAAGAGTGTCCGTTAGATTTCCTGAATCATGTTAGCATAGCTGGTTCGCAGTGTCAATCCAGTGCGGAAGTTGGCAGCTTTGTTCAATTCTCTCGCAGGCGTACATGTTAAAATCCTCGCAGATCTCTTAAGTCAGGAGCTCGCAACATGTCTGAATTACCCAAAAGGTCATTCCAAACCCGTGCAGTGCACACCGGTGAGTGTGCGCCTCTGGGTGACTACACCCCGGTCAGCCCACCGATCTACGCCACAGTTGGCTACCTGTACGAGGCCATGGATCAACTCGATGCGGTTTTTGAGGGGTCGCGTCCGGGGTATATCTACGCGCGGTATGGGGGGCCGACCGTAGCAGCTTTTGAAGCTGCGGTCGCAGACCTGGAAGGCGCTGAGGCCGCGCAAGCTTATTCCTCCGGGATGGCAGCTCTGCACGCCGCTCTCCTGGCGGCCGGTGTCCGGGCAGGACGATCGGTCGTGGCAGCTTATGACCTCTACGGCGCGACTTTCACCTTGCTGAGGACCCTTCTCAGCGAGTTGGATGTTCAGGTGGTTTACGCGGACGTGTCGGATCTGAATTCAGTTGAAATGGCATTGAGAGCATACCAGCCCGTGGCGCTCCTGATAGAGACCGTCTCTAACCCACTGTTGAAGGTGGCTGATGTACCCTCCCTGGCAGATTTAGCGCACCGGCACGGGGTACAGCTCCTGGTGGACAACACCTTTGCCACCCCAACTCTCTTCAATCCCCTGGCTCATGGGGCGGACTTCGTGATCCATAGCGCCACCAAGTACCTGGCCGGGCACGGCGACGTGCTGGCTGGGGTGGTCGCGACTTCCCAGGTAAACCGGCAAAAACTCTTCGAGCTGAACAAGCTGGTCGGGAGCGTGTTGGGACCTTTCGAGGCCTGGCTGGCATTGCGCGGCCTCAAGACCTTGCCACTGCGCACCCGTCAGCAGTTTGACAATGCCTTGGAGATTTCGCGGTGGTTAAGCCGCCACCCGCGCGTGAAGCGCGTCATTTACCCCGGCCTGCCGGATCACCCCCAACACGCTTTGGCCTCCAGGTTGTTCGGCGGGAAAGGATTTGGGGGCGTTTTGTCGTTCGAGATCGATGGCGATCGGCGGGCGATAACATCCGGAGGACCTGAGCGCCCGGCTTTTCGCTTCATGGATGCGCTCCAACTTTGCCTGCCAGCCGCCACCCTCGGGGACATCTACACCGAGGTGCTGCACCCAGCGACCGCTTCCCACCGCAGCCTGAGCGCCGCCGAGCGGGAGCGGATCGGCATAACCGATGATTTGGTGCGCCTGTCGGCTGGCATCGAAGCAGTCGAAGATATCATCGCTGACCTGGACCAGGCGTTAACTGAGGCAACCGATTGATCCAGGCAGCTGGACGCAACTCAAACGCAGCAGCCCGATAGCTCAAGACTACCAGGCTGCTGCAATCGAACCGGGTCGCTACCGCTCAGGCGCGGATCTCCTGCCGCTGGAAGAGGACATACCCCAGAGCAAACAGCAGGATCGTGGCGGCGATCAGCCCAGTCAGCTGCGGCCAGGTCAGGATGAGGCTCTGGCCGAGGGGCAGAGGTGCGCCAATGATCGCTCCTTGCAGCTGCGACGGCAGCAAGAAGCCCAAAGACCGGACCGAGGGCTGAAGCAGAGCGACCATGGTCTCGGCGTAGAGCGTGTTCGGGGAAAACCTTCCCAGGCTCTGGGCGAGCTGTGCCTGAGCGAGGATCTCCTGTGGAAAACCGACCCGCACAGGTCGAACGGCCTGCGCCATCAAGTCCGCCAGGATCTCCCAAAACACAGTGAAGAAGAGCCACACGGCGATCGAGGCCAGGGCTGCGGTGGCTGGCTGGCGGAAGGTGATCGAGAAAGTCAGCGCCAGCGCCAGCCAGATCCCGCCGTAGAAGATGGTTGCCAGCAGGAACAGGAAGCTGCGGCCCACTTCCTCGGCGCTGGGCGGCAGCCCCAATCCGATCAGGCCCAGGCCGATGATCAACAGCCAGATCGCGGTCAGTACGATGGTCTGGGTGAAGAATCCTCCCAAGAACTTTCCCAACAACAAGGCGTCCCGATAGATGGGCTGGGCCAGCAGCCGTGAAAGCGTGCGCCGGTTGAACTCCCCGTTGATCGCATCGAACGCCAGCGCGATCGAGATGAGGGGCACCAGAAAAAGCAGGAAACCAACAAAAGCCGGTATTGGATCGCGTGCGGTCGTGAACAACTTCAGGAAAATGAACCGATCCTGGCCGACGTTTTCTCGCAGACTCTGCAAAGCAGTATAGATTGTCCCCCCCGCAGTCAGTACGATCAGGATTTCCAGGATGCGCATACGAGCGCTGGTCAGGTGATCAGCCATTTCCTTAAGGACGACTGCCCAGAGACCTGTCCAGGGTGAACCTTCCCTGGTTGTTTGAGACCTGGTTCGTTCAATTTGCTGCGCCATGTTCCACCTCCTGGAAGTAACGGCTGTAGATGTCATCCAGGCTCTGCGTCTCCACATCAAGCCGGAGCAGCCTGCCTCCCGCGGAGACCACGGAATCGGCAACATCAGGCCGGATGTCCTTTTCGGCCTCTACCTCCAGGATCCGATCGTCGCGGGTGATCACATTCACCACTCCCGGAAGGCTCCGCAAGGCGCCTGCCAGCTCCTGTCGGGAACCATCCACTTCGAGGCGGATCCGGTATGCACCGCCCAGGACCTGGCGGGCCAGCTCGGGGACGCTGCCTACCAGGACCATTCTCCCTTCCCGGAAAAGACCGACCCGGTCGCAGGTCGCCTGGACCTGGTGCAGCAGGTGGGAGGCAAGAAGGATGGTGATCCCCTCATCTTTGAGGGACAGGATTATTTTGAGGAATTCACGCGCGCCCTCTGGGTCCAGCCCCTGGGTTGGTTCATCCATGATAATGAGCTGGGGGCGCTTGAGCAGCACGTCTGCGACGCCCAGGCGTTGGCGCATGCCGCGCGAGTACGTTTCCACTCGCTGGTTCGCCACTTGGGAGAGACCCACCCGGTCCAACGCTTCCCGGATGCGGGAGTTCAGGTCGCCGCGTGGGATGCCATTCAGCTTTGCAGTATAGGCGAGATTTTCGACCGCGGTCAGCTCATCATAAAAACCGATCAAGTCCGGCATATAACCCACGCGGGCTTTCACGCTGAGCGGTCGGCGCGCCGGGTCCATTCCCAAGACGCGCACATTGCCGGAAGTTGGTTCGGTCAGACCCAGCAGCATCAGAATAGTGGTGGTTTTTCCAGCCCCGTTCGGCCCGAGCAATCCGAAGATCTCCCCTGCCCTCACCGAGAGGTCCAGCCGGTCCACGGCTGTAAAATTGCCGTATTTCTTGGTCAGGTCGTGGGTTTCGATCACGAGCTCTGCCATGGTTCCACCCTCCGATTACTTACCGGCGACCGAAGCGCATGACTGCCAGCGCGACGACTCCCAGAGCGACAGCTACCAGGCCGACACCCACGATGCCCCACAGCGTGGAGGTGACCACCGTGATGCGGAAGTCCGCCGATTGTGATGCGCCTTCCCCCGGCTGAGCCCGCACGGTCACCACGTAGTCCCCGGCAACCGCCTGATCGGCGGGGCGGATTTTGGCAGTAACCTCGACCTCCGCACCCAACGGGATCTCAGGCACGAGTTCTGGTTCGAAGGTCACTGTCCAGCCGTTTGGCGCTGAGGAGCTCAGCTTGATATCATGCGCCGGTGCGCTGCCGGTGTTGCGGACGATGACTCTGATCGGGGTCTCGCGAGATGCATTGACCTGCGCGGAGAGCCGCCCGTCGGGAGCGGTGACTTCCAGATCAGGCTGACCGGTGACCACTGCCGCCAGTTCCAGGACTGCTTCCGCTTCTCCGCCCTGGGCCAGCACCGTGATAGGGTAGCTGCCCGCCGGCACGTTCGAGAAAGGCTGTGCTTCTATGCTGACTGTCTTGGATTCGTTCGCACTGAGAGGCACACTGGTCACATCCTGCCCGCTGAGCCTGAAGGAGACGGTGAAGAAGCTGGGTGCCTGGGCGACCAGATTCACCGTGAGGTCCTCCTCCCCTTCGTTCTTCAGAGTCGTACTGAAGCGGAACGTCGTCGTCGGGTTGCCGCGCAGGGTGGGCAGTTCCGCTTCGAATGTCAGGCTGGGCGGCAGTTTTTCCTGGACAATCAGCTCGATGGGCACCTCTACAGTTGCCAAATCGCTGCGCCCGATGACGGTCAGGTTGACTGTGCCAGGTTCGCCGTTCGCCGGCGTTTCGATGCGCAGATCGATCGAGGTTTCTTCACCACGTTTGACGTAGACGGAATGGATGATCTCGCCCCCGCCGCGGAACGTGGCAGTCCAGCCTTCCGGCAGTCCCTCGATCTCCAATTCAACCGCCTGCGCCTCCTCGCCGGCCTCCAGGTTGATGTCCAGGCTGGAGGTTTCTCCCAATCCGATCACCTGGCTGGGGTAAGGGGTGTAAATGGACAGCACTGGAGGGGTAGAGGTAGGAGTAGGCGATTCCTCTTGAGCCATCGCTGGCGCTGGGACGATTAAAACAAACAACGCCAGTGATATCAACAGGATGAACGTCCAAAAGGTACGCATAATGGAACCTCCAAAGGTATTGATATGGTTTGGCGTTTAATAAAATGACCTACATGTCAGAATGTTTTCTTCCGCTCCTCCTGAAAACCAAATTCCCGCGCGACACTTGCCGGTCGTGCCGGTTTTGCGTGTCGATGATAATCAAAAATTGATTGGAATTCGATTAATCCTGTATATGAGTTGTATAAGAAAATGAGAGATCCAATAATACACAAATGTGTATAATCTGCTCATAAGTGCAAAAGATCGGGTATAGTTGGGACGACTGGCATGGCACATGTCCTCCCAACTTGTAAATGGAGGCGGCACCCTTGGATGAGACCCGCATTGCGCTCCTGGCAAATGTCGCCAGTCTCTACTATGAAGATGGGCTGAACCAGCAGGCGATTGCTGTCCGCCTGGGCTACTCCCGGGCGCACGTCTCGCGCCTGCTCAGCGAGGCGCTGCGGCAGGGTATCGTCGAGATCCATATCCATCACCCGCTGGAACGGGTCCCAGCACTGGAGCGGCGGCTTTCAGAGGCGTTCTTGATCAACGACAGCCGGGTCTTGCAGGGAGCCGGTCTGACTTACCAGCAGACTCTGCGCCGCCTGGGCGGGCTGGCAGCCGGGCTTCTCGCGCAAAAGATCAGACCAAATTCGACCCTGGGGATATCCTGGGGCACAGCGCTCTACGAGGTCGCCAATGCCCTGGGACCAGTGGATCTGCCAGAGGTGAAGGTGGTGCAGCTGATCGGCTCGGCGACTTCGCGGGATCACCAGGTGGACGGTCCCGGGCTGGCACGCACATTTGCCGAGCGCTTTGGCGGGCAGTATTTCACGCTGGCAGCTCCCTGGCTGGTTGCCGATCGCCAGGTGCGTGACGCGTTGATGGTGGAGCGCCGCATGTTAGAAGTGCTCGACCTCGCCCGCTGTGCAGACATCGCCCTGGTTGGCATCGGTTCCATTGAACCAACCCTGTCCAGCCTGGTGCGCGCCGGCTACCTGACGCTGGACGAGATCCGGGAGATCCAGTCCCTCGGCGCGGTTGGGGATGTGTGCGGCCACCACTTCGACCTGGAAGGGAACCTGATGGACATCCCTGTGGCAGGGTATGCTATCGGCGTCGAAGCAGAAGTCCTGCGCCGCATCCCGGTCGTGATCGGCGTGGCGGGCGGGGTGGCGAAAGCTCCCGCGATCCTGGGTGCGTTGCGTTCTGGCCTGGTGAATTGCCTGGTCACCGATGACCTGACCTGCCGTGAGGTCCTGAAACTTGCAACCGCGGGAGACTAATCGGAAAATATTCCAACATGACTGCGAGAGGAAGCTGCGAATGACCCATGATCCGAACAAAATCCATACCCTGACGAAAGAACGCGAGCATGAGCTGCTGGAAGCTATCGGCGCCGAGCGAGCCCTCGAGATTCTTGAGCGCATGCTCACCATCCGCGCGTTCGAAGAGAAAGCTGAGCAGCTGTATAGCCTGGGGAAAACCCACGGCACGATGCACCTGTCTATTGGTCAGGAGGCAACCGCCCTGGGGGCTTCCATGGCCGTGAGGAGCGGCTATGATTACCTGCTCAACCATCACCGCGGCCACGGGCACTGCCTGGCCTGGGGAGGCGACGTGAATCTGATGATGGCGGAATTCATGGGCAAGGAGACCGGCTACTGCCGCGGGCGGGGCGGCTCGATGCACATCGCCGACGTTTCCCGCAACAATCTGGGCGCAAACGGCATCGTCGCCGGCGGGCTGCCCATGTCGGCTGGCGTTGGCTTGAGCATCAAGCTCCGCAAGACAGACCAGGTATGCCTGGTGATCTTCGGCGACGGCGCAGCCAACACCGGTCCTTTTCACGAGACGCTGAATATGGCCTCAATTTGGGACCTGCCGGTGGTCTTCCTGTGCGAGAACAACCAATACGCCATGTCCATGCCGGTCCAGCGGGCTTTCAACATCGATTTCATCAGCCAGCGCGCCTGCGCCTACGGCATCCCAGGCGTAACGGTGGACGGGAACGACTTCCTGGCTGTTTACGATGCCGTCCTGTCCGCGGCGGAGCGCGCCCGGGCAGGGAAAGGACCGACCCTGATCGAAAGCCTCACTTATCGCTGGCGAGGCCATTCCAAGAGCGACCGCCAGCTCTACCGCACCCGCGACGAGGTCAAAGAGTGGCAGGCGCGCGACCCGATCCCACGCTTTGCCGAGCGTTTGAAAGAAGCCGGCTATCTGACGAACGAAAAATTCGAGTCGCTTAAAGTGCAGGCCGGGCAGGCCATCGAAAATGCGGTCGCCTTCGCCGAGTCAAGCCCCGAACCGGATGTGGCGACGATCCTGGAGGGTGTATATGCTGACTGAGACGAAAACCGGAACGATCGAATCGACCACACTGCGCCAGCTGACCTACGCAGAAGCGCTGCGCGAGGCCATGCGGCAGGCGATGCAATCTGATCCCACCGTGTTCCTCATCGGCGAGGATATCGGGGTTTACGGTGGAGCTTTCGGAGTTACGGCGGGGTTGATCGACGAATTCGGCCCTGAGCGGGTGCGCGATACGCCGATTTCGGAAGCCACCATCGCCGGCGCATGCGCTGGAGCAGCCCTGACCGGGATGCATCCCATCGGGGAGATCCAGTTTATGGATTTCGTCACCCTGGCGATGGAGCAGCTGGTCTTGCAGGCAGCCAAGGTGCGCTTCATGTTTGGAGGCAAGGCAAACGTGCCCATGGTGCTGCGTATGCCGGCGGGATCCGGCACCGGAGCTGCGGCCCAGCACAGCGAGAGCCTGGAGAATCTATTCGTCCAGATCCCTGGATTAAAGGTTGTCATGCCGAGCAACGCTTACGACGCCAAAGGGCTGCTGCTCTCTGCCATCTATGACGGCAACCCGGTAATTTTCGTCGAACATAAGTTGCTTTACAAAGCGACGGCTCACGTACCCGAGGAAATGTACCGCATCCCGCTCAGCAAGTCCAGCGTCGTCCGGCAGGGGAAAGACCTGACCGTTGTGGCAACCTCAATCATGGTTCCACGCGCGCTCGCAGCTGCGGAACAGCTGGCGGGAGAGGGCATTGAATTGGAGGTGATCGATCCACGCACCCTCAACCCGCTGGATGACAAACCAATCCTCGCGTCTGTAGTTAAGACCGGTCGGGCGCTGGTCGTCCACGAGGCGCCGGTGACCGGGGGCTATGGGGGAGAGATCGTCGCCCGGATCACGGCCAGCGAAGCCTTCGACTACCTGGAAGCTCCCCCGCGGCGGCTCGCCGGGTTGGACATCCCAATCCCCTACAACAGGAACCTGGAGTACCATACTGTGCCCCAGGTAGAGACTATCGTGGAGGAGGCGCGCAAACTGGTGCGCGGAGAATACTGATGGCGACCCCAATCATCATGCCTCGCTTCGGCATGACTCAAGAAGAAGCCACCATTGTCCGCTGGATCGCCAGGGAGGGGGACCGCGTCGAGCAAGGCGACCCGCTGTGCGAGGTGACGACCGACAAGGTCAACATGGAGGTGGAGGCGCCTGCCGACGGCGTGCTCGCCGGGCTGCGCTACAACGAAGGCGATACGGTCCCGGTGACCGAGGTCATTGCTTACCTCCTCGCCGAGGGCGAAACTTTGACCGCTGTGGCGGAGGAAGTTCCGGCGAAAGCTGCGCCTCCAGACACTGTGTTGGCAGCCGCGCCAGTGACCACCCCAGGACCAGCTGATGTCCTGACGCCAACCGTCAGAGCCACACCGGTCGCCCGCCGTATGGCCGCTGCGGAGCGGGTAGAGCTGGGCGCGATCCCAGGCAGCGGACCCGAGGGGCTGATCACCCGTGACGATGTTGCTGAATACCTGGCCAAGAAGAGCCGGGAAGTGCCTGGCAAACGGCGCGCGACGCCTGCCGCCCGCCGCCTCGCCCGCCAGGGCGGGATCTCCCTGAGCCAGGTCAAGGGAAGCGGTCCTCGCGGCCGGGTCCAGGGCTGGGACGTGAGCGCTGCCCTTGAACTTCCCGTTTCCGAGGGGGTAGAAGAGGTCCCCCCGGCGGAAGTCCCGGCTTTCGCCTGGGATCAGCCAAAAGCTTTGAAACTCGAGGGGATGCGGCGCACCATTGCCGAGCGCATGCAGTCGAGCTGGCAGACGATCCCCCACATCACCATCACCGTGGAGATCGACATGAGCCGGGCGTCTGCCATGCGGGAGGCTTTCAACAGCCGCGCTGCGGGAGCCGGGCCGGGGATCTCGATGACCGCTGTCCTGGTCAAAGCCTGTGCCGCCGCCCTGCGGCAACACCCGCTGCTCAACAGCTACTTCCGAAAAGATGAGATCCTGCTGATGCCGGAAGTCAATATCGGCGTCGCCGTTGCACTCGAAGAAGGCCTCATCGTGCCCGTGGTCCGCCAGGCAGATGCCAGGAACCTCCCGGATATCGCGGACGCGGTGCACGACCTCTCGCGCCGGGCGCGGGAGGGCCGGCTGCGTCCGGAAGACGTGATCGATGGCACCTTCACCCTCTCCAACCTGGGGATGTTCGGCGTCGATCGGTTCACCGCCATCATCAATCCACCGCAGGTCGCAATCCTGGCGACGGGGCGCATCGCAAAACGATACGTTATGGACGAGATCGATGGGCCTGTCTGGCGCCCGATGATGTCTGCGACATTATCGGTCGACCACCGCGTGGTGGATGGTGCTTACGCGGCCCGCTTCCTGACGACCCTGCGGGGCATCCTCGAGACCGCTGGCGCGCAATGGGGATAGAGGTCGGGACAATAAATGGAAGTTTAGTGTGGGAGTGGTTGCCGGGTAGCTTGGGGAGCCAGGCTGGTGGCGGTTGTCTCTGCTGAGCAGATTCGAGTTGAGGATTTACTTGACGGCCTTTAATCTGAAACTTGTTGATTCAACCCCCAATCTGAGCCATGAAACGGGAGGGTATCCGCTCTGCTGACTGAGGATTCGCGGTTGACAGTCGGTTCAACCCATGCCCCCTCGGCTTGAAAGAAATCGCCTGCAATAAGAGCCTTTCCAGTGGTTCCTTTCTCCGCAAAGCATCCCGGATATCGATCTCGAGATCAGATAGTAAACATGGCCTGAGCCGACCATCCGCTGTCAGGCGTAAGCGATTGCACGTATCGCAGAAGTGCTCCCCGAGCGGCGAAATAAAGCCAATGGTCCCCAATCCGCCGGGGATCTCAAAACTCTTCGCCGGGCCATTTCCAGGGGGATTCTTGGCAGGATAAAAACCCAATGGAGATAGAATCTCACGCATCTCTCCCACGGATAAATAACGATCTGTTACGGAGTGAAAACCAGGTCCCCAGTCCCCCGAATCGCCGATCGGCATCAACTCGATGAAACGGACATGCCAGGGATGTTCCCGGGCTAAATTTGCCAGCGCAATCAGTTCATCGTCATTGACGCCACGTGTTACCACGGTGTTAATCTTAATAGGATGCAGATGGGCTGCCTCCGCGGCGGCGATTCCCTGCCAGACACAATCAATTTCCCCTCCCCGTGTGATCCGCTTAAACTTTTCGGCATCCAGGGTATCCAGGCTGACGTTAACACGCTTTAAACCCGCATCCGCCAGGGACCTGGCAAATTTCTCGAGCAAGATGCCGTTTGTTGTGAGCGTGACCTCCTCTATCCCTGGCACGCCAGCCAGCGCAGCAACTAGGAACGGCAAATCTCGACGCACCAGAGGTTCACCGCCTGTCAGGCGAACCCAACGGACACCCATTTGGGCAGCGATTGTCACGAACTTGACGATCTCCTCATAAGCGAGGATCTCATCGCTCGGTTTCCAAGGGATGCCTTCAGGCGGCATGCAGTACCTGCACCGCAGGTTGCAGCGATCCGTGACGGAGATGCGCAGGTAATCGATCTTTCGTCCGAAAGGGTCAATCATGACGTTGGAAAAGAATAGAAGTCATTAACCTCGGGGTAAATAACCGCTTCGCGAATAGAGAAATCAGGAATCCTCTGCCTTGGCTCATTGGCTCGGATTTTTACTGGTCGCGTTTTCCTCGTTTTCCTTACCTTGCAAACCCTCTTTGAAGGCGCGGATGCTGCTTCCAAGTTCCCGGCTGACCCTGCTGATCCGACCTACACCAAAAAGGATTAACACTATGAGCAGGATAATGAGGAGTTCGGTTGGACCGATGTGCGGCATGGATACCTCCTTTCACTCTTGAGATCGACGTATTGGCTTATTTCTTATCCGTCGACCGACGGATTTCAGCTCACCTCGTTCAAGCTGTACAAGACATTTCGACGTATCCCAACACTTGGGGAATACAAATCAGATATGTATAGTCAGCGCTATACCGGTTGTTATCCTGCGAAAACGATAATTTTGAACTATAGAGATGCTTTTCCCACGCAACCTCGAATGTACGAATTTTACCGACTGGTACAATCAATTCGGCTTTTTCCAATTCCTGCCTGGCTTGTTTGGTGAGCTGGTGATAAGCCTGGTTAACCTCTGCTTCCAACTGTTGGCGAAGCTGAGTGGAAATCTCCAGCTTGTCTCCAGTCTCAATCGACGTCGCGGTGGGTGAAATCGTAATTTCTTGATCTATCGTTACGACTTCACTTAGATTTTTCCTCATTTCAGCCTTTGATTCGCAATTGCGCAGCTCCACTTTTTGGGTCTCCATCTGAGTAATGGATGGCTCGACCAGGCTGACTTGAACAGGCTGTTCTTGGCAGCTGGTTAACAGCAAGAAGAGGATGGTAATTCTTACGAGGTGGGTAATGATGATAGGTCCTGATTTTTCTTTAGTCATGTTTTTCTTTTTGGAAGTTGATAACTCTCAGGTATGGTCAACTGTCTGATAAAGGAGTGAAACCTGTGGATCCGGTAAAAGTCGTATCTTCATACTGGAATTTCAGAATTACCGGGACAAATTGGTTCGGAGGAAAATTTCCAGCTTCGACTGAGCACACACCTGAACCGTAGATAACGAGCACATAACAGTCAGGGGTCCCGGTCATTTTAGCTTTTTCGGACCCCGTGGCCTGCATCATAATGCCGCCAAGCCTGACGCCATTCTTGATGAGGCTGCCGTAGATGACGACTCGGGCATCACGCCTGGGTGCAGGGTCGTTTACCCATGCCTCCACTTCGTATACATCGCTGGAGTCCTGATGAGGCGTCTGGACTATTACGGTGGTTGAATTGACCGGGACCTCCGGCGTCACTGCCTGAAGGAGGGAACAGGCTGTACCAACCACTGCAAGAAACGGGTAAAGCTTCACTTAAAGCGCGGTCACCCTTTTATCACTTCGAGAAGGTCTGTCACCTCGCGAACTTCTTTATGCTCTCCGCGATAGATGCTGATTTTATTATCCCGGAGGCTGAGCCCAATGATCATACACCCGAGTCTCTCTCGCAAAATGCAGATGACCGCCGGTGTCAGGTCAATTCCCGGATCATCACAGTTGACGACGACGACATCCGGACGATGCTTCTGAATGCACTCAAATACCGAATCGAGATCCTTCCCGGATGGAACGACATCAAAGGCGGTCTCCTGGGAGAGCAATTTCAAAATGCCCTGGCCAAAAATTGATTCTCGGGACAGCATAAGAACCTTTTTCACAGTCCCTCTTCCTTTCCCCGGGCAGCCTTGACCAGTTGAGTATCAGGCAGCCCCAGGTGGGCATCTTTGCACGAGGCTTAGCCATTGATCGATGCTATCAAGACACCGGATGTGTTTTATAATTATCCGAGGGGAGGGCATCCACCGGAAAGACACGGATGGCCAACTCCTCTTTTTCCGGACAAACATAAACACACAACCCGCAGCCAATACAACGATCCGAGATAACCTTTGGAAAGACACCTCTCAAACCTTCGACTTCTACTTCTTCGAAGCAGTCGTATGGGCAATTTTCAAGGCAGTCCATGCACCGCGCACATTTCTCGTAATTTACCTGGGCAATCCCGATAACAGCTGCTCGTTTCGCTGCCAGATCGAGAGGGGGAATCGCGCCGCTTGGGCAGATCTGGCCGCAGAGGTTGCAATCGTATCCGCAGTATCCCGAAAATGGGTCGAGGATTGGGGTCCAGAGCGCATCCCAGCCACCTTCTAGCGCAGCAGGTTGTAAAGCGTTGTTGGGGCAGCCCTGGATGCATTGATCACAGCGAATGCACTTGGATAGAAAATCCTCCCCTTGCGCTCCCGGGGGGCGCAGGACAGTCGATTTTGCTGCCTTAACTTTTCCGACATCCGCAGCCAGGAGTCCGATTGCTGCTGCTCCGAGTCCTATCGTAGCGAGGGCTGCGCGCCGGTCTGGATCGAATTCGAAGTTCCAACCCAGGGCCTTACCGCGTTCAAAAGTGATGGCAGTCTTAGGACATGGTGCGGCGCAGTCCATGCACATAATGCATTCAGCCGGATCACTGGTAAAGTTCCGTTTTTCGCTGATGGCGCCCATCGTGCAGATAGCGGCGCAATCGCCGCACTGGACGCAGCTCATCTGGTCAACCCGGCGTTTAACCCAGGAAATTTTCGAACCAAGACCAATCAAAGCCCCCAGCGGACACAGGTAGCGGCACCAGAATCGCCTTTCTATCACATTGAGCAGCAGGACAAGGACCAGCGGAAGGGCGATCAACCACCACGTCGCTCCCGGCCAGATGAAATCTTCTCTAGCTTCGTACTGAAGGTATCCTAAGAGAGGTTTAAACGCCGCGGTCAGACCGCGTACGAAGATGGTGATCGGCTCGAAGTACAGGAAGGCCAGGCTGCCAAATGCAGCCATGAGGAGAATGGTGAAT
>CAYQDF010000081.1:0-14214 GCA_964416175.1 uncultured Anaerolineaceae bacterium
AGATAGTCGACGCCCGTCACTGAAGAGAGGTAGTCGTAGCCGAACTCGTCGCGCAGGGTGGTGGCGAAGGCGGTCAGGTTATCCGCCTCAACAATGTACCCCTCATACCCCTTGCGGTCGTCGCGGCGGACGACGTCCGGGAATCGTTCTTCAATCTCGCTCTTCTTCTCGACTTCCAATACCTGTTCGCTCATCCAGCTTCTCTCCTAAACCTGGGTCTGCGGCGCTTCCTCGACCGGCTGCTCTGCCTCGACCTGTCCTGCTTTCAATTTCTCTTCTGCATATCTTTTGATCAGGGAATACTCACGGGGATCCATCAGATCCGGGCCCAGCACCGGCACCGGGATGGCATCGATTGCGTCTTTCCTGTACCAGCGGACGTTCCTGATCGACTGCCTGTCGATCTTCTTCTGAAGGGCGATCAGACCGTGAAGGAGCGCCTGAGGCGTCGGCGGGCAGCCCGGTACGTAGACATCGACGGGGATGAACTTGTCAACCCCATCGACGACGTTGTAGCCCTCTTTAAATGGCCCACCGCCTGAGGCGCACGCCCCCATCGCCAGCACATATTTCGGCTCCGGCATCTGGTTGTACAGTCGGACGATTTGCGGGATCATCTTCTTCGTCACCGTGCCGGAAACGATCATCAGGTCGCTCTGGCGCGGGCTGGGGCGCATCACTTCCATGCCGAAGCGGGAGAGGTCATAGCGGCTGGAAGCCGTCACAATCATCTCGATGGCGCAGCACGCCAGGCCAAACATCATCGGCCAGATCGAAGACCTCCGCCCCCAGTTGTAAATCTTATCCAGCGTGGTGACTGTGACCTGTCCTTCGAGCTCTGGGGGAATATCGTATCCCGGTGAATTCAAATCCTCACTCATAAGGTGTTCACCTCCTCGAACCACTCCTGGTATATCGCGCGCAGGATCCCGTCGTTGACGAGATCGGGGTCGTCTGCAAACTCCGGCAGCGCCAGAGTCCATTGGAGGATCATGTTCAGGGAAACCTCCTCCAGCCGGACCTGAGGGTGGTCCCTCATTAACCGGCGGGCAATGGCGTACGAGTCTTCCCAGGTCAAGCTCGCTCCATTTGCAGACATTTAAGCCCTTTCGGGACAATTATACCGGATTCCAGCAGAGAATTCCGCCAAAATTACGATAAATATTCTTTGCGTAATTGTCTGCGGCTGGTATAATCCGCTGGCCTGATGAAGTCAACTCGACAGCGCCTTCTGGACTACCTGCGCGCTCATCCGGATGCGACCGCAGCGGACCTGGCGCACGGACTGCGCCTCACCCACTCCGACGTGCGCTATCACCTCCACCTGCTCCTGACGGAAGGAGTCCTCGCTGTGACCGGGACGCGCAGCCGGGGCCGCGGCCGCCCCGGGCGTACTCTGCGCCTGGTTTCCACAATCGATCCCCAGCGGTTTGACCTGCTGTCCAGCGCGCTGCTCGCGGAGGCGCTCGCCGATCTCTCCCCGGAAGAACAAGAATCGTTCCTTCAGCGGCTTGCCGAACGCCTGCTTGCAATCCCGGTCCAGCCGGTGAAAGTGGTGAATGGCGTGAAGCGCAACACTCAAAGGAAAGTGGGGGAGGGAGGACGCCCGGCGCCCCCCTTTACCCCGCATCCGGCTTCTCTCGCGACCCGCTTGGTGAACGCCGTGGAGCGATTGAACGACCTTGGCTACCGGGCCCGCTGGGAAGCGCATGCCGAATCCCCACGCCTGATCCTCGAACACTGCCCCTTCTCGTCGCTCCACAGCACACATCCGGAACTGCGCCGCCTGGACATCCTGTTAATCGAGGCGCTCGTCGGCGAGAAAGTGGAGTCACTCCCCGCGCCTCGGAGAGGGCAGGGAGAATATTATGCAGTCTTTGGTATCGTGGTTGGTAGGAGGTTGGTAACTCCTAATTAACGTCAGTTCGGGATAAGGGGAAAATGAGGGCTTTTATTATGGATTGGGGCGGCGCAGCCGTCCCAATCGACAACAATAAACTCTTATCCCGTACTCACGTTAATTAAAAACTATCTTGGTATAATATATCCAGTTCAAAGGGCAGGTAGGCCTGTCCGGCAGAAAAAGGGGCTCGCAGCCTGCATCCAGGCCCAGTCAGCCCTCGAAAATCCCAGCTGGAGGGGAATTTAATAATGCTTGCGCAAACCCTATCTAACCCATTCCACCGGTCTCTGCTCTCCCTGGCCCTGCTGGGGGGATTGGTTTTTTCGATAGTTTCCCTGCCTCCGCCTGAGGCGAGCGCGCAGGGCACGCTCTCGTTTGCAGACATCTGGAACGGGTTGCCTCCAAATTCGGGCGGGCACGGCGCTGCGTTTGCCGACGCCGACGGCGACGGGCTATCAGACTTTTACGTCACCTTCATCAAGAACACCAGCACAGCGCCCGATTTCTTCTTCAGGAATACAGGCGTCGGGTTCGCCGAGGAGGGATCCTGCGTGGCATCGCCGACGTCAACGACGGCGGCAGCCACGGCGTTGCCTGGGCTGACCTGGACAACGACGGCGATTACGACCTGCTGAACGGTTCGACCACCCCGCCCGGCTTCGGCCACGACCAGACCACCCTCGGCGTCCACAACGACATCTATGTAAACGACGGATCGGGGTTCTTCACGAACGTGACCCCTCCGGCGATTTTGGGCCGGGAGGAGCGGACACGCGCCATCCTCGCCCTCGACTGGGACAAAGACGGCGACCTGGATATCTTCGCCATCCAGGGCAGCAGCCCGCTGGCCCCCTCCGAAGTCTATCGGAACGATGGCAATTTCCAGTTCGCCGAACTCACATCGGGAGGGCTGGCCGGTATCACGCCCAATCAGGGCGCCACGGATACGGATTATGATGGCGACGGGGATGTCGACGTGCTGGCTGCCAACCGGCGCGGCGCCATGTATATCCTCCAGAATTCTGGGAGTGGAACTTTCACACAGGTCATTCCTTCCTCGGTCGGCATCAATCACAAGGCCGGTGACGGAATTTCAACTGCGGATCTCGATAACGACGGCGACCTGGACCTCCTGCTGACCAGCGACGAGGCCGGCCAGCTATACACCAATCTCGGGAACGGGACCTTCGCCTTCAAGCAGAGCTTCTCGAGCACGAACGGCTATATGGGGAGCTTTGGCGACCTGGACCACGACGGCGACCTGGACCTGGTTTTCGCCGGAGATGATGTCGCTTATTTGAATGATGGCGCCGGGAACTTTTCGACTGGTCCGACCATCCCAACCGCCGGCATCAACGACCCGAGAGCGATCGCCATGAGCGACATCGACAACGACGGGGACCTGGATTTCGCGATCGGCGCCAAGAACTCGCGCAGCTGGCTGATACGGAACGATTTCGACGCCGGAAATTACCTCAAAGTCAGGCTGGTCTCCCCGGATGGTCAGGCCGGGGCTTTTGGGTCGAAGATTTTTATCTACCCGGCTGGCCAGGCAGGGGGGACGATCCTGGGGATGCGGGAGGCGAAGAGCAACCTGGGATACCTTGGGCAGGATGACCCGGTGCTCCACTTTGGGCTGGGGGTGCACACCGTGGTCGATCTCGTCGTGCAGTTCCTGGATGGGACGACCGTCGTCCAGCCCAGTGTGTCTGCCAACCAGCAGGTGACGGTGGATGCGAGCGGTCCGGGGGACCAGACACCGCCCTCCACGCCAGGTAACCTCAATGCAACCGCAAGCGGCCAGAATGTGGATCTGACCTGGGATGCGGCGAGCGATCCGGAATCTGGGATCTCCGGCTACAAGATTTACCGGGACATCACCAGCGGCGGCGGGAAGTTCCTGATCGCTGAAATTCCCGGCGCCCAGACCACGTACTTCGACGGCGCCACTGGCCCGAATACAACTTATTATTACGAAATCTCTGCCCTCAACGGCTCCGGAATCGAAGGCCCTCGGTCGAATGAAGCGGCTGCGACCACCGGGGATGAAGCGCCATCCCCGCCGACCAATCTCCTCGCCGCTGGCGGGAACCTCCTGGTCTCCCTGGACTGGGACGACAATTCAGAGAGCGACCTGGCCGGATACAACGTTCACCGGTCGGATGTTCCTGGCGGTCCTTACTCGAAGATCAACGCCGATCTCCTCCTGGTGAGCGAATTTGTGGATTCAACCGTTGTGAACGGTCAAACGTATTTCTCCGTCGTCACGGCAGTGGACAGTGGAGGCAACGAATCTGGATTCTCGAACGAAGCAGCTGCCACGCCCGGAGAGGTGCAGACTCAGCCCGTCGCGCACTGGAAGCTCGACGACGGCTCGGGCACGACGGCCCTCGATTCTGCTGGCGGGAACCACGGCGCACTCATCAATGGCCCGACATGGACGGCTGCGGGGATGGTCAACGGCGCTCTGGAATTCGACGGGGCGGATGACCGCGTGACGGTCACAACCTCTCCCGACCTGGAGCTCTCCGGGGAGATCACGCTCGCCGCCTGGGTGAACCCGGACACGCTGTATCGAAAAACCGCCCGGATCCTCTCCAAATCGGATGGCACTGCCTCGAACCGGAGCGACTACTATCTGCTGGCCACCGCGACCGCGATCCAATTCGCCTTCTACGATGCCAGTCTGGTCGAGACGACCTACACCGTTACATTGAATCCCGGCCAGTGGGTTCACATCGCCGGGACCTATGACGGCTCGACCGCCAGGCTCTATCTTAACGGTGTCGAGGTGGCAAGCACAGTCCACGCCGGATCGATCCGGGTGTCGCCGAAGCCCCTCCACCTGGGTTCTTGGGGAGGCGCTGATACGAAGCGGACCTGGGATGGCAGGCTGGATGACCTGCGAGTATACGCGCAGGCCTTGAGCGCCGCGGAGATCTTCAGCCTCTACAGCGGTAACTGAAATCCACATAGAACCCGGCTGAGGACCGCGGGTGGCAGGCAGGTTGGCCGCCCGCGGTTTTTTATTTCCTGGATTAATATTTATTGACATTCAAACAAATTTAATTTATAATACAAACATATTCAAACAAACGAAAAAATCAGGGACCCGGGCGGCGCCAGGCGCCACCCACCTCAGCCGCCAAATCCTTCCACATGCTCGCCACCGAACGCCAACAACTGATATTGGACCTCCTCGCCGAGAAAGGCTCGGTCATCGTCACGGACCTCGTCACGCAATTCGATGTCTCAGAGATGACCATCCGCCGCGACCTCGACCTTCTGGAACGCAAGGGCCTGCTCCGCCGTGTGCACGGCGGCGCGGTCCTTGACCGAGGGCGGAGCTACGAGCCGCCTTTCCTTGCCCGGAGCGCAGAGTTCCAGGAGCAGAAAGCGCGGATCGGTAGAGCTGCCGCCGACCTGGTCAAGAACGGTGACAGCATCACCCTGGACGTGGGCACAACAACGCTGGAAGTCGCCCGTGGGCTGGCGGGCAAGAACAACCTGACCATCATCACCCCCTGCTTCCAGATCGCGGCCATCCTGGCGGAGACTCCCGGCAGCCGGCTGATCCTTACCGGGGGCATCCTGCGCCCCGGAGAGCTCTCCCTCGTCGGTCACCTGGCCGAGCGGGTGTTCGAGGAATTCTTCACCGACAAGCTGTTCCTGGGCGCAGCCGGCGTAGACTTCGAGGCCGGGTTGACTGAGTACAACCTGGAGGATACCCTGGTCAAAAAAGCCATGTTGCGCAGCGCCAAGGAGATCATCCTGGTCGTCGATTCCAGCAAATTCAACAAGGTGGCTTTCACAGCCATTGCGCCCCTTTCCGTCGTCAACCGCATCGTCACAGACAGCGGGCTCGATCCGGCAGTCCGCGCCCGCTTGAGAGACGAAAACATTGAAGTCCTCATAGCCTGATTCGGAGGATGTCGCTGTGTCCAAAGTCCTCAAAGAGTGGTTCGGAGTTGAGAAAGCTGTCATCGCCATGGCTCACTTTCCCGCCCTGCCCGGCACTCCCCGCTACGATTCCCGCCTCGGCGTCGATGGGATGCTGGAGTGCATGCGAAGAGACGTGGCAGCGCTGCTGGAAGGCGGCGTGGATGCCATCATGTTCTGCAACGAGGACGACCGCCCGTACAGGTTCCACGCCGGGTTCGAGTCTGTTGCGGTCATGACGCGCATCATCACTGAGCTGCGCCCTAAGGACCGCCCCTTCGGCGTGGATTTCTTGTGGGACGCCTTCGCTCCGCTCGCCATCGCGAAGGCCACGGGTGCAACTTTTATCCGCGAGGTCGTCACGGGGGTGTATGAGAGCGACATGGGGCTGTGGTCGCCTGACGCCGGGGAGATCCTCCGCTACCGCCGCGCGATTGACGCTGAAAACGTGCACATCTTCGCCAACATCACCCCGGAGTTCGCCTCGCCGCTCGGCGAGCGGAGCGTCGCCCAACGCGCCCGCAGCGCGGTCGTCTCGAGCCTGGTAGACGCCATCCTGATCGCCGGCCCGATGGCCGGAGCGGAGCCGGATATCTCCTGGCTGCAGGAAGCCAGGGAGGCCGTCGGCAGCCAGGTCCCGATCCTGCTCAATACCGGCGCCCGCCTGGACAACATCCACCGCTACCTCCAGGTCGCCGACGGGGTGATTGTTGGCTCCAGTTTGAAGGTTGACGGGTACACCTGGAATCCGGTCGATCCCGAGCGAGTCAAAGCCTTCATGTCCGCCGTCCGCCAGATCCGTGCAAAATCGTGATGGCAGTCGAATTTCTTTTAGGCATCGACATCGGCACCACCTCCACCAAGGCCATCCTGATCGACGCCTCGGGGAGCCTCTTGGCAGAGGCCGCCCGCCCGGCCAGCCTGCATACCCCCCAGGCAGGCTGGGCAGAGGAAGACCCCCTGGAATGGTGGAGGAACCTATGCGCAATCATCCCGGAATGCCTGGAAAAGGCCGGGGCGGCAGCCAGCCAGGTCCACGCGGTGGGTGTGAGCGGGATGGTGCCCACCACGATCCTGGTCGACCGGGATGGGCGCCCGCTTCGCCGGTCGATCCAGCAGAACGACGCCCGCTCTCACGCGGAGATCGCTTACTTCAAGGCCCACGCAGATCAAGAGGAGGTGTTTCGCAGGACCGGCTCGGCGATCACCCAGCAGAGCATCGGCCCGAAGCTGCTCTGGATCGCCAGGCACGAACCGGAGCTCTTCGCTCGAGCAGCCTGGGTCATGGGCTCCTACGATTACATCAACTTTCGCCTGACAGGCCAGCCGGCGCTCGAACGCAACTGGGCTCTCGAGAGCGGGTTGTTCGACCTCGAACAAGAAGCCTGGATCGACGAGCTGCTGAGACTCGCCGGGATCGATCGGCGCCGGCTGCCCCCGATTTACAATTCCAGCCAGGTGATCGGGACCGTTTCCGCCCCCGCCGCGCGCGCGACGGGTCTGGCGGAAGGCACTCCGGTCGTAGCCGGCAGCGCCGACCACGTCGCTTCGGCCTTCTCCGCCGGGATCAAAGAGAATGGCGACCTGCTCGTCAAGCTCGGCGGCGCGGGTGATATTCTCTATTCGTTGGACCGGCTCAACATCGATCCCCGCCTTTTCATCGATTACCACGTGATCCCGGGCCTCTACCTGCTTAATGGCTGCATGGCTTCGAGCGGGTCGATTATCAAGTGGTTCCGGAACAACTTCGCGCCTGACCTGGACTACGCCGACCTGGATTCAGAAGCTTCCCGGGTCCCCGCCGGGTCTGAGGGCCTGGTCCTGCTGCCGTATTTCATCGGTGAGAAGACCCCTGTATTCGACCCGCTCGCGCGCGGTATTCTGTTCGGCCTGACCTTGCAACATACAAAAGCCCACATCTACCGCGCCATCCTGGAAGGCATATCTTTCGGATTCTTCCACCACCTCCAGGTGCTGGAGGAGCGGGGTTTCGGCGTCCGACGTGTCCGCGTCGCAAACGGCGGAGCTCGCAGCCAGCTCTGGCGCCAGGTCACCGCCGATGTGATCGGGCTGCCTTTGGAGGAGGTAGCAAACCATCCGGGCTCCTCGCTAGGGGCAGCTTTCATCGCCGGCATGGGAACCGGCGCATTCGAGAACTGGTCAGAGATCGAGAAGTACATCCGCATCGGCTCGACGACCATCCCGGACCCAAATAACCAGGAGAAGTACCGCCAACTCTTCGGCGTTTACCGTGACCTCTACCTGGCGAACAAGGGCATCTTCCTGCAGCTCGCCCAGGCGGAAGGACTTGTCCAGGCTGCAAGCTGATGTGATTCCGAACACCTGGTTGATTGAGTAGAGGACCTGACCTTGGGATACCGTTTCCGCAGAAACCTGAGCCTGCTCCTGAGCCACGCCATCCTTATCGGGGCGTCCCTCGTCGTGCTGCTGCCCATCCTGTGGGTGATCCGGACCTCCCTGGCAAACCGGCTGATCGCCTACAAGATCCCTCCAGTCTGGATTTTCCCGCCGACCCTGGAGAATTACCGGCTGATCTTCGAAAAATATCCCTTCCAGCAGTACTTTGTCAACAGCATCGTGGTCTCCGCCGCCGCAAGCCTGATCGCCCTGGTGCTGGGTTCCCTGGCGGCTTACTCCATCGCCCGCTTCAGAACCGGCGACCCGGTCCTGCGCCTGAGCATGCTCAGCACGCAGATGCTGCCGCCCATCACGCTGGTCATTCCCATCTTCCTGCTCGCCCGCCTGGTCAACCTGTGGGACTCGCGCACTGGCCTGATGCTTGCCTATCTTTCCTTCAATCTGCCCTACACGGTGTGGATCCTGATTGGCTTCTTTCAGTCCATCCCGGTCGATCTGGAAGAGGCGGCAATGATCGACGGCTGTTCGCGCCTGCAGGCTCTCCAGCGGGTGATCGTCCCCGTGGCGGCCCCCGGGTTGCTGGCGGCGGGTATCTTCAATTTCATCCTGAACTGGAACGAGTTCCTGTTCGCGCTGATCCTGACCGGCCGCACGACGCGCACCCTGCCGGTCGCGATCGCCAGCCTGTGGACCCAGCAGGGAGTCCAGATCGGCGCAGTCTCAGCCGCCACGGTGCTCGTGATCATCCCGGTGATCGTCTTGACCCTGATCATCCAGAAATCGCTGGTGCGCAACCTGACGTTTGGCGCCATCAAGTGACCGGCGCCGGAAAGGAGGAGTCTCCCTTAACTCGCTCACCGTTATTCCAAGAAGCCTCTCAAGAATCGACATCCCGATTATCGAACAAGATGGATGGAGGAGATACCTATGTCAAAGAGAATGCTAGTTTACATCCTGTCGGTGCTGATGGTTGCCGCCCTGCTCCTGAGCGCATGCGCACCCGCCGCGACGACCGAAGCCCCGGCTGAGCCTCCGGCGGGCGAAAAGCCATTCGATGGCGTGACCATCAACATCATGATGGAGGGCGTCCCAGATACGGACTTCGTCCTCGAACTGCTGCCCGAGTTCGAAGAACAGACCGGCATGACCGTCAACATCGAGGTGCTGAACTATGCCCTGATGCACGAGAAGCTCGTCCCGCAGCTCACCGCGCCGGCCGGGCAGGGATCGTACGATGTGATCGTGGTCGACAACTACTGGGTCGGGGAGTTCGTCAACGCCAACTGGCTGATGGAACTCGACGACCGCCTGGCAGCCAGCCAGACGATTGACCTCGCGGATTACCTGGACTCCATGGTCAACATGGTCGGCCAGCTGAACGGCAAGACCTACATGATCCCCTTCTACAACTACGCCATGGCTCTGATCTACCGGAAGGACCTGATGGAAGACCCGGAGGTGCAGGCCGCCTACCAGGAGGCGATGGGCAAGGAGCTGGCCCTGCCGGCCAGCGTTCCCGAGTATGTCGAACTGGCGAAGTTCATGACCCGCGACGCCGACGGGGATGGAGAGATCGATATTTTCGGTTCCTCCATGATGGGCCTCCGCCCGGACCCGACCACCATGGAATGGCTCAACTACCTGTACAGCATGGGCGGTCTGATCTACGACGCGGACTGGAACACTATCGTCAACAACGAACAGGGCGTCGAGGCGTTGACCCTGTACGCGGACGCGATGAAGAACGCCGCGCCGCCAGGAGCGCCGGCTTACGGCTTCGACGAAGCCTTCTCGACAATGGCCCAGGGCAAAGCATTCAGCTACATCACCTTCAACTGGATGCTTCCACAGCTGAACGACCCCGAAAAGTCCCAGGTGGTCGATAAGGCTGCCGTGGTGCGCGTCCCGGGCGGGAAAGGTCTGCTCGGCGGGTGGGGCTGGGCTATCCCGGTCTCCTCGCCGAACCCAGACGCCGCCTGGGCGTTCATCGAATGGGTCGAATCCTTCCCAATCGCCAAAGAGCGCGCCCTGATGGGCGGCGCACCGGCGCGGGCGGACGTGTTCGAGGACCCGGACGTCCTGGCGAAATACCCGCACTACAGCGAAGTGGAACAGATCGTCGGGGAAGCGATCCCCTTCCCGATCATGAGCCGCAGCCCGCAGGTCGTCGAAGTGCTCGGCCGAGTCATCTCCGAGACCGTCGCCGGCACCAAGACGCCCCAGCAAGCCCTGGACGAGGCTGCCGCTGAACTGAGCACCCTCGTCGACGAGTAGCATTGACCGCCGATGGTTCCTGCTCTGTGGGGGCAGAGCAGGAGCCAGAGGGGATCCCTGGCAGATGGAAACCGCCCAGCCAACCCGCGCCCGCCAAACCTCAATCGCCTTCGGCCTGCGCAGCGACCGCCAGCTGCGGATAAACCTGGTGATCCCGGCGATCCTGGGGATTTGGGTGGTGGTCGGATTCCCCCTGCTCTACTCGCTATACATCAGCCTGCACGATTACATTCTCAGCCAGGGGGGGATCCAATCCTTCAACCCGCGCAACTACCTTAACATCTTCCATGACGACCTGCTGATCAGCGCCAGCCGGAACACACTGGTGCTGACGGTCAGCGTCGTCGTCCTGGAACTGCTCATCGGTTTCGGGCTGGCCCTGGTCCTCAACAACCGCCACCTCAGAGGGCGCGACCTGTACCTGTTGGTGCTCCTGATCCCCATGCTGATGCCGCCCATCACCGTTGGGCTGATCTGGCGGCTGCTCCTGCACCCCGAGCTGGGGATCATCAACTACTTCCTCGGACTGACCGGTCTCCCCCAACCGGCCTGGTTGGGGGACCCGCGCCTGGCCATGATCACCGTGATCATTGTGGACATCTGGCATGAGACCTCATTCATTTTGCTGATCCTGCTCGCCGGTCTGACCTCCCTGCCGGACGAGCTCTACGAAGCGGCGATGATCGACGGCGCCAGCGCGCCTCAGCAGTTCCGTTTCCTGACCGTCCCCCTGATGATGCCAACCATCCTGGTAGCGACCCTGATCCGGATGATCGCCGCCCTCAAGACTTACGACCTGATCTACATCCTGACCCGCGGAGGACCGGGGATCTCGACCGAGACGATCAGCTATTACATCTACCGGGTGGCATTCGTCTTCCTGGACATGGGGTCGAGCGCAGCCATGTCCTTCATCCTGCTGATCTTGATCGTCATCCTGACGCTGGTCCTGATGCGTGTGCTGCGGACCAGCGAGACCTGAGAATCGAAACATGACCAAAACCCTGGACAACAAGACCTGCGCCGTCACCGGCGGGGGCAGCGGGATCGGGCGGGCGATCGCCATCGCCCTGGCCGATGCCGGCGCGAAAGTGTGCGTGACCGATATCAATGCCCGCTGGGCGGAGCAGGTGGCCGGCGAGATCTGCGCCGCTGGCGGAGAAGCCTTCTCCATGGTCCTGGATGTCACCCGCAAGGAGCACAGCCAGGCAGCCGCGGAAGCCATCGCAACGCGCTGGGGCAGGCTCGACATCTGGTGCAACAACGCCGGAGTGAGCACGATGAACCGTTTCCTCGACCTGACGGAAGCGGACTGGGACTACAATCTGGACGTCAACGCCAAGGGCGTTTTCCTCTGCTCCCAGGCTGCCGCAGCCCGGATGGCGGTCCAGCCTCCCGGCGAAAACAGCCTGCGCGGCAAAATCATCAACATCGCGAGCATGGCCGGCAAGCGCGGGAACGCTCCCTTTCTGGCGCACTACGTCGCTTCAAAATTCGCCGTGGTCGGGCTGACCCAGGCGATGGCGGGCGAACTGGCTGCCCACGCGATCACGGTCAACGCCGTCTGCCCCGGCTACGTCCGCACCGAGATGCAGAACCGGGAGATCAGCTGGGAAGCTCGATTGCGCGGCCTTTCGGCGGAGGATGTCAGCAAACTTTACATCGCCGATACTCCCCTGGGGCGTCTGGAAACCCCGGAGGACGTGGCTGCGGTGGTCGTTTTCCTGGCCTCCCCGGCAGCTGACTTCATCACTGGCGAAGCCATCAATGTCAACGGAGGATCATGGATGGACTGACCTCCGCGACCGGCGAACTGGCTGCCGCCATCGCCGCCGCCCGCCTGGCGGGAGACCTGCTCCGCCAGAAGTTCGGTAAGGCAACCGGAATCCGCCAGAAAAGCCCGATGGAGATCGTCACCGAGGTCGATCTCCAGGCGGAAGCTCTGATCGCCGATCGCCTGCGGGGAAGTTTTCCGGACTATGGTTTCATCGGCGAAGAAGGCGGAACCTCAACCTTCCCCGTGAGCGCCAGCTGGATCGTCGACCCGATCGACGGGACAACGAACTTCGCCCACGGCTACCCCGTTTTCTCCGTATCGATCGCCCTGGAGGTCTCCGGAGAGACTGTGCTCGGGGTCGTGTACAACCCCGTCCTGGATGAGATGTTCACCGCCGAGAAAGGGAAAGGCGCATATCTTAATGGCGAGCGGATCCACATCTCGGAGGTCAGGGAATTGCGCGGAGCGCTCGTCGCCTCGGGGTTCCCTTACGATGCGTGGACAAACCCCGCCGACAACCTTGCCGGTTGGGGGAAGATCGTCAAGCGCGCGCTATCTGCCCGCTGCGACGGGTGCGCCTCTCTGGACCTCTGCCACGTCGCGGCGGGGCGCCTGGATGCCTATTGGGAGATCGACCTGGAAGTCTGGGATTACGCCGCCGGCGCGCTGATCGTCCGGGAAGCGGGTGGGGTCGTCACATCAGTTTCCGGGGAGCTGAACCACCCCCGCCGGAGGGACATCCTGGCCTCTAACGGTCATCTGCACCGGGAGATGGTCCTCGCCCTGCGACCGGATTGACCTCCTCCGCTGCCACGACCACCTCTCTGAAGCCCATCCCCACCCTCGCCAGGCCCCAGCTCCCCAGCACCGCGAGCACCAGGATCTGGAGCGCGTGGTTGGCCAGGGCGAACGCAGTCATCGCGACCGGGTCGAACCCAGCCGCCAGCGACAGCGCCCCCACGATCGTCGCTTGATAGAGCCCGGGCATTCCGGGCGCCGAGGGCGGGGCGACCGCCAGGGTCAGGAGGACGACAGCCAGAAACTGGTCAGGCGAGAAGTCCACGCCAATCCCGGCCAGGACGAAATACTCGAATGCGGCAAAGACCACCCCCAGAACGAGAGAATAGATCCAGCCGGCGGTCAGCTTCCGCCCTGCCCCGGCCTGCTTCAGCCCGCGCATAAGGTCATTCAGGATGCGGTCCGCCCGGACGTGGTCCAGGCCTGGTAAACGCAGCAGCTTCCCGGAGGTCCACAGCACGACGCGGTCGGCGCGGCGCACCAGCCAGGTCACGCCACCAAAGCCGACGAGTACCAGACCGGCGTTGAGTGCAACCGTCCCTGCCCCCACAGTCATCGAGTAGCCGGCCCAAAGAACCAGGAACAGAGCCAGGACCCGCACGCCCTGCTCGAGCAGCCTCTCGACCAGGATCCCCGTGGTCGCCTCAGCCAGGGTCACCTTTTTCCCGCGGCTGATCAGCCACACCCGCACCGCCACTTCCGGCACGGGCGAGATGCTGTTCACCAGGTTCCCGATGTTGCTGGTGTTGAACGCCTCCTCGAAACCAGGCCTGTTTCCGAGCAGGAAGCGCCACCGGAAGGCCAGGACCACGTACCCACAGATGAGCATCCCCGCTGCCGCGAGCAGGTTCTGCCAAACCATCCGCCGGAGCTGCGCCAGCACAGCATCCAGGTCGACGAACCACAGGAACAGCGCCGCGATGAGGACCGAGACCAGGAAGGCGACCAGGAACCGCTTCCTGGGTAGAGCGAACGCGAAAGCCCTGGAGAACAGGGAACCCCTGGCAGCAGTCTTCTGCATAGTCCTGGAATTATAAGCGAGAACACAGGGGGAGGGGTTGCCCGATCCATTAAAGAGTATTAATCCTCAATCATCACTCCACCGTCACGCTCTTCGCCAGGTTCCGCGGCTGGTCGACGTCCA
>CAYQDF010000082.1:0-13947 GCA_964416175.1 uncultured Anaerolineaceae bacterium
CAGCTGGCGTAAGTTTTGCCACCGGATCCGACGGCCCTTTCGACCGAACAGTTCCAGGATGGCTCCCAGCGGACAAAACCACCCGCACCAGACGCGTCCCAGGAACAAAGTGACGACGACGGTAACCAGAGCGGGCCAGTAAGTAGCTAGGAATTCTCGCCCCCCGATCATGGCTGCCAGAGCTTGGAGCGGGTTAAGTCTAGAGAAGAGGTTAATGGGGATGACCTGCAGCTGGCCCTGCAGTGTGCTGGCGATAAGCGCTAAAAACAAGGCCAGCGCGCCATATTGGACGACCTGGCGAGCCCAGATCCACCGCCGGGCGATCACTTTGAGTCGCCGACCGATCTGAGGACCTTTAAGGCGTGTGATCGCCCCCGTCGGGCAGTAAGGGATGCATTGGTTGCACTCATCGCACACCTCGACAGGTGTGTCAAAGGGAGTTGTGACCCGACGGTCTGGGCCGCGCTCCACAAATCCCAATACATGTTTTTGCGCGATCTCATCACAGGCTCTAACACACAACCCACACAGGATGCAATCTTCCTCTGGGCGTTCCGGTGGGAAGCTGGGCTTCTCTACCCCGACTGCTGCGGCAGCGCGTTGAATGGCCGGTACGTCCGGGCACCGGGAGAGAAGCAGGTCGGCCATTACTCGCCGGGTTTGTTGGACAATGGCGGAATCCGTTCGGATTTCCATGCCGGCTTCGACGGCGCAATTACACGATGTCGTCACGCTCGTCCGCCCATTTCGGTTGATCTCAACCAGGCACAATCGGCAGGCGCCGTAGGGTGTCAGGTGTTCGTGGTGGCATAATGTCGGGATGTTAATCCCAGCCAGTCTGGCTGCTTCGAGCACAGTGGTTCCTTCGGGCACCTGGATTCGTTCACCGTTGATCAGTAAATTCAGCATTGTTGGTTCTCCCTATCTCACCTGGATGGCCTCGAAATTGCAGACTTCACGGCATATTCCGCAGCGGACGCATTTTTCTTCTTCGATGTAATGAGGTTCTTTCTTCTCTCCGTGGATCGCGTTCTCCGGGCAAGTCCGCAAACACAGTCCGCATCCCGGGCATTTTTCCGGGATGATGTAGAAGGTGATCAGATCCTTGCAGACACCAGCCGGGCAGCGTTTTTCCTTAATATGGGCTTCGTATTCGTCGCGAAAGTAACGGATTGTGGTAAGGACGGGGTTTGGAACAGTTTGACCCAATCCACATAACGACCCTAGTTTCACCGCCTGGCCCAGCTCCTCCAGGAGCTCGATATCCCCTTCGCGGCCATAGCCTCGGGTGATGTAGTCCAAAATGAGGTACATCTGTTGCGTTCCTTCTCGACAGGCGGTGCATTTCCCGCAGGATTCAAACTTCGTGAAGTTCAGGAAATAGCGTGCCATATCAACCATGCAGGTGTTCTCGTCCATGACGATCAGGCCGCCGGAACCCATGATTGATCCTGCTTCACTTAAGCTTTCGAAGTCTACAGGGAGATGCCACAGACTCTCCGGGATGCAACCGCCTGACGGCCCACCGGTCTGAACCGCTTTAAGCTTCCGACCATTGGAGGCCCCGCCTCCGATGTCCTCGATCAATTGGCGCAGGGTGATCCCCATCGGCACTTCAACCAGCCCAGTATTCTTGATTTTGCCAACGATGGAAAAGATGGCAGTCCCTTTGCTTCTCTCACTTCCTTTCGCGGCGAACCACTCCGATCCATGGTTGATGATCTGAGGCACCCAAGCCCAGGTTTTCACATTGTTGATATTCGTCGGCCTGCCCCACAAACCACTTTGAGCCGGATAGGGAGGCCTTGCTCGAGGCTCGCCAATCCGCCCTTCAATGGAAGCCATGAGCGCGGTTTCCTCGCCACATACAAATGCCCCGGCACCCAGCTGGATCTCGACATCAAAACTGAAACCAGAGTCGAGGATGTTCTCGCCCAGAAGGCCAGCTTCACGGGCCTCCTGCGCTGCCAGGCCGATCAGCTCCACCGCTTGCGGATACTCGTTGCGGATATAAATGTAGCCCTGGCTGGCGCCAATTGCATAGGCACCGATGATCATCCCTTCCAGGATGCTGTGTGGGTTGCCCTCGATCAGGCCGCGATCCTGGAATGCCCCCGGATCGCCCTCGTCTGCGTTGCAGATCACATATTTGATATCCCCCTGCGCCTTCCTGCAGAGTTCCCATTTCACACCTGTTGTGAAGCCAGCTCCTCCTCGACCGCGCAACCCAGATTTCTTTATCTCCTCGATGACCTGCTCAGGCGTCAATACGAACAGGGCTTTCTCCAAGGCTCGATACCCGCCTGCAGCAATGTAATCCTCAATGACCCGTGGATCGATCAAACCGCTGTTCTTCAGCAATATTCGTTCCTGCGCCTTGTAAAATGGCACTTCTGGTTCATGAACGATCTTTTGCCCTGAGGATGGATCCGTATAAAGCAGGCGATCGATGATCTCTCCTTTGATGATCGTCTTGTTGACGATATCCTTCACATCATTGCGCTGGACATGCGTGTAGAAGATCTTCTCCGGATGGATGACCACCAGTGGGCCTTGCTCGCAAAATCCCGGACAACCGGTAGTCTTCAATTCCACTTTCGCCTCTACTCCAGATGCTTCCAGTTCTTTCTGGAAGGTTGACGCGACTTCGTCAGACGCGAGGGCCAGGCAGCCTGTCCCTCCACATACCATTATCCTGACCCTGGTTGGATCGCGTTGGAGAGAGATTTTCTCCTGCCACTTCTCAAATTCTAACGCCGCAATGGATTTGGGCTTAGGCATGGGCTTTTACCTCTTCTTCGGAATATCTCTTCAATACACGGTCTACCTTGCTGGCAGCCATGGCACCAAAGTATCTGCCATCCATTACCATGACCGGGCCCAGGGCGCAGCACCCGAGACAATTGACGGTCTCCAGGGTGAATTGCCGATCGCGTGTCGTCTCGCCAGGTTTTATGTTCAGGAGCCTACCAATCTGCTCGACGAGGCGCACGCCGCCACGCACATGGCAGGCTGTCCCCAGGCATACCGTTATCAGGTGTTTGCCGCGAGGCTGCAGGCTGAATGCCTTGTAGAATGCAGCAACCTGGTACACTTGAATCAAGGGAATCTTCATCCGCTCTGAAATACGCTGCAGGGCTTCCTGAGGCAGATAATAGAACTCTTTCTGGACATCCAGCAGAGAAGGGATCAGCTTCCGCTGTTCCGGGCCATTTCTCTCAATAATTGCATCTATTTTGTCGAGTTCAATGCTCATGATTATTTCCTTTCGAGTCAGTAGTTCGGCACCAATCGAGCGATGTTTTATTTCACCGGTCTCTAAAATTCGAGCCAGTCTCGTTGTGAATGCAGAGCCCAGGGGCAGGCTGCCACACAGTTTGAGCAGTCGGTCCCGTTTTCAATCCAAAACAAATAGCAGCGTGCGACGTCAACCGGCCACCTCAAGATGCCTTTGCGATTGGATATCGAAGTGGGTTGCGTGGTGCGTTCTCCCCATAGAATAGCATTGGCGGGGCAGGCGCTCGCACAGGCATGGCAGGTTTCACAAAAACTGCGCATCCCAAAATCTATCGGCTGGTCTGGTTCCAGAGGCAGATCGGTGAATACTTTGCAAATCCTCTGCCGGGGGCCATATTCCGGGCTGATGAGCAAACCGTTGCGTCCGAGCTCACCAAGCCCAGCATCTATGGCGAGCGGGATGCTTTGGGCAGTATCATTGCCACACGGGAGCGCCGGGTATCCAAGCGCGCGGATATATTTCGCCAGCGCGGCTGAGAGCTCGGCCATTTTGGAGTAGGCGAGCGCTGTTGCGGCGCTGGCTTCATAACCGGGTGAGTTGTTGATCCATTTCCAATTCATCGCGATGCCCATTACAATGGCGTAGCGTAATGGCATTTCGAGTTCCCCATGGTTGCCCGTGGCTCGCTCGTAGAAGTGTGAATAGATCCAGCGAGGATCGACCTTGGTGATGCCGACCAGATCAGCGCCGTAGAATCGAGCAACTTCTTTGATCCGTTCAGACATCCTGCCGGGGTCAGAGACGGGGAGTTTTGTTGGATTGACGGGATCATCCCAGCCGTAGAGGCCTCCCGTTCCGTGCATGTGTCCAGAATAGCCATAGTAATCCGGGTGCAAGGTACCTGCAGTGTCATCAACGTAGATTGCCCCTGCGACCAGGGCGCGCCCCTCAGCTTTTTCCAAGCTGTCCTGAGGAGCGTAAGCGGCAGCAGCCTGAACTTGAAGTTGATAAGATTTATCCCAAATTGTGCGGGAAAAGACAGTATTACGCTCGTCAAAACGGTCCACTGTAGCTACAAGGAATTCACTGTACGTCGGCTTCTCGATTTTGTTGATTTCTGGAAGCCGCCACCCATGTTCTGCCAGGGCGTGGGCTTTCAACGCTTCAGCTGTCGAGACGCGCTCTCCACAAGCCGCACAAAACCAGGAAACCGGCGCTGGAGGTTGAGATGTGGGGCCTGCTATTTCGGTCACTTCCGGTCTTGGCGTAAACGTAGGCGCCACTACCTCTGTGATTTGAGATGTAGGGACGATATCGTGAATGTAGGGCGCGAAGCGATAACGGGAGGGTGGGGAAGGCCTAAGACCACAGGCCGCCAGAAATCTACCTACCCACAGAGATAGTCCCAGCCAAGAAGCAGACCGGAGAAAGTCTCTCCGGCTGACCTGCCTTTGGGGTGGGAATTGGGGTTTCCTTAGCTTACCTTTCATCCTCGGGATCCTTGTGCGATCCGATTCTCCAAGTGGCAAAGCTCGAGACGAAAGCGAGCACTCCAGCCAGAAGCATAAGGTAAAGGCCAGGGCGCAGCCACGTCCAGACCTCGACGACAGCAAAGCCTCCGAGGCTCCCCCATCCATGTCCCTGAACAGGCAGATCGAAACGGGCGGCCACCGAGCTTACCCGAGCGAGCAGACGCCAGGCAGCCAGGAAAACAAGAACTCCGGACGAGATTAGCAAGATCTTCGCCAGTTTCCCTATGAGCACACTCCCAACTAGACAGAGGAGGATGGCTGCAATTAGGACAGTGGTCAATACCATCATCTGAGGACTTTGTTTGTAGCCCACCAGCTCGCTGCCCGGTCCGGAAATCAGATAGGGGTAAAGGTCGGTCCTTTCCGAAAACTCCAGGCGAAAGCTCCACCAGGGAAGGAACATCGCGCCGATCATGATGCCACTGGCGATGAGTGCCAGAATATTAACTTTCAGAGATAACCGCCTAAGTCGCTTCACTATTCTCGAACCTCTCAGCTGATTAACCGGGTAAACAGCCGGACCAACCAGGGACGTTTCGCCAGGAGGGGCAACAGTCTCTGACCCCGCGGGCGACCGGAGAGGCGCGAAAGCAATCGCCGGCCCAACCCGAATTTAGCGATGCAGGCGCTAGTGGGTGTGATGCGCCAATAGCGCGGTGCAACGACCGGTTTCCACTTGCCTGATACCAGTTTGAGGATTTCTAACGCTGCCAGCGTCCCTGTGATCCAGACAACCGTGCAGAGTTGTGCATGGGGCAAGTTTCCCTGGCACCAGCCTTCGAACCAATCCGGCCGCCAGGCGCCCTGTGTACGGTAGTAATGGAGGATTCTCCGGTTTTCCGGAGCATCCATAAAGGTTTTTAACGCTGCGTAGGGCAGTTTATACGGCATCGCCAGGCATTCAGCCGCATAAGGACTTTCGGGCAGAAAGGTGGAGACTCGCCCCAAGGCGCCGACGGGATAAGCCATCACTGCTGGTTTGCCCAGCTCTTTCGCAGCACCCAGGGTCACAATGCTCAACGCCCAATCGTCGGCAGCCGGCATGATCACATCCCCCAGACTGATCACCTCATCGACCCTTTCTGGAGTCAATCCCTCCGGATGCACAGCGACCTCAGCCAGGGGATTGATTTTCAGAATGCAATCGCGTACACAGCAAGCCTTATTGACACCCAGTGTATCGGTGAAGCAGGTGATCTGCCTGTTCATATTGGAGGGCTGGTAAGTGTCGTGCTCAATGAGCACAAAATGCTCGACTCCGCTCCTGGCAAGGGCAACAGCAACCACTCCGCCAATCCCTCCGCAGCCAATGATCAAAACCCTGGCACTGCGGATGCGCGCTTGCTCGGCAGATGTATAAATGCCGAGGTTTCTTTCGAAGAGTTCCTCGTAAGGGATACTGTTCATCATTTGCCGGGCCACAGGTGATCCTGCTCATACCCCGGTCACGAGACGAGAGGCCCCAACACATTGGTAATAAACCAGTTGGGGCCTCAAGTCATTGCAAACCAGCCTTTCGCAGGCTTAGAGATGCAGTTTGGCGATATCTGCGGCGATGTCGTCGATGCCCAGATCCCGCAAAGTATCCAAAGTCGGAATGCCTTTGTCTTCCGTCCAGCCGCGCTCTTTCCAGTAAGCGGGTAGAGCCTGATCGTACAATTTAGAGGCATCACCCTCGTAGGCGACGGCACCTTTGTGCGGTCCTGTGGGCAGCGGGTCCTTGAACCAGCGCTTGGGGAATAGCTTATCCCATTCTTCTTTGGGGTTGGTGAGCTGCTGGGTGTGGATGTCGAAGAGTCGGGCTAAGGCATACTGTCGGGCGCCGACCTTAGCGAGGTCTTCTTCGGTAAAGTCGGTCCAGCCGGTAGCCGCTTTGACCAGATCGACGGTCTTGCCTGCCCAGTGCCCACCGGCGAATATGCAAGTGACCAGAGAGTCGGTGGCACACTTGCCATTCTGACCGGAGATCGCGGCCGCCCAATCACCTTGCTGGAAGCCAGCTCCACCGCCGCCCGTGTGCTCACAAGGCCGGCCGACTGTGACATACTCCAAGGCGTTCTTATCGGCGGGACTGCGGACATCGTGGGCTGGCTGCGCGTAGCGGTGGCCAGTCATGGGGTAATCCATGATCTCAGGCTTGCCCTTCTTTTCAGCGAAGTATTTGGCCGTCTCCCAGGTGCCTTGAGCCAGCTTCTCGCCGACGCCTTCCCGGTAAACGATCTTCTTGAGCAGGGCGTCCACGGCGTGGACATCACCCCACTGCAGGTCGATTCCATCCAGGTCTTCTGGGGTGATGAGATTGCGTTGGCGAAGCTCCATGAGGAGCGCCAGGTTGGCGCCGCCTTCGATGAAATCGATGCCGTAGTTATCGTGCAGGAAGGTGGTGAACTGGAGCTTGGCGAGGTTCTCCGCCTGGTCGAGGTACGTCCCTGTGAACGGGTCGCTGGGGGTCGTCCCGGGCATCTCGAAGTAGCCCAAATTGCCTCCCACCATGCCCATCGCTTCCCAGTCAGGCATGTCGGAGAGCGTGCCGTTCATCAATTCATCCTCGCTGGTGATTTCGACAGGATACAGACAGTGCAGAGCACAATTCGGGCATGCCTGCTTGGTCACGAAGCTGGCCTTGTCCATGAAAGCCCCTTCGATCGCTTTGACATTTGGATCCGCCCAGGCGCACCACTGCCAGTTGCGGATGGGGTAGGCATCCTCGACGTAAGCGGAGCGGGCGCCGATGCCAGCTGTGCCGTACGAGCGCCAAAAGTAGTCGCCGCGCTCGGATTCCTGGATAGCAGCGGCCAGCTCCAGGAAGCGCTTCTTGTCGGCCAGCCGGTGTCCCTTGGTGCCGCGGATGACGATCGCCTTCAGGTTCTTCGAACCCATGATCGCGCCCGGTCCGTAGCGACCGTGAGCGCGGGCACCTTCGGTCATGACGTTGGCATACCAGACCTGATTTTCACCGCCCGGACCGATCAACCAGACCTGGGCGAGCCGCTTGGCTCCAAAGCCTGCTCGCTTGGGCGGCCGTAAGGCTGCCCATTCAGGGGTAAGGTCAGCGTCGCGGATCATCGCCTCCCGGGTTTCAAGCTCCGCGGTCACCTCTGACTTAAGGATCATCTCCGCTTCTTCGACGCCCTTGCCCCAGACATGTCCGGCGTCCCGAATCTCGATGACGTCATCGATAACCGCAATGTAAACGGGTTTACTTGCCTTGCCGACGACCTGGATTCCATCCCAACCGGCGTACTTCAACTCGGAAGCAGCCTGACCACCGCTGGTTGCGACCGAGATAAAGTTGTAGGCGCTTTTTGTCACTGTTACGGAGCGCGCATTCGGTCCTGCGCCTGTTACCGGTCCGATCATGAACTGGAGCATGTTATCGGGACCCAGAGGATCGACCTCCGGTTCAACGATCCCCTCCTTAAAGAGGTAGTAGACACCCAGTGCCGATCCACCCAGGAATTTCCTGTAGAGCGCCTCTTCCGGCTCGATGACCGTGACAGCTCCACTCGATAGGTCGACTCGGGCAATCTTGCCTGTCATTCCCTTTAAATCGGCCATTATAATGTCCTCCTCGCATTGAACATTTTGCGATAAAGCAGCTCTGCGTGGGCGGTTGGCTGATACGCGTAGAACCGACCATTCCGGCCAACGGGCACCCATTGGAGCGCCAACGGTTCTGGGCAGGCCTTCACGCACTCAGGATCGCCTCCACAGCGGCTGCACGCTTGGGCTTTCTTCTCGATCGGATCGAAGGAGATGCCACTTCCAAATTGGTCTTCGCAGATCTCCGCGCATCGCCAGCATTTATCAGCCCCCAGACACTTATCGCGATCGATCCACTTATAGCCCATGCCGTAGTATCCCTCTTTCCCTTCGCCTTCGGGGATGGTGACGATCGCTTCTTCGGGACAGACGGCCTCGCACGGGAATTTGTCGGTGCCCTCTGCCCATGGTTCAAGCTGACAGTAGTTGCACACGTTCATGACATCCACGTATTGGAAGCGCATCGGGCGGATTCGGGAGAACTCCAGGTTTACCACGTCCTTGGTCTCCTCGGGGAAGAGTTCAGCCGACCACTTCTCGGCGCAGGCTACAGCGCACAGCATGCAGCCGGTGCACTGGTACGGGTCGAAAACCAGTGTATAGCCAGCTTTGTATTGTGGCGCGGCTGCTTCTTCCTCAGGAGTGGCAACAGGAGCTGTGGGCGTTTCCGCCGGTACTCGCTTGGGGAAAATCTCGCGCCCGACGGCCCCACCAATCACAAGTCCTGCGATGCCGCTCCCCGTAATTTCAAGGAATTCCTTGCGGCTGATTTTTGCCTTCTCTGTTGGTTCTTCCTTCTTTGGTTCTGGTTCCTTGTCTCTGCGTTCAACTTGTGCCATCTTATCCTCCACTCGCTGTTTGGTAAGCTCTTTTCGAAGATATGAGCAATTCAAAAGCGATTGATTCTATGGGTCGATTCTCAAGCTTCACTCCTTTCCTCCGTCTTGCTGTTGTGACGAACTGTTGAACCAGAAATTTAACCGCGAGTCCTTTTGCCAATTGCGCAATCGAGTTACAACGAACTCTCCCGCGGCACCGGGAAGGCCGTTTTTAATCCATTAAGACTTACGCAGATGGTAGGAGATTTCTCCTGAACTGCGCGACACCAATCCATATTCAGATTTATTATTTATTCAGACGCTTTTGCGTGCTACACTAAGGTGAGCGATTTTTTGAAAAACAACAGGGCTATCTTTTGATAGCCCTGTTGGGTAAAAAAACCGAAAAGGATCACCCGCCTGGGTTATTCCGGCGGCTTAGTTTTCGAACGTGTCGATCAAACCCTGGCGCACGGCGTAAACTGCCGCCTGGATGCGGTTTTGCAGATGCAGCTTCTCCAAGATGTTCCGGAGATGGATCTTCACAGTGTTTTCTGAGATCACGAGAGAGTTCGCGATCTCTCTGTTCGTTTTCCCTTCGACAACCAGCTCGAGGATCTGGATCTCTCGCGAAGTCAATTCATCAACGAGATTCGGATCCTTGGTGGATTGCCGATCTGGCTGTGTAAATTCTTTCAAGATCCGGGCGGCGATTGCACCGGACAGGGGGGCTTCTCCTCGCGAAATACTCTCGAGTAAGTCATACAGCTGGTAAGGTTCAAGATTCTTTAATAGATATCCCTGGGCGCCGCTCTTGATGGCTTCGAACAGGTGCTGGTCGTCGTCAGAAACGGTCAGCATGACGATCTTCACATGAGGCATCTCGCGCTTGATACACCTGGTGGCTTCCAGGCCATCACAATTCGGCATCCCGATATCCATCAGGATGACATCTGGGAGCAGCTCCCGTGCTGCTTCAATTGCTTCCAAACCATCCCCCGCCTCGCCAGCGACCTGGATATCCGGGTGAGTCGCGAGCAACGCAGCCACTCCTTTTCTAAACAACACATGATCATCGACCAATAAAATCCGCATCATGGTTACACGACTATTCCTGTTAGCTTTGCCGAAGGCAGCCGGATGACGATCTGCGTCCCTTGACCCGGCTGTGAATCGAGTTCCAGGCTGCCCCCAATGCTTTGCGCTCGTTCACGCATGATCTGGAGGCCGAAGTGCTGCTGGTTGTCCTTTGCCAGTTGAGTTGGAGAAAAGCCACGCCCATCGTCCTGGATGGTTATAGATAGTACGTCGTAATCTTGATTAAAAACGATCCAAAGGTTATTCGCACCGGCGTGCTTGCGAACGTTGGTCATGGCTTCCTGAATAATACGCAGGAGCTGGCTCGCAACTTCTGGGGAAAACACATATAATTCGGGTTCGTCGACTAGAAGGCGAGCGCTCAAGCCATAATGTTTCCGGTATTCGTCGAGATATTCCCTCAGTGCTGAGAGTAGATCCGTGCGCGACGAGGCTGCTGCGCGCAGGTTGAATATGCTTTCACGAATGTCGTTATAAACGATTTTTGCCACTTTTTTTAGCTCGAGCAGGCTCTCCCGAGCTTCTCCGATCTGACCTCCGGTCAGCAGGTCGTCAGTGATCGAGGCTTTTACATTGAGGTATCCCAACGCTTGAGCTACATGGTCGTGGAGTTCGCGCGCAAGGCGTTCTCGTTCCTCCAGGCCAGCCAGGTATCGCAGCTGCAAGTAAAGATTGGCGTTTTCAATCGCAATTCCGATTTCGTTGCCAACTGCTTCGAATACGCTGATGGCTTTCTCCTCAAATGGCTTCCCGGCATAACTGACCAGCGCCAGGGTCCCCACCACCTTCCCTTTGGATCCGAGTGGGACGTTGATATAAGAGCGGTTTTGAAGGTCATCCCACAGCCCCTCGAAGCGTTCATCTTGAGACATATTGGCGACAAAATAAGGCTGGTTGTATTCTGCGACCTGACCGCTGATGTCCCAGGAATGATGCTGACGGCGGTACTCAATTTCCTGACAAAGATAATCTGGCGTTCCTTTTGAAGCTCGCAGTTCAAATCGGCCTTTTTTTTCGTTGTGAAGAAATATCAAACCGGATTCTATCCCAAGCTTTGAAGTTACCGTTTCCAGGGCTTCATCTAATACATGCTGGAGATCGAGTGATTGGTTCACCGTTAAAGCGACCTCATTAAGCACAGTGAGTTCTTTATTGCGGCGATCCATATCCTCGAGCAAGGCTTTCAACCGCGTTCGCATGACATCGAAAGACCTGGCCAATATTCCGAGTTCATCCTGGCTGCTCACACGCACATGGTAATCCAGGTTGCCGGCGCTGATCTCCGAAAGGCCTTTACCCAGCTCTTCGATCGGCTCGATGATGAAGCGACGCAATGCTGGAATCAGCAGACAGATCAACAATCCTATGGTTGCGGCAGCGATGGAGATCGTCCACCAAAAGCTTGTTTTGGATTGATCCTGCACAGCTGTGAGAGGTGTTTCGATCATCAGCAATCCCAAAACCTGCTGTGCAGGATCGTGGCATCCATGACAAGGCGCCTTGTTTTGCAGCAAATTTACATTATACAGGATGGGTTGCCCCTGAATGGATTCTGAGACAATCGTCTGGTTCTCAGGTGTATTTTCTCCCGTATGGCAAAAAGTGCAAGCCTGGTCGGTTTTCTCGAAATGTGATCCAATCTCTTGTGCATCCGAAGTCGCGCTAACGGTTCCCTGAGCGTCGAGGATTCGAATTTTGTTTATCGTTGGACTGGCTGCGATTGCCCAAATGATTTCTTCCACCATCTCCTTGTTTTCCGCTAGCATGGCGTGCTGCAAACTGGATTCCACAATGCTACTCAACGTAGTGGTTTCGGCGCGAGCGTTATCGACCAATTGTTTCCGTTGGAGGGTGATGAGGAGAAAAGTGGAAGCAAGAACGCTGACCAGAGAGACGCCCACAATAAAAAATATAAGCTTGAACCTTAACCCTCTATCAATCCGGGAAGGGATGCTGGCTGGATGTCCGCCCACTCTCCCAGGTTTTACAGCTTCAGGTGCTGATAACCCAGTGGCATCCATTGGTCTCTTATTATTGTTCAGTCTACCTCATTTCGAGAAGACAGGAATTGGTTTGTTAGACACCTGGTATTTTCATTAAACCACAGTATCAGGCGAGATGGTGAATTTTGGATCTTTTCGTTGGAATACAACGATTTTGATTATAGTGAGGCAGGCTCAGGTGCTACCGGTGGGATTACCTTGAGAAAGGAATCGGCCAATTCAAAGCACTCGGCATGATCGTATTGTTCGATCTCACCTCCATCGGCCAGCGCGCTCAGTTCCGGATCGATGGGTAATCTGCCCAGGATAGGCGCCTCAGCTGCCTTCGCAACGGAAGCTGAATGGCTGGGACCGAAAATTTCGTGCTTCACGGTGGTCTCAGGACAGAGGTAATAGCTCATATTCTCCACGATCCCCAGGATGGGGACGTGAAGCTCCTGAGCCATGTGAACGGTTTTTCTGACCACCATCGATGAAAGTTCTTGCGGTGTGGTTACAAGAATGACGCCATCGATAGACAGGGACTGCATCACTGTCAATGTGGCGTCGGATGTCCCCGGTGGCAGGTCGATCAAGAGGTAGTCCAACGCGCCCCACAGGACATCGCTCCAGAACTGCCGGATGGTGCCACTCATGATCGGGCCTCGCCACAAAATCGCCATATCCTCTTCTGGGAGCATCAAGTTCGTGGATATGACCTTAATGCCCGAACTCGTCTCAATTGGCAGGATGCCCATGGGGATACCCCGCACCGGCCCGGTAATTCCAAAAAGCCGGGGTATGCTTGGGCCTGTGATATCCGCATCGAGGATACCCACAGTCAAGCCCTGGCGCCGCAGGGAAACCGCAAGAAGGGCGGTGACGGACGACTTACCAACACCCCCTTTGCCGCTCATGACGGCGACTTTACGGCCAACACGGTTGATCCGAGAGGTCGGCAAAAGTCGTTCTCTGAGCTGTTGACGTTCCTCTTCCGTCATGGCGGTCAGCTCCACGATAACATGTTCTACGCCGGGAACGCTTTCGACAGCTGAGCGCGTCTGGTCTTGCAGGTAATTTCGAAGCGGGCATCCCATAGTCGTGAGTGCCAGTGTGATGTGTACTTCACCGCCCTTGATCTGGATCTGGCGCACCATTCCTAATTCGACAATGCTTTGGCCTAACTCCGGGTCGATCACCTGCGTGAGGGCATGTTGGACTTGTTTTTTGGAGGGCATATCCGGTTCGCTCTATGATCAGGATTTTAGAGCCGACAACGCTCTCGCCAACTTAATGAAAACACATTGTTTTTTTGCAAGTAAAGTTTATTGTGTCACTGCGAGGCGGCGCAGCCGCCGCAGCAGTCTCCAAACCAACCAGGAGATTGCTTCACCGCCTTCGGCGGTTCGCAATGACACATAACGATTTGGTTTTTCAACTCCTTGCATCAGAGCAAAAACACATATTTAAATTGCGCGGATTAATGCCTCTCGAACGATAGAAGTCGAGAGTCCAATTTCAGCTGGGATCCACAAGCATTGTAGAGGATTTAAGTTAACGCAGAAAGGTACAGTTGTCCCATTCCCTGTATGACAATTGGCACCTTCCTGGTGATAGTGCAAGCTTTTGAGTTTGTTGGCGAAGTCGAAATCGCTGATTTCCGGATAAGTTATACCCCTAAGATCGAACACTACAGGAGTTAACTGTACTCTTAAGCATCGTCCCTGACAGTCGGT
>CAYQDF010000083.1:0-13772 GCA_964416175.1 uncultured Anaerolineaceae bacterium
AGAGGCCCAGATCGTTCACTATGGCGGCCAGGGTGGTTCGCGAGTCGAGCCGATCCGATCGGTCATCGAGTGGCACCGTTCTTACTGGAGGTATTACAATAAACACCTGGCAAAGGATTATTTCTTTTTATTAAATTGGTTGTTTTACGGCGCCATGTTGATCAAACTGGCGGGATCGCTTGCCAGGAATCTGGTTCGCAAGGATCAAATCGGCAGGACGCGGGCTGAACCCCGCTGGAAACCGGGTTGATATCATTTCATTCAGCTGATGGGGATCAATGCAGGTCGCTTCCATTTCGTTTGTGTTTGAGTCGATCCTGGTTTCAGCCATCCTGACCGCAGCGCTGGCCTGGATTGCGATTCGAGTAGCAAGGCGCGCCGGGCTGCTGGACTTCCCGAACAGCGCCCCACACAAGCTGCACGAGAATCCCACACCGCTGGCTGGCGGACTTGCGCTGACCGGTTCGCTCCTGCTGACCAGCCTGATTTTCCAGACATACCGGGAGCCAGCTGTCACGGCTGCTTTCGCAGCGTGCCTACCAGTAGTTCTGTTTGGCCTGTGGGATGATTTCAAGGGAATCACCCCTTTGATCAAGCTCTTTGGGCAGCTGCTGGCAGTCGTACTCCTGATCGTATTGGGTGTTTCCGTCAAGATCCTCGAGTCGCCGGAGTTCTTTATCGGAGGCGATCGAGCCATTTACATGTATTTCGACTGGCTGCTGACAGCAGTTTGGGTCATCGGGATAACCAATGCCTTCAATTTCGTCGACAGCATGGATGGACTGGCTGTCGGGCTGGCAGGCATGGCGACTGCTTTCTTTATCCTGGTCGCCCTGGATTCAAACCAGCTGCTGCTCTCCCGCCACAGTGCATTGATCCTCGGTGCATGCATCGGTATTTTCCTGTTCAATATGCCACCAGCCAGGCTGTTCCTGGGTGATTCGGGGGCGCAGACTTTGGGGACTATCCTGGCGGTCCTTGCAATAGCCTATCGTCCGTTGGGTGCCAACCAGTCTTCCTCCTGGGTTGTGCCGATCATGCTTTTGGGAGTCCCAATATTCGATATGGTCCTGGTCGTATTTTCCCGGTTGAGGAGAGGAAAGCCTGTATATTCAGCGGCTCGCGACCATACCTATCACCGGTTGGTCTCCCTGGGCTGGAATTCGAACCAGGCGGTGCTGTTCATGCAGATCACTTCACTGCTCCTGGGATGCCTGGCTTTCCTGGTGTTATCAAGACCGCCTTTGATCGCCAACCTGATCTTTGCTGCTGTGATAATTGCGGGAATCCTGACGCTCTCCTATCTCGATAATCCCAGGTTTTTTAAGAGATGAAGCGAATTGATCGGGGCGAGTGGGTGCTCGGTGAGGAGATTTATAAAGCTCTCCACCGATGGGCGTTGATCGTTTCTTTTTTCTTGGTGGGCAGCCTGCTCGGGTTTTTGAGCTCCTGCCTCCTGCCTGCGCCTTATGAAGCGACACTCTCCCTGTTTGTCAACTTGAATCCTTACCGGGTACAGGAGGACCGATCCGTAGCCGCTTTTGCTCAAGCAGATTTCCGAAACATAGATGACTACAAACACTGGCAGATGTCTCAACTGAGCGTTCTGATGATGTCAGATGAATATCTCGAAGAGACTTTGAGCCGGGTTGTAGCAGATGGCGAATTCTGGAATGATGCGGATCTCGAATCCTTGCGCAGCTCTCTCCGCCTTTCCTGGCGGAATGCTGGCGAGTGGAAAATGGCGGCAAAGGCAAGCGATCCTGTTCAGGCGGTAAGCCTGGTTACAGCCTGGCGGCAGGTGAGCCTGGAAAAGATCAACGCTGCGCTCGAAAAATCTCGCCGCCTGTTCCGCCTCGAGCAAGAGATGCGGTCGTTGGAAGACTCGATCGACTCCAACCTGGGACGCAGGGCCGCATTGCTTCGGGCTCAGAAATCATTGAACCAAATCTCGAATACCCTCGACGCGGAATCCGGTGGTCAAGCCATTCCACCACTCACCCACGAAAAGCTCTGGATGTTGACAGCTGGGGCAGCAGACCTCACTGAAGGATGGCGAAGCTTGCTGAACTCATTTCCCTCTCAAAGTGCCAGGACTGATAGCTATCGGAGCTGGATCGATCACGCCCAACTGATGATCGAAGCCGATCTGGAGCTGGTGGAACAGAAGATGACTGACCTGGAAGGTGAGCTGGATCAAGTGAATGCGAGGTGGGAAGAGACGCTACAGGCGAGCCAGGGATTGTCTCCCACCCTGGCAGTGAAGGTTGTGACGAACAGCGACGCCAGCGTCAGGCGCTCCCGGACTCCTGGCACCGCACTGCTGGCCGGGGGAACACTCGGTCTGCTCGGCTGGGGCATCCTGATCTTGGTGCAGATCTCCAGGAGGGATTATCTGTGATGCAGGTTAGCGAGACCAGATCCAACCGTGCAGGGATCGATTTCCTGGCTCGCCTGGCCTGGATCCTGTTCTTGATCACACTGCCGGTGACCAGCTTCCCTTACTTTCCCGACAATATCGGCGGTGGAACCCTGGTGCGCCCTTTGTCGCTTTATCCTCTACTGTTCTTACTGATCTTTGTAGTCGTCCCGCGTTTTCTAACCAAGCCTCTTCCAAGAACGCTGCTCTCGTTTTTGCCATTTGTCGTTGCTGTGATCGCTGCCAGCATTCTGGCGACGTTTCGAGATGTCGAAGGGCTTCAAGGGGTGACGGTCCTGGCTCGCACACTGCGGGCTCTTGCCACGCTGGGATTCGGGGCAGCGATGTATCTGGCCGTCGTTCTCTGGCCCGCCTCTCTGGAGGAGCTCGACAAAACCTTGCGCTGGTTGTATATCGGTTTTGCGATCGCCCTGGCCTGGGGGACTCTCCAGGTTGTCTATATCATCACCGCGGATCCTGACTGGTTCAACCTGATGAATGCCGCCCAGGAAGCCGTCTCCATCCGGCGGTTGTTCCCGAACCGGGTTTCTGGGATGACCTATGAACCGAATTGGTTTGCCGATCAGATCAGTTTCCTGTACCTGCCCTGGCTCCTGGCGGCGGTCTTGACTGGAACGACAGCTTTCCGCCGGCGATGGCGCTGGCTGACTTTCGAGGCCATTCTACTGGCATGGTCGTTGGTCCTGCTTCCATTCACGTTTTCCCGGGCTGGTCTGACAATCGCGGTCGTTGTCGTCATCCTGGGAATCCTGTTCTTCCGGCGGTACAAGTCCCAGGAAGAAGGAGTGAAACGCAGAGCTACGCGCGGCGTGATTCTGCGGCTGCTCGAAGCAGGCGTCCTGCTGGCTGCCTTGGCAGCTTTGACTTATTTTGCCGGGACGCGGAACGAGTTCTTTGCCCGGGTGTGGGATTACTGGAGGCGAAGACCTGACCAGGGTTACGTCCGGTATCTCTTCGATTATTTCGAGTACCTGGGTTTTGGAGCAAGGTTCACCTACTGGGAGACTGCTTATAACATCTTCGAGGAGAATCCTGTCTCCGGAGTTGGTCTCGGGAATTATGCTTTCTACTTCGATCAAGCCCTGCCGGATCGGCCTTTGTCCATCCAACCCGAAGTCCTCCGCCTGATCGTTCCTGAAGAGGGGCGCAACAGGTTGATCACCGCGAAGAATTTCTTCCTCCGACTGCTGGCAGAAACAGGTCTGCTCGGCGCAGCCACTTTCCTGGGATTCCTGGCGGCAATTGTTGGGTGTGCCCTGTTCCTGTGGTTTTCCAACTCCCAGCAGAGCAAATTTTGGGGAACTGGAAGTCTGCTGGGTCTGATTGCTTTTATATTGGCATCCTTCTCATTCGATTCATTTGCTGTCCCCAACCTCTGGATCGTGTTTGGTCTGATCACCTCGGCAGCACATCTGGAAAGAGGCGTCATTCGGGAATTTGATTAGATTGGTAGTCTAATGGAGAATATTTCTAATAGAAGTCTGTGGATATTGGTTCCAGGCGCAGTATTCCTGAGCTGTCTGGTAATATGTGCCTGCATTGGATTTTCAGGTTTCCTGGGATATGGAATCTTCTCGTCCAGCAAACTTAATGAAACCGGACTCGGGACGCAGGCGAACACGCCGGTCGTCGTGCGTCCGACCCCGGATGACGATCATCCTGGATCAGGACTGGCAGCGCTTTCCTCCTCTGGCATGGAAACCCTGGAAACATTGCAGGAGACGAAGGTGCCGATCAGTGATCTCCGTGAACTCTCCAAACGTTTTCACGGGAGGACTGACATTCCGGCGATTGCAGATACTTACATACAGCCATTGAAACCTGGAGTGAGGGAAGAATTTTGGGTTTCGAACGTCGATTCAAATAAAAACAGGCGAATCACGGCCACATTGGTGTATGTGACCGATCATGTTTACTTTTGGGTGGGCGAAGGCATCGATTTTGACAACGAAGCAGTCGAGACCCTGGTAGAGACGTTCGAAAATGAGATCTATCCAACGACCCGGGATTATTTTGGCAGCGAATGGACACCGGGAATTGACGGCGATCCGCATTTATACCTGCTCTATGTCGACGACCTGGGAAGGAACCTGGCGGGATACTTCTCATCAACCGACGAGCTGCATCCGCTTGCACATCCATACTCCAACGGTCACGAGATGTTCCTGCTAAATTCTGATAATCTTCGCCTCGATGAGGAATTCACGTTTGGAGTCCTGGCTCATGAGTTCCAACACATGATCCACTGGCAGCAGGACAGAAACGAGGCATCCTGGGTGAACGAGGGATTATCCGAGCTGGCGGCATTCCTGAACGGATACGAGGTGGGTTCAGATTACAGCTATATCCGGAACACAGACATCCAGCTCAACGATTGGCCTGACAGTCCCGGGAGGACCGCGCCTCATTACGGCGCGGCATTCCTTTTCTTCACATATCTCCTCGACCGTTTTGGCGAAACCCTCGTCGAGGCTCTTGTCGCCGAACCTGAAAACGGGCTGGAGGGAGTCGATCAGGTGCTGGACAATTACCCGGCAGGGGATCCATCCGCTGAAGAGCAACTCACAGCTGAAGACCTGTTCATGGATTGGGTCCTGGCTTCATATCTCAAAGACGAGAAGGTCGGGGATGGACGTTATACCTATCATGTTTACCCTGAAGCCCCGCAGGCGAACGCAACGGAGTTGATTGAGGACTGTCCACTCCCACTACAAGTGAGGGACGTGTCTCAATTTGGCGTGGATTACATCCGGATCACCTGCCCGGGATCCCATACCCTTCGCTTCCAGGGTTCGGTCCAGGCTAAGGTCCTCCCTGAAGACCCTCATTCAGGAAAATATGCATTCTGGTCGAATAGAGGCGATGAAGCAGACATGACCCTGACGCGTGAGTTTGATTTCAGGGGGTATTCCGGTCCCCTCACGTTGACTTATTGGACATGGTACGACCTTGAGGAAGATTACGACTATGTTTATCTCTCTGCCTCTGAGGACCTTTCGCAATGGGATATCCTCATGACCCCTTCTGGCACTGCGGAGGATCCCTCCGGGAACAGCTTTGGATGGGGATATAACGGAGATTCCGACGGTTGGATCCAGGAATCAGTCGACCTATCGAGATACGCGGGGAAGATAGTCTATCTCCGCTTTGAATATGTGACGGATGCTGCTGTGACGGGGGACGGCATGTTGGTCGACGACATTGCCATCCCTGAGATTGGATATTTCCAAGATGCGGAAAAAGGTTTTGGAGGATGGGAAGCCAGCGGTTGGGTGCGCATTCAGAACTTACTGCCCCAGACCTTCCGCCTGGCTTTGATCTCCATTAACGATGGAAAAACGACCGTGGAACATATCTCTGTCGAGTCGGATGTAAGCGCCGAAATCCCCCTGACCCTGGAAAGAAACGCAGAAGCCGTCCTGGTTGTGAGCGGGACATCCCGCTATACGCGCCAGAAAGCAGCTTACCAGTTCGAAGTCCTCCCCTGAAAAGGGGATAAGAAACCAGCTATCCAGATCAGGCGGAAGTTTTCGGCTCGCGCAGAGCGGCAAGCTGACGCTCTAGCTCAGCCCGTCTTTCGGCGGCCGCGTGCATGATGTCCGCCCGGATTTGTTCAGCCCGGGTGACGATGGTTGACCGTAGATTTTCTCCCGAGCTGGGGGCAAGTAAGATCGCAGCAGTCGCTCCAACAGCCCCACCGATGACGACCCCTAGAATGAAGCTGGATATCCGGCTCATGCCAAACTCCTTTGAGTGTCAGACTGGTTGTCCTGCTGGCAAATTATAATCCCTTAAAACGGGACCATGCTGCCAATCATAGACCTACACCGCCATATTGAAGGCGCTGTCCGGTTATCGACCATATTTGACCTGGGGCGAAAATTCAACCTGCCCTTACCGGGATCTGATATCGAATCCCTGCGCCCGCACGTCCAGGTGACCGATCCACAGCCTGGGGTGATGGCTTTCATCGCCAGGTTCAAATGGGCCGTTGGAGTGATGGTGGATTATGTATCTTGCCAGCGCATCGCCTATGAAACCGTGATGGATGCCAGCAATGAAGGGCTGGACTACATTGAGTTGCGCTTCAGCCCCTGGTTCATGGCAGAACCACACAGCCTGAATCCGGAAGGAGTGGTCGAAGCCGTGATCGATGGGGTGCGATCCGCACGGGAGAACACTGCCATGATGGTGAACCTGATCGGGATACTCAGCAGGACTTATGGTCCGAGCGTCGCCTGGGAGGAGCTGGGAGCACTTTTGCGGTACAAAGACCACATGGTTGGGCTTGACCTGGCAGGAGATGAGGCGAATTATCCTGGTGATCTCTTCGAAGGCCACTTCCGGGTCGCGCGGGAGGCAGGCTGGCAGATCACGGTCCATGCCGGGGAGGCAGCCGGACCGGAAAGCATCTGGCAGGCTGTGCGCGAGCTGGGGGCAAGCCGGATTGGTCATGCAGTCCATGCCCCAGAGGATCAGGCGCTGATGGCTTACCTTGCTGAGAACCGGATCGGGATTGAGGCAAACCTGACCAGCAATGTGCAGACCATGACGGTGAGCGATTACGCCAGTCACCCCCTGAAATTTTTCCTTGAAAGCGGTTTATTGGCCACGATCAACACGGACGATCCGGCGATCAGCGGGATCGATCTTGCTCATGAGTATCATTTCGCTGCTCCTGCTGCGGGATTGAGCCAGGAGCAAATAAATCAAACCCGGCGCAACGCCCTGGAGATTGCATTCCTGTCCGCGGAAGAGAAGGAAAAGCTGACGGCGAATAACACTGCTTATGATCAATAAGGTACTGGTGCTTTCTGCTGGTATGCCCCGAGCAGGCTCCGGCTGGCATTACAATCTGGTACACGATCTGGTTGTCGCCGGCGGTGGAAAAGATGCCCGCCAGGTCAGGCGGGCATTTCACCTCGAGGGGTTGCTCACCGAAGTGAATTGCAATCTAAGCACCCTCACGGCATTCAGACTGCTACCGGTATATCTACCCGTGATGCTCGGAACGACATACGCGATAAAGACGCACGCCGGGCCCACACCAACCGCCCGATTGCTGATCCGCTTCCAACGGTTGCTGGTAACCTATATCTACCGCGATCCTCGAGCAGCATTGTTGTCAGCATATGAATATGGGCGCAGGGGGCAAGAGCAGGGCAAAACCAACGCGTTCTCCCATCTGGATTCCCTGGAATCTGCAGCTTTGTTTATTAAGCCCTACCTGAAGATCTGGGAAGCATGGATAGAAGACGATCGAGTTTTCAAAGTCCGGTATGAAGACCTTCTCAGCGACTACGATCGGGAGTTCAACCGTCTTGCAGGAAAACTTGGACTGCCAGCAGCCGATCGGAGGATCGGATCGGTGAAGGAAAAGTATCGGCCCAACAGGGCAGGTTCGGGACAGATCGGGACTCATTTTAATATAGGTAAACCGGGCCGCTTTAGAGAGGTATTAACGACGGGACAGATGGATTCCCTGAATCAAGCCCTGGAACCACATTTGAAAAAGATGGGTTACTCCATTTAAACCCTTGCATATTATCCGACTCTCGAGGATAATACCTGCACAGCCTGTATCCAGATAGAACAGGACTGAGGTTTAGACTGTCATTTGAAGCATTTCGTCCTAAGACCTGGCCGGTCCAATAATGAGAACGAATCAGCCAGGTCAGCGGACCCTACCCCATTAGATGGAGGGTACCGTGTCTGTAAAATCTTCCCCTGTTATCACCTCTGTCAAGGAAGAAAGAAAAAAAGTCACCACGACCGCTTTTCGCCAGAAGAAAAAGCGCGGCGAGCCGATCACGATGCTCACCGCTTACGATTACCCTACTGCATTGATCATGGATCAGGCAGGGGTCGATTCGATCCTGGTAGGGGATTCTCTGGGAATGGTCGTCCTGGGCTATCAAAACACGCTGCCGGTCACGATGGAAGAGATGCTCCATCACTGCCGGGCGGTTGCGCGTGGCGCGAGCCGGGCGCTCCTGATCGGAGACATGCCATTCATGTCCTATCAGGTTTCCGAACAGGAAGCTGTCCGCAATGCGGGGCGGTTCTTGCAGGAAGCTGGCATGGATGCTGTCAAGCTGGAAGGCGGGCGTGAGCGCCGGACAGCGATCGAACTCATCACAGGCGCGGGGATACCTGTCATGGGTCACCTGGGTCTGACGCCTCAAAGTGTGCACCAGTTGGGAGGCTTTCGGGCGCAGGGAAAAACCGCCACCGCGGCGAAGCGGCTGCTGGAGGACGCACTCATCCTCCAGGAGGCCGGTTGTTTTGGAGTGGTCCTGGAATCTGTCCCTTCTCGGCTGGCGGGACTGATCTCCCAAAAGCTGGAAATCCCAACGATCGGGATCGGTGCCGGTCCTGACTGCGATGGACAGGTCCTCGTAACCCATGACCTTTTGGGACTGTTCGATCGATTCACACCCAAGTTCGTCCGCCGGTACGCCAATATCCATGCCGAAATGGCGCGCGCCTTCGAAACTTATATTATCGAAGTTGAGGGTGGGAGTTTTCCTGGTCCCGAACATTCGGTTGATATGCCAGACGAAGAATGGGAGGAACTGGTCAACAGCCTGATGGAGGGGGTATGAGATGAAAGGCAACCGCAATTCCAGGTCCATACAGGGATCATCTGTAGGTAGCGCGCAGGCGCCTGTGCTGATTCTCGGGACCGGCGCGATGGCAAGCCTGTTCGCTGCACGGCTGGCAGCGGCAGGACTGGAGATTCGCATGCTGGGCAGCTGGGCAGACGGCCTGGAAGCATTGGGTCGATCCGGTGTCCGTCTGACCGAAGCGGATGGAAGGGACCGCGAGTATCCGGTTGAGGTCACTTCGCATCCAGAGGAATGTCGCGGCACCCGGCTGGCTTTGGTTCTCGTGAAGTCATATCAGACGGCAAGGGCAGCCAGGCAGTTATCCATTTGCCTCGCGGAAGATGGCCTGGCCTTGACGTTACAAAACGGGTTGGATAATTACGATATCCTGGCGAAGATGATCGCTCCTGTACGAGTCGCCCTGGGTGTGACCACGATTGGTGCGACTCTGATAGAACCTGGCTGGGTGCGAAACGGAGGGGACGGCACGATCGCGGTGGGAGCTCATGACCGGCTTGAGCCCATGATCGACATCCTCACTTCGGCGGGGTTCACTGTAGAGATCGTGGCCAACCCGGCGTCTCTCTTGTGGGGAAAGCTCGTGATCAACGCAGCGATCAACCCATTGACTGCCCTGCTGCGTGTACCCAATGGAGAGCTGCTGAATAAGCCGTCCACACGAAACCTGATGAGTCTCGCTGCGCTGGAGACTGCCGGGATAGCATGGGCGAAGGGTATCGATCTCCCCTATGCGGATCCGGTCGCCGCGGTGGAATCGGTAGCCAGGCGGACGGCAAGCAATTATTCGTCGATGTTGAAAGATGTCCTGAGGGGCAGTCCCACTGAGATCGACGCGATCAACGGAGCAGTCGTCCGCGTTGCTGAGACCGTCTCCGCCCCGGCACACATCAACAGGACCCTGTGGGCGTTGGTGAAGGCGCTCGAACCTGGGGATGGCGCAGATCCTGCTTTGATTGAACAAGAAGCCCCTTCGAAGGGCATCGTGGCGCATCGGAATACCAGCAATTCCCCAAGTCGGCAGTCGGTTTCGGTTTCAAATTGATTACAGTCGGAACGCTGTCGGATCTTCGAAAAGCCCGGGCGAACCTGCCTTCGCCAGTCGGCTTCGTACCGACGATGGGTTATCTGCATCAAGGTCATTTGTCCCTCGTCGAAAGAGCCCGGGGTGAATGCGCCGGTGTCGTCGTCAGCATTTTTGTAAATCCCACCCAATTCGGGCCGGGAGAGGATTTAGCCTCCTATCCCAGAGATATCCCTCGCGATCTGGAACTTTTGGATAAGGCTGGTGCGGACCTGGTCTGGGTCCCTGAACCGTCCGAGCTCTACCCGCCTGATTTCCAGACCTGGGTGTCTGTCGAGCAGGTGACAAAGCGCCTGGAGGGGGCATTCAGACCCTCTCATTTTCGGGGTGTCGCAACAATCGTCACTAAGCTCTTCAACGCCGTGCAGCCCGATAAGGCCTATTTCGGACAGAAAGACGCTCAGCAGGCGATCGTGGTCCGCCAGATGGTAAGGGACCTGAATTTTCCGATCGAAGTCATCGTGTGTCCAACCATCCGTGAACCGGATGGATTGGCGATGTCGAGCCGGAATGTCTACCTCGACGCTGGCGAACGGCAAGTTGCTCCAGTCCTGTACCGCGCCCTGCTCACAGCCAGGGAGGCATTCGAATCAGGGACACGCGACGCGACGAGCATCAGGGATATCGTGGCCAGGGTCCTGGAAAGTGAACCCCTGGTTAACGTCCAATATATATCCTGTGCAGATCCCGTGACTCTCGATGAGCTGCAAGGCTCGATCGAGAGAGGCCTGCTCTCCCTGGCCGTCCGGATAGGGAAGACAAGACTCATCGATAATATCCTGCTTGGAGAATGACCCGTGCTGTTGACCATCGACATCGGCAATACCAATATTACCCTTGGAATTTATGATGGAGAAAAGCTGGGACCGCGATGGCGCCTTGCAACGAACCATGACAGAATGCCAGATGAGTATGGCATCCAGTTCGTTGGCCTGCTGGCGCATGCCGGCTTGAGCAAGGATGGGATCACTGGCATCTGCCTGGCATCGGTCGTACCGCCGTTAACCGGAAAAATCATCCAGGCCTGCCGCGAGTATCTTCACGGGAATCCTCTGGTAGTAGACGCCGGGGTTAAGACGGGGGTGCGGATTCGCTATGAAGATCCGAAAGCTGTCGGGGCTGACCGAATTGCGGACGCGGCGGCGGTCCAGCGCCTCTATGGCGGCCCGGCGTGCGTGGTGGATTTCGGGACGGCGACCACATTCGACGCTATCTCGAAGGATGGCGATTACCTAGGTGGGGCAATCGCTCCCGGGATTGGGATCGCAGCCGAAGCTCTCTTCGCGCGGACGGCCAAACTCCCTCGGGTGGACCTGCAAAGACCACCCACGGCAATCGGCAGAAATACTGTGCATGCCATGCAATCCGGTTTGCTGTTCGGCTACGTCAGCCTGGTCGAAGGGATGGTGTCACGTTTCCGGAAAGAGCTTGGGGCTGATATGAAAGTAATCGGGACGGGCGGCTTGGCGGAGATCATTGCCGCCGAGACGAACGTGATCCAACACCTTGCCCCCTGGCTGACCCTGGATGGACTGCGCATCATTTGGGAGTTAAACCACTCACTCTCCAAATTCAAATTCCCCACCACAACCACCCATTTTTGAGATAACCTCTAGATAGACAGCTCGCGCGCCGAAGCGTGAGGGATTCTTTAATATGAAGACCGAAGTGATCAAAGCCACGAATCCGGTAGCAATTCCACATGCATTGGATGTGTTAAATCACGGCGGCCTCATTGTCTTCCCCACAGATACCGTGTATGGATTGGCAGTCTTACCTTATCGACAGGAGTATATCGAACGGCTTTATATTCTAAAAGGCAGAGACACCTCAAAAGCGATTGCGGTGCTCATCAGCGACATCAGTGAACTGGACAAAGTCGCCACGTCTCCCGGGGAAGCGGCCAGACGGTTGGCAGGGAAGTTCTGGCCTGGTCCGCTCACGATTGTCGTGCCACGCCACCCGGACTTGCCGGACGCACTCTCGCAAAAGCCAACGATCGGTGTGCGCGTCCCTGACCACCCGGTGGCAATCCAGCTGCTTCGGGCGACAGGACCTCTGGCGGTTACATCTGCCAATCTTTCCGGTTCGGAAAACACGAATTCAGCAGCCGAGGTACTTTCTCAGCTGGACGGTCGGGTACACCTGGTTATCGATGGCGGTCCCACCCGGGGCGGGATCCCATCCACTGTTGTGGACTGCACAGCTCCTGAACTCCGGATCCTCAGGCGAGGCCCGATTCTGGAGGAAGACCTTATCCAGGCGTTAAAATGAATTTGGGATCCAATCCAGGGAAAATTTCTCACCATTTTATTAAGTTGATTTCATGAAATCTTCAGGAGAGTGTGTAAAATAAGAATTGCATTCTCCTCACTCGAAACCGCCCCAGGGAAACGGAGCCATTCCCGAAGGGCGGTTGTGTTTTAAATTCCGATCTCTGACAGCGGCCAGTTGGAAAGGACATCCATATCCAGACCATCGATCCTGGAATTTGCGAATCTGAAGTATCCTGCCCCGGCGACCATCGCCGCGTTATCTGTGCACAGGGAGAGAGGGGGCAGATGGACTGGATACTCAGATTTTTCCTGAAACGCCTGACGCAAGGCCAGGTTTGCAGAGACGCCACCCGCAACCAGGATCTCCTTTGCTTCGAATTGTCTGGCGGCAATCAAGGTTTTCTGAACCAGCACATCCACGACAGCAGCCTGAAAACTCGCTGCAAGGTGTGCGACAGGCAGCGGCAGCCGGTTTTCTTCAAGTCGCCGGACCTCACGCAAAACTGCTGTCTTCAGACCGCTGAAGGAAAAATCATATCCATTATCGAGCCAGGCGCGGGGAAAATTAAAGGCTGCGGGATCGCCGTTTTCAGCTGCTTTTTGGATTGAGGGACCGCCAGGGTAGGCCAGTCCGAGCAGACGGGCGACTTTATCGAACGCCTCACCAGCTGCATCGTCCAGGGTGCCGCCGAGCCGGCGATATTCCAGATGACCAGTCACAAGAGTCAATTCCGTGTGCCCCCCAGACACGATCAGGGTTAATAGTGGAAATTCAGGGATTGGATGAGGCGGGCTTTCCACATCATGTAACCAGGCGGAGTATATGTGCGCCTCCAGATGGTTCACACCCACCAGAGGCAGACCTGTGGCGAGTGCCAGTCCTTTCGCTGTATTCACCCCCACGACCAGAGAACCGGGCAACCCAGGGCCGCGGGTGACCGCGATCGCGTCCAGGTCTTCAACAGCCAGGTGCGACTTCTGCAAAGTCTGTTCAATGATCGGAAAGATTGTAAGGACGTGCTGACGTGATGCAACCTCCGGGAACACACCTCCATAGCGAGCGTGAAGATCGACTTGGGAAGCGACTATGCTTGCCAGGATCACCCGCCCAGACTCCACAATGGCAGCCGCGGTCTCATCACAGGAAGTCTCAATGCCGAGGATACGAGTGGGAGTTTCCAGGTTGGACTTTGTCAGCATGTTTGTTCACCAATCAAACTACCGGGATCACCAGATCATAAGGGTAATCTGCCAGGATTTCTATCTCACCATCCGGGCGGACCCAAAGGGTGTCCTCGACTCTCACTCCGAACCCACGCTCAGGATAATAAAGACCTGGTTCAATC
>CAYQDF010000084.1:0-13641 GCA_964416175.1 uncultured Anaerolineaceae bacterium
CTGTTGGGGAAGAAGATCGAGGAGCACGGGGTCGCCTGCTGGTTGATCAACACCGGCTGGACTGGCGGACCGTACGGCGTGGGGCAGCGCATTCGCCTCTCTTACACCCGCGCCATGATCCACGCCGCCCTCAATGGCGACCTCGAAGGCGTCGAGTACAACGTCGACTCCGTCTTTGGCCTTAAAGTCCCCGCCAGGTGCCCCGGCGTCCCCGGCGAGGTGCTCCAGCCGCGCGAGACCTGGCAGGACAAAGAAGCCTACGATCGGCAGGCGCGCCAGCTGGCCGGCATGTTCATTGAGAATTTCAAACGCTTCGAATCGCAGGTAGCGCCGCCCATCAGGGAGGCCGGTCCCCGGCTTGAAGTGGTGTAAGATCATCCCACACCCCCAGCCAGGTCCGGGTCGATATAAAGCAATGCCACCAAGGCGCGAAAGATGGAAATAAACATTCTGGCTAAAACCGAAAATAAAACTCTTTACGTTTAGCGCAGAGTCACTTGAAAACCGTGAAACGATGACGGAGCAACCTCAAAACTGCATCGGAGTGCTTACCAGCGGCGGCGACTCCCCGGGAATGAACGCGGCAGTGCGAGCAGTGGTGCGCACCGCTCTGAGCCGGGGCGTGGAGGTGTATGCCATCCTGGAGGGCTACAAAGGGATGGTCGCCGGTGGTGAGATGATCCGGAAAATGTCCTGGGACTCGGTCGGCGGCATCTTGCAGCTGGGGGGGACGATCATCGGCACTGCCCGGAGCGAGGAGTTCCTGACGCGCGCGGGCCGCCTTCGGGCTGCCAGCAATCTGATCTCCAACGCCATCGATAGGCTGGTCGTCATCGGCGGCGATGGCAGCCTGACGGGGGCGAGCGTCTTCCGCCAGGAGTGGCCCAGCCTGCTGGAAGAGCTGGTCCAAAAGGGAGCGATCAGCCGGGATACTGCTAAGAAGCATCCCCACCTCTCGATCGTGGGCCTCGCTGGGTCGATCGACAACGACATGTCCGGGACAGACATGACCATCGGAGCCGATACCGCCCTGCACCGCATCATCGAGGCGATCGATGCCATCTCGAGCACTGCCGCCAGCCACCACCGGTCGTTCGTGGTGGAGGTGATGGGACGGCGTTGCGGCTACCTGGCGCTCATGGGCGCCATCGCCACTGGCGCAGACTGGGTGCTGATCCCGGAAAGCCCGCCGGAGAGGGAGGACTGGGAAGACGAGATGTGCCAGGCGATCCGGTCCGGGCGCGCCATCGGGCGGCGCCACAGCATCGTGGTGATCGCCGAAGGCGCCCAGGATCGGCAGGGAAGGCCCATCTCCAGCGATTACGTGAAGCAGGTCATCGAAAAGCGCCTGGGGGAGGAGGCGCGCGTCACCATCCTCGGCCACGTGCAACGCGGCGGCTCGCCCAGCGCCTTCGATCGGTACCTGGGGACGGTGCAGGGCCATGCCGCGGTGGACGAGCTGCTCACCGCGGACCCGCAAGCGGAGCCGCGGCTGATCGGCATCCGCCAGCACGCGGTCGTGCGCTCTTCCCTGGCAGAATGCGTGGAGAAGACCCACAGCCTGGCGGCGGTGATCGAAGCGCAGGACTACGAGACCGCCATGGCGATGCGCGGCGGCAGTTTTGCTGAATCTTACCGGATCTTCCGCACCATCGCCCACTCCCACCCCAACCCTCCGCAGGCGGAGGACAGGCAGCTGCGCCTGGCGATCATGCACGCCGGAGGGCCGTCGCCGGGGATGAACACTGCCGTGCGGGTGGCTGTCCGCCTGGGGATGGATCAAGGACACACACTGCTGGGCATCCGCAACGGTTTTCCCGGGTTGATCCAGGGGGATTTCACTGAGTTGGGCTGGATGAGTGTGAGCGGGTGGGTTGCGCGCGGCGGCGCGGAGCTCGGCACCAGCCGGTACCTGCCTGAAGGCCGTGATTTCTACTCCATTGCGAAAAACCTGGAGGCCCAGCGGGTCGAAGGCCTGCTGATCATAGGCGGGTGGACCGCCTACGAGGGCGCCTACCACCTGTTCAGCCGGCGCAGCGATTTCCCGTCGTTTAACATCCCAATCCTCTGCCTGCCAGCTTCGATCGACAACAACCTCCCGGGTTCCGACCTGAGTGTTGGCTCGGACACGGCGCTCAACAGCATCGTGGTGAACGTCGATAAGATCAAGCAGTCAGCCGTGGCGACCCGGCGCTGTTTCGTCGTGGAGGTGATGGGCCGAGACTGCGGCTATCTTGCCCTGCTCAGCGGGCTGGCGACGGGAGCCGAGCGGGCCTACCTCCCGGAAGAAGGGGTCACCCTCGCCGATCTGGTCGCTGACGTCGACAAGCTCGTCGAGGGTTTTCAGCACGGGAAGCGGCTGGGGCTGATGATCCGCAGCGAGAACGCGGGCGGACTCTACAACGTCTCTTTCATGTCCACTCTGTTCGAAAAGGAGGGCGGCGGTCTGTTCGACGTGCGCCAGGCGATCCTGGGCCACATCCAGCAGGGGGGCAGCCCCTCCCCCTTCGACCGGATCCAGGCGACGCGCCTGGCGGCGCACAGCATCGACTTCCTCGTCCAGGAAGCCGGCCGCGCTTCACCTGCGGCTGCCGCGATCGGCCTGCTAAGCGGCCGGGTGGAGTTCACCAGCCTCTACGATTTCAACCGCCTGGTGGAACCGGGATTTCAACGGCCGAAAGACCAGTGGTGGCTGGACCTGAGATCGGTCGCCAGGGTGATGGCCGAGCCCGGATCTGCCTGAATCACCAGGCCTTTTTGGATTTGATCCCGTTCCTTTAGTCTCGGCTCTGGCTGACCTTTGAGGGAACAAACCGGTGCGCGGCAGCGTCAATCGGATATTGGAGACCCAGCAGCATGAAAAGTCCGCAATGGCTTCTTCTCACAGTTCTTGTGTTTGGCCTCTTCGCCTGTGGGCTGCTGACTGAAAGTCCCACAGCCACGGAGGTAGCTCCGGCGGGCACGCAAGAATTGAAGACGGTCACCAGTCCCCCGGTCGCTGTCCCGACCTCCACTGAAATCGAAGTCCTGCCTTCCCCAACGGGCGTATCCCCCCTGCCAACTGAGGCTCTGCCTCTCCCCACGGACACCCTGCCTCCGGAGCTGTCTGTCGAGGAGGCTATCCTGATCCTGGAGCCTGGTCCGGGCTCGCGGGTAATCAGCCCGGTGCGGATCGCCGGGATCGCCGATCCGACCTTCGAGCAGCACCTGCTGGTGCGCATCGTCCTGGATGACGGCACAGAGCTGGCGGTCACCCCGACCATCATCCAGGCGGACTCGGCGAACCGCGGGCCATTCGAGGTCGAGGTGCCCTTTGCGGTGGAGGGGGAGCGGCAGGCATTTATTGAAGTCTCCACCAGCAGCCCGCGTGACGGCGGCCTGACGCACCTTGCGTCCGTGATCGTCACCCTGGCTGACTCGGGTTCGCCGTCCATCGTCCCCGTGACCCCTCATCCCGAACGGATCGTGATCCTCCAGCCCACCCTGAGGGCAACCATCTCCGGTGGTGTGGCGCACGTCTCCGGGTTCGCGCTGGCCAGCTTCGAACAGACCCTGGTCGTCGAAGTCGTCGATGAGCAGGGTCAGGTGGTTGGGAGCCAACCGCTGATCGTGGATGCCCCCGAGCTGGGCCAGCCGGGACCGTTTAGCGTGGATGTTTCTTACACATTGACGACGGCTGGTGCGGGGCGGATCGTTGTCCGCGACCCGAGCGTGGCTTTCGCCGGGGACGTGCACCTGGCCAGCGTGGAAGTCCACCTGGCGCCGTGAGCAGGCTGATGTGAGGCGCCGCGCACTTCTGAAGTGCGCGGCGACACCTGATCACGTTATCTGGCGGGTTTTATCTAACGTCCGGTAAATATAGCCGGAATTCCAGCGGGGGGTGATCGTGGCCGATCGCACCCAGAATTCTCGCGATCCACTGTCCTCGCACACCGACTGGTCGCAGACCTTAATAGGCCAGTGCCAGGGTCCCAGCTCATCTTCCGGGAGGTAAGTATCGGTGGTGTACCTGAATTCCTGAGATAAACCCGTGTCCGCCGAAATTATCCTTCTCTCCTCGCCTATGATGATGCTATTCATGCAGGTAATGCACGTATCCCACGCTGACCCCTAAGGCGATGGGCAAGACGAGGACAATTGACGCAATGATCAATGTGAGCAATCTGGCGATCGTTTTATTCATGACTCCCTCCTGAAATCCATTGAGAACCACGGACTGATCTTCTCGAGGTTTTAGATGCGATGAGAATATATTCTCGCTATCTTCAGAAATTATTGCACTTTCAATTGTCAGAGTCAAGCATGTCCTTTTCTATTGTATGAATCCATGTAATCAGGTAATAACACAGTTATTTCTGCAGTTCGATATCATGTCAGTTACGGGTAAATTAACTCGTTTTGAATCTTAAAAGTTATGAATTGGTAAGAAATTCGTGTAACAAGAGCGTTGTTCGAGCGTTAACCGTTTTATAAATAGGAAGAAAGTACTACTCCACCCGGAAGGGCTTTTGTCGTCAGTATCGGGTTTATCGATCCGGTTGTGATGGTAAGCGGGTGAATAATAAACAGCCCAGATAAGGGCAAACCTGCCGAAAGGCAGGGGCGCAAAGCCGCGGTCTAACCGGCGCCAGCCGCATGACAGTCGGGCTGCCTAGGCTCATAGTGCAAGAAAAGGTAAACCTGCCGAAAGGCAGGGGCACAAAGCTACGGTCTAACCGGTGATCCCACCGTAAGACAGTCGGGCTGCCTAGGCTGGATTCCGCACAACTCGAACCCCTCGGGCATCCCGAACCGAGGGGCATCTTTGTTAATCGAATCAGGAGGACGAAGCGTGAACCATCACGGATCTTGTAAATATCATCCCCGGCGCTCCCGAGTGTAGCCAAGCGAGGAGCTGATGTCGCGAAAAACCTTCCCTATCCTGACGATCCTGACCCTGTTCGCACTGGTGGTCCCTCCAGGTCTGCCGGGCGTCCCAACGGGTCTGCGCCTGCATCCATTGCTGGCCCGGCTGGCCCTCGAAGATCCCACCCGGGAAGTTGCGGTCATCGTACAGAAAGCCGATCTCACCACGGAGGCGGCATCACTCGTGAGCCAGCTGGGCGGTGAGATCACAGGCGAACTGGGCATCATCAATGCTCTTGCCGCCCGGCTTACCGCTTCGGACCTCCCGGAATTGGGCGCCAGCCCCTCCGTCAAATGGATATCTCCGGACGCCGAGGTGGTAGATGCCGAGTGCGATGATTGCGGTCCAGAGGATGCCGAGCCGGCCAACGCATTCATCGGGACAATCGGCGCAGACCTCCTGTGGGCGCAGCAGCCCTCTCTCCTGGGACAAGGGATCACCATCGCCGTCGTCGACAGCGGCATCGATCGGCACCCGGACCTGAATCTGGAGCTGGCCTGGACGAGCCCCAGCCGGATCGTCGATCGTTCAAGGAACCCGGGAGACCTGTACGGCCACGGCACCCATATCGCCGGGATCATCGGTGGCAACGGCTTTCTGTCGGGCGGCGCCTATGCAGGGGTGGCACCACAGGCGAATCTCGCCAACGTGCACGTGACTCGAATCCGGGGCGCCGCCAGGACTTCTGAGATCCTCCGCGGCCTGCAGTGGATTTACGATAACAAGGACGATCTCAACATTCGCATCGTCAACCTCTCGCTCAACAGCACAGTCGCTGAGTCGTACCACACCAGCCCTCTGGATGCCGCGCTGGAGGTGCTGTGGTTCAACGGGATCGTCGTGATCGTCTCGGCGGGCAACAGGGGCGAGGGCGCCGAGCTTGTTCCGCCCGCTAACGACCCCTTCGTCCTCACCGTGGGTGCGCTGGACGACTACGGGACGGTCGACCCAACCGACGACAGCCTGGCTGCCTATTCCGCTTTCGGCGTCACCCCCGAAGGTTTCGCCAAGCCCGAGATCCTGGCTCCGGGCAACAACCTTGTCAGCCTTCAGGCAACCCCCTGGTCGATATTAAGCTGGCAGCACCCCGATCACAAGGTCGGCAGATATTATTTCCGGATGTCCGGCACCTCGATGGCATCCGCAGTCGTCGCCGGCGCGGCAGCCCTGCTGCTCCAGGATGAACCGGGGCTCAACCCCGATCAGGTTAAATACCGGTTGATGACGACTGCCCGACCGTTCAGCCCAGGCGGTGGGCCGGGCAGCCTCGATATTTATGCAGCCGTCCACGGGGAATCAACCGCGGCGGCGAACACAGGCTTCCCCGTGAGCCAGCTCCTGGGTTTGGGTCCCGATCCCATTCTCTGGGGATCGGTGAATTGGAGCAGCGTGAATTGGGGGGCGGTGAACTGGGGGGCCGTCAACTGGGGTGCGGGGAACTGGGGGGCGGATTATTGGGAACCCTGACGCCTGGCTGGATGCCCATCATGGCGAGGAAACCGTGATCGACTACCCGGTTCCGCAAGCCATCTGATCTCCGGAGGGGAAAGAGACATGTCGAAGCGCGCCTGGGCCTATGTGGGGTCCGTACTTTTCTCTGGCCTGTTCCTGTCTGTTTACACAATTAACAAAGCTGATTTTTCGCAAGGCGATTGGCTGGTCTTTCTGCTCGTGACCGGGTTGGCCACTGCGGCCCAGCTCTTCAAATCCGAAGCGCCCGCTTACCAGCTATACCACCCGGCGTTGATCTTCTTCTTCACAGGCGTGCTGTCCCTGGAACCCGGCTGGTTCGCCGGGATGGTGGTAATCACCCATCTGGTCGAGTGGGCAAAAGAGGCCCTGGTGAAGAGCAGGCACCTGCGTGCCTGGTATATCCAGCCCTTCAATATCGCCATGCACGTCCTGGTCGGGTTTGCAGCCCGGAATGTATTCCTGTTCGTCAATCCGGATGGAACCTCCTTTACCACCCTGCAGGCGATGGGGGCGGCAGTCCTCGCCGCGCTTGTATATGTCCTGCTCAACCACCTGATCGTCGGGCAGGCCCTGATGCTGGCGCGCGGAGTATCCTGGCGGGAATCGGGCATCCTCGAAATCGAAAACCTGTCAACGGATTTCGTGATGTTGTCCATGGGGTATGTCGTGACCGTGTTAATGACGATTAATCCCTGGTTGTTCCTGCCGGCGCTGACGCCGATCTACCTGGTGTACCGGGCGCTGGCCGTACCCCGTCTGAAGCGGGAAGTGAACACGGATTCTAAAACCGGGCTGTGGAACGCGGAATACTATATTAAAGCGGTGGAAAACGAGCTCCTGCGCGCCAGGCGCTATGGCCGTCCCCTCACGGTGGTGATCGCAGACCTGGATTTCCTGCGCAACATCAACAACGCCTTCGGCCACCTGGCGGGAGACGAGGTCCTGAAAAACGTTGCACGAATATTAAAGAAATTCTTCAGAGAGTATGACGTGGTGGCGCGTTTCGGCGGGGAGGAATTCGCCGTATTGCTGCCGGAGACGACTCCACTGGAGGCTTATCCGAGAGTCGAAGCGGTCCGGCGGGCAGTGAGCGGGACGCGTTTCGAATCCCCCATCACCGGAGCCGTGATCCGGACCACGATGAGCTTCGGGATCGCGGACAATTCGAACCCAGCCTATTCCGTCAGAGAAATCATCCACTGCGCCGACATCGCAGTTTATCAGGCCAAGCTTGCGGGACGCAACCGGACCCGGATATATACCGCGGGGGAGGCCAGCTCGCTGGGGGTTTTTGACCACAATGAGGTCGACGCGGTAAGAAATAGCTGATCTTGTCAGCTGGGGCTTTGTCGGCGAGTCAGCTCCCACACGATCCCCCTCTTAGGAGCGAACAGATAGGTGAGCAGGAAGACGAGCGTGGCCGTGAGGACGATAGCTGCCCCGGAAACCACGTTCAGGTAGTAGCTGGCAAACAAACCCGCCAGGCTGGAAAATCCTCCGATCGCCGCTGAAAGCGCCATCATCGTCGGGAGACGGCGCACGAGCAGGTACGCGGTAGCGGCCGGCGTCACCAGCATGGCGGCGACCAGCCCTACGCCGACCGTCTGCATCGAGACCACGATTGTAAGGGCGAGCAGGACGAGCAGCAGGTACCGGAAGAATTCGGCGTTGAGGCGGAGCGTCGCCGCCAGCACCGGATCGAAGGAGATGACCAGGAACGGCTTGTAGCATACGATGGTCGTCGCCAGGATGACCAGCCCCAGGCCACCCGTCAACCAGAGATCCGCCGCGCTGACCCCCAGGACGTTGCCGAAGAGGATGTGGCTGAGATCGACAGCGTAGGTGCGGATGCTGCTGATCAGGACCACTCCCAGGGAAAGGGCCGCGGCGAAGAGGATGCCGATGGCGGTGTCTTCTTTTATGGTGCCGCGCCTCGAGAACAGACCAACCCCAAGGGCGACGATCAGAGCTGCGGCGAGCGCGCCCAGTGTCAGGTTCCGGCCCAGCAGGTAAGCCACCGCCACCCCGGGCAGGACAGCGTGGGCCAGGGCGTCCCCCAGGAAAGCCATCGACCGCAGGACGACGTAGCAGCCGATGGTAGCGCACAGCACACCGACAATAGATGCCGCCAGGAGGCCGCGCTGCATGAAGGCGTAGGACAGGGGAGCGAGCAGCTGGTCTACGATCTCGGCCATTCTACCAGCTCCTCGCCGGGCGGGCAGCACTCGTCCACGACGATCACCCCATCCAGGAAGAGCACCTTCTCGCCGAAAGCCTGGCTGAGGTTGGAAGGCGTGAAAACGTCCTTTGGCGGACCGTGGGCGACCAGGCGCCGGTTCAGCAACAGCACACTCTCGAACCGCTCTGAGGCCAGGTTCAAATCATGCGTGGAGACCATCACGGTCACATGGCGCGCCCGCAGGTGCTCCAGGAGCGCCAGGGTGATCTCCAGAGTTGTGAAGTCGACGCCGGTGAATGGCTCGTCCATGAGCAGGATGTGCGGCTGCTGGGCTAACGCCCGGGCCAGGAAAGCGCGCTGCTGCTGCCCACCGGAGAGTTCACTGATAGGCCGAGCGGCCAAATCGGCGATGCCCATCTGCTTCAGGCTAGCTGAAACGATCTCCCGGTCGGTCTTGCCCGGGCGCCGCAGCCATCCCTGCTGTCCAAAGCGACCCATCATGACCACGTCGCTCACCGTTACCGGAAAACGCCAATCGACCTCTTCCCTTTGGGGGACGTATGCGACGCAGTCCTGGTGGTGCCCAAGAGGTCGCCCATGGATGAGAATCCTCCCCGCCTGGATGGGGAGCAGGCCGACCAGGGCCTTGAACAGGGTCGACTTTCCTGCTCCATTCGGCCCAACGACTGCCAGGCTGGCGCCGTGCGGCACCTGGAAGGTCAACCCTTCCAGGACTCGGGTCCCGTTATAGCTGACGCTGACCTCTTCCAGCTGGAGGGTCGCCGGTTCGTCCGGGAGCGTGCGAGGAGCGTGTGGGGGATGGGTTACCGTATTCATATCGACCCTACTTGAGGGAGCTCACGATCTGTTCGGTATTGTACTTCATCATCTCGAGGTACGTCGGCGCGGGCCCTCCCGGGAGAGAGAGGGAATGGGTGAAGAGGTCGCCGACCACCTTGACACCGGTCTCCAGGGCGATCTGTTCGGCGAGATCGGGATTGGCGCCGGTCTCCAGGAAAATTGCTTTTACCTGCGATGTGCGGATGGCGTCGATCAGGGACGCCAGCTGCTGCGCCGACGGAGAGGCTCCACTGCTCACGCTGGGGATGACCGTCCCGATGATGGTAAACCCGTACCGGTCGGCGTAGTAGCCAAAGCTCTCATGGTTGGTGACCAGCAGCCTTTCCTCCGGGGGGATCGAGTCTACCTGTTCGGTTATCCAGGCGTCGAGCTTCTTTAATTCGGCGATGTACGCTTCGGCATTTTGCGCGTAGACTTTCTCGCCTGCCGGGTCAACCTGGACCAGCCCGGCGCGAATGTTCTCGACGTAGCGGATCACGTGGTTTGGATCCAGCCAGAAGTGCGGGTCTCCTTCGTGCGCGTGTTCCTCCTGATCAAAGGAGATACCAGGTTCGCACGCTTCGTCTTCCGGAGGCTGACCTTCGGCAGGGACAGCGCAGATTGATTCCGCGTTATCCTGGGTCCGTACCTCCCCCTCTTGAGGCTGGCGGGAGGCCAGGCCGGCGGATGCCTCGATCACCACGCGCTGCCCACCGGCGTTTTCCAGCATTTCTTCAAGCCATTCTTCAAAACCGGCGCCGTTGACGATCAGCACGTCGCTTTCGGCGATGCGGACGGCGTCCTGCGGGGTCGGCTGGAAGGTGTGCGGATCGATCCCGGCCGGCACCACCGCCTGGATAGCCAGGCGCTCGCCGGCCACGTTCTGGGCGATGTCAGCGAGGAAGCTTTCGGCCGCCAGGACATCCAGCGCCGCGTTGTCCGTGCCGGCCGTTGCAGGTGGACTCAACGGCTGGCAGGCGGTGACCAGGAGAATGGCTGTTAAAAACCCGGCGAGTTGCTTTGAGGGTCTGGATCCCATCAACTCTCGCTCCCATTTTCTGGATTGCCCTGGCAGGCGGTGCAAAGGCCAAAAAGTTGCAGCCAGTGCTCGTGGATCTCGAATCCGCTCTGGCGGGCTGTCCTGGTAATCAAGCTGGAAAGATCGTCTCCCGCGAAGGTCTCGACTCGACCACAGTGTGTGCACACCAGGAAGTGTTCGTGTCCGATAGCGGCGCGCAGGTAGACATTGCAGCCGCCAGGCTGGTGGACCCGCTGGATCAGTCCCAATTCCTCCAGTTTTTCCAGGGTGCGGTAGACTGTCACCAGGCCGAGGTGGGGGTGTTCTTTTCGGCCCAGGTCGTACAGTTCGATCGGGTTCAAGGCGCGCTGGCCCCGGGTTAAGATCTCAACGATCGCCCGGCGCGGGGCGGTCAGCCGGTAGCCGCTTTCCTGCAGCCGGTCCAGCCAGTCTTCACTCAAAGAGCCCGATTTTGCCTCAGTCACGTGATCCTTATTATTGATAATGATAATGGTTTTCAATTATAATCGCCCTGAAAGTCGTGTCAAGAGCTCGTGGATATTGAGTATTGGAGTGTTCCGCAGGCGATGAAGCCGCCTGCGGAACATTCCATGCCTTTTTCCCCTACCGTGTTACTTTGACGACTTCGTATGCGGTATCCGGCGTGGGAGATCAAACCAGCATCTTGATCAGAAACTCATACGTGGCAGCTCCGGCGAGTTCGAAGGACAGCTCCTTCATGATGGTGCCGATCAGCGGCCAGTATTTTTTCTTGAAGCGCGGCAGCGCGTGCCTCACCGGTTCGACCAGCTCACCCCCGCCCAAGCGAAGCCATTCGTCCGCGGTGGTCTGAGTTTCCTCGCTTTCGGGTGCGGCGCTGATTTCAACCCCAATCCAGCGCTCCAGGCTGGAAGACAGCACCTGGCAGCAACCCTCCATCTCGGGATGGGCCACTAGCAGGCCGCGCTTGAGCAGTTCCGGCACGTCGAGGCGGGCGCGCGGATAGACTTGCGCCAGGTTTTCGATGTTCGGCAGGCTTTTCTTTGACGGTTTTTGGCGGCTGAGAGCGATGACTGTCAGCAAAGAGATTTTCTCGCTTTCGGTGCAGTGTGTCCACAGGTAGTGGAAGTGAGGATCGGCCTGTCCGTCGAAGTCGGAGATCACCCGGTGGATGAGCTGGTCGCCTGTGAAGCCTCTTTCCTTCGCTTCGATCAAGTAGTAGCCGGCGATCTGAATGAAGAAAGGATGCCCGCCGCCCAGGCTGTGCAGCAATTCTTTTTCCCGGTCAGAAAATTCCAGACCGGTTTCTGCCAGGTAGCCATCCACCATGCCAGAGGCCTGGTCCGGATCGAAGGGACGCAGCACGACATTGGCGAAGATGTTGAAGAAAGGCGAGCCTTTGATCTCGTCGGAATGGCACAGGTCGATCAGCTCACGGCGCGTGGCGGTCACCAACGGGAGGTCGTGGTGGATGGCCAGCGCACGCAGCCCCCCGAAGAAATCCGGGCTGAAGTTCGGGTTCTGGGTGACGTACTCGAACTCGTCGAGCAGCAACACCACCGTCAGGCCGCTGGCGGAGATGGCCTCGCACAGGTCTTCCAGGTCGAACAGGTCGATGGTGTCTCGCGCCTCCAGAGCGGTGATCTCTGGCAGCAGCGCCGGCTGGCAGATCGAGCGGGACATCTTGCGCAGCACACGCTGCCAGAAGCGGTGCGGCGTGATGTCGGTCAGTCCCTGGAAATCGATGTATATCAGGCAGAAGCGGTCTGGGACCAGCCCGAGCCTGCCGGCGACCCCGCTGTCTGAGAGGTGCATCAGCAGCGAGGTCTTGCCAATGCGGCGCTCCCCCACGATCGAGGTGCTCTCGTGGGCGCTGGACAGCAGCCGGCTGACGATCTGGCGGAGCTCGGCTTCCCGCCCATAAAAGCGGGCCGGATTGCGGATGGGGTTGCCGAAGGTGAATGGATTGATGTCCATAACTCTCTAAAAGTCCTTGGCATCGAATGCGCCCCTGCCGGCCCAGGCAAACCCGCAAGCCTTGAATCGCATGACATTTTCGGGGGTCAAGAATTCCACACCGCTGAGGGTCTCCCATTCGGGTCTGCGGCTGGAAAAATCGTCTTCGAAGTCCGGTGGCAATTCGGCGATGGAGTGGAGGACCGGCCCTGTGAAATCCTCCACCGGGAGTGGGCCTAGTGTCCAAAATTTTACATTGTCGAGGATCAGCTCGAGCACCCCCTGAGCGAGGGCGCCGAACGAAACTGGACCTGCACAGCCCTGTTCCTGGAAATAGACGAGGGGTTCTTCGTTCAAGAAGATCCCATATTCACCAGATTGGTTGATGATCACTATCGTTTCATTAAGCCGCAGGGGATCGGCATTGAAGATTCCAGTGGACCCCTGGGCGATGATCTGGTCTTCGTGGTCGGTCACATCCCAGTAATAGGCGGCTTCCTCCCCGTTTTCCTGGACGTCCAGCGATAACCCGAAGGAGCATCCCTGCCCATCGACCGAATCCCCGAAGAACAGTTTATGAGTCGGCTCCCGGGTATCGGAACCGAGGGAGAAGTTCGAGATATCGTATTGCAGGACGAAGTCCTCGGCTGAGAGGTGTTCCCCTCCTACCCGGATATCTGCGTTGTCCTTTGTATTCAGGATGAGGTTGTGGTGCGGGTCGCCGGCGATCCTTACGCCGGGCGGCAGCGGGTCTCCCCATTCCGGCTTTTGGGAGGAGAAATCGTCCTCAAAATCCGGCGGCGCATTGGCGATGGATTGAAGCGCCGGGTTCGCAAAGTCCTTCACCCAGGCGGGGCTCAGATCCCAGAATTTCAGGTTGTCCAGAATAAGTTTATACTGCCCTTCATCTGCTTTGACAGAAAACGCGTTTTCGTCCCCTGTGCAGGTCTTGTCCCAGAAGTGGGTGAGCGGTTCTCCACGGAGGTAGATAGCGAAATCATCCTCCGAGTTGAGCATCCGAAAAGCGTTGTAAGAATAAGGATCGAGTGAGTCGGCGTAGCCCTGTCCGATGCTCAGACCGCTCTCGCGGGTTACCTTCCATACATATCCTGGATTGCCAGTTACCTGGGGGTCGGTGAGTTCGATCCAAAACCGGCAGCCAGATCCAAAGGTCATTTCAAAGACCGGGTTGGTTGCTCCGGTCTTCACATCGATTTGATATTCCTCGCCGATTTCGATGTATCGGTTGGCGATCGGGTTGACTTCGAC
>CAYQDF010000085.1:0-13624 GCA_964416175.1 uncultured Anaerolineaceae bacterium
CATGGCGCTTTCTGGTACATAAAAATTTCCCATATTCTTCCCGTTCTCTCCTCGCTCAGGATAGCAGGTGATTATTTTACCTTTCCTCTCTGAATTGTGACAATGCTGGGGCAGCGTATTTGCTCGTTGCTGGTTGCATCGCAGCATTCCCCATGTTAGAATCACTTTGACATCAAGCCTTGCGTGAATTCGCCCTTCAGAAAAATAATCGATAATGCAATGCAGAGGATCCCTGGCCGAGTCCACGGAAGTGGAAACTGATTTGTGGTATAAAGCAGGGACAACTGCATTTGGAGGCCGTAACATGTCGGAAATGCTGGAAGTGGTCATCGATAGCATCCGGGTCAGCCTGATGAACCAACAGCGGATTGTGATCCTGCGGGAGGCGAACGCAGAACGTTACCTCCCGATCTGGATCGGGGTATATGAAGCCGAATCGATCACGATCGCACTGCAGGAGGTGGAGGTCGCCCGGCCATTGACCCATGACCTTCTGAAGAACATCTTCTCGAGTCTGAACGCACGCGTGGTGCGCGTGGAGGTCGTCGCCTTGAGGGACGATACGTTCTACGGCAACATCGTCGCCGAGGTGGATGGCAGGACGCTGAACATCGATTCCCGGCCTTCCGATGCGCTTGCCCTGGCGGTGCGGGCCCACGTTCCGATCCTGGTCTCCAAATCGGTGATGGAGGTGGCTGGCATCGTCCCGGAGGAAGACCTGCAAGAGGAACAGGCGGAAAGTGAGCCAGAGCCTGCAGAAGAAGGGGAGGAGCGGCTGTCAGTATTCGAAGATTTTCTCGAGAAGCTCGAGATGGAAGACGATGAAAGCAACGATGAAGAGGAAGGGAGCGAAGATAAAAATTAAGCGTGGCATTGGGACCTCCCGCCGGGGTGAGCCAGGCAGAGAGTATGAGCGCGCCGGGCGGCCCCGGTTTTCTATCCTTGCAGTAAGATGAGCGATCTCTCGTTTTCCCAGGTCGATACCTCTCCAGGCCCCCAAATCGTCCCTCACAGCCGGGAGGCTGAGGAGGCGGTGCTCGGGTCTATCTTGATCAACCCCGAGGCGTATTATGACGTCGCTCACTTCCTGCAGGCGGAGGACTTCTACCTGATCCGGCACCGCTGGATCTGGCAGGCATTTCACCGGCTCCAGGAACGCCGGGCGCCGATCGATTTCGTCACCGTCACCGAAGAACTGGACCAGATGGGTCAGCTGGGAGAAGTCGGAGGAGCCGCCTATCTGACGGCGCTCATCAACAACGTCCCCACGTCGCTGCACGCCGAGGCCTACGGGCGGGTGGTTGAAGAGACCGCCGTTCGTCGCCGGATGCTGGAAGCTGCCAACCAGATCGCGAAGGTGGCTTACAAAGAAGAATCCAGTATTGAAGAGGTGATGAACGAGGCGGAGAAAGCCATCTTCGGGGTGAGCGAACGCCGGCTGACCCGCGATCTCCAGCCGATCCAGCAGGTTCTGAGCGATTATTACGACCGCATCGACACCCTGATGCGCCGCGGAGAGGACACCTTCGGAGTCCCTTCCGGCTTCATTGACCTGGATCGCCTGCTTGGCGGGATGCAGCCCTCGGATTTCTTGATCATCGCCGGCCGCCCCGGGATGGGCAAGACCGCATTTATGCTCTCCGCGGCAAAGAACGCCGCCCAGACTCACAAGAAGCACGTCGCCATTTTTTCGTTGGAGATGGCGAACGAACAGCTGGTGCAGCGCCTCATCGCCCAGGAGACCGGCATCGATATCCATCACCTGCGAACCGGAAGGCTGACAGAAGAAGAGTGGCCGCTCTTCGCCCACGCCATCGAGGTCCTGAGCGACACGCGCATGTTCCTGGACGATACGCCGGGGCTGACCCCCCTGCAGCTGCGCACCAAGAGCCGACGGCTCCACATGGAGTACCGTCTTGACCTGGTGCTGGTCGATTACCTGCAGCTGATGAGCGGCGGGCTGCGCATCGAAAACCGGGTCCAGGAAGTGTCGTATATCTCGCGCAATTTGAAGATGCTTGCCCGGGAGCTCAACGTGCCGGTGCTGGCGGCGGCCCAGCTCTCGCGCGCTGTCGAGCAGCGCGCGGATAAGGAGCCGCAGCTGTCCGACCTGCGCGAGAGCGGCAGCCTGGAACAAGACTCGGACGTGGTCATGTTCATCCACCGCCCGGACATGTACGAGGCGGATCCCCTGCGACCGAACGTGGCCCAGATCAAGATTGCCAAGCATCGCAATGGGCCGACCGGTACGATCGAGCTGGTCTTCCGCAGCGCCCTGGCCAAATTCGAAAACGCCGCCACCCGCAACCCATGAAGAAATTTCCGGGCTTTCCTGAGGGAAAAGTACGATTGACCGGCCTGCCGGAACAATTCTTTCGAGACCTGCTGCCGAGCATTGACGACCTGGCGGAGCTAAAAGTCACCCTGTACATTTTCTGGCGGTTGAACCGCATGGAGGGCGCCTTCCGGTATCTCCGGCATGAGGACTTCCTTTCCGACCAGGAATTCCTCGAGGGGCTTGACCCTGAGGCAGAGGATCCTGTCCAGGCCCTGGAGGCTGCCCTGCGGCGCTGTGTGGCGCGCGGTACGCTGCTCGAAGCAACGCTCGCGGTGGAAGGTCGAAAGGAAGGATTTTATTTCATGAATACCGCGCGCGGGCGGGCAGCAGTGGAAGCCATCAGCCGGGGCGAGTGGAAGCCTTCCGGCGATGCGAGCAGGCCAGTCGAACTCGTACCGGAGGCGCCGAATGTTTACCGGCTGTACGAGGAAAACATTGGACCATTGACTCCCTTGATCGCTGAATACCTGCGGGATGCAGAGGAATCTTACCCGGCTGATTGGATCGAGGACGCCGTGCGCATCGCTGTGGAGAACAACGCTCGCCGGTGGAGCTACGTGGCAGCTATCCTGGAACGCTGGCAGGAAGGAGGACGGGATGAGCGAAAAGATCGACGAGATTCTGAAAAGGATCGCCGCCGCTACGTCGAAGGAGAGCTCTCCGATTTCGTCGAGCACTGAGCCTGACCAGCCTGCGGCGGCGCAGGGTCTGCTGGGCGACCCGGACTGCCCGCACTGCCACGGGGTGGGCTATCTGCGCCTGGAGGTCCCACTCGATCACCCGGACTTTGGCAGGTTGGAGATCTGCGCCTGCCGTCGGGCAAAAGTCAGCGCGCAGGTCCACCGGCGTTTATTCTCGCTCAGCAACTTGGATGAGCTGAGCCACCTCACCTTCGAAAATTTCCAGCCGCGAGGCCGGATCGGGTTGGGAAAACTTCAGGCAGATTCGATTGAATTTGCTTACAACCAGGCCCGCCAGTTCGCACAGAAGCTGGAGGGCTGGCTGTTTCTTCAGGGACCCTATGGGTGCGGGAAGACGCACCTGGCGGCAGCCGTCGCCAATTTCGCTGTCGATATCGGCGTGCCGACCCTCTTCCTCACCGTCCCTGACCTGCTCGACACGCTGCGCTTTGCATATTCCGATCCAGATGCGACTTTCGAGGATCGCTTTGAGCAGATCCGTCGCTCGCGCCTGCTTGTCATGGATGACTTTGGCACTCAGAACGCAACCGCCTGGGCGCAGGAAAAGCTGTTCCAGATCGTCAATTTCCGCTACATCAACCGCCTGCCCCTGGTGGTGACGACCAACAATTCCCTGCCGGAGATCGAGGAACGCGTTCGTTCCCGCCTGCGCGACCCGGAGCTGGTCACGCGAGTCTTCATCAACGCGCCTGACTACCGCAACCCAACCGACGAGATGGGTCACGCCGACATCTCCACTTTGAGCAACCTTGGACACCTGACCTTTGGCAACTTTAGCGACCGGCGCGGCGAAGGGCTGACGGCTGAGGACCTGCAGAATCTGGAGAATGCACTGCAGACTGCACATGAGTTCGCCGAGCACCCGGAAGGCTGGCTTGTGTTTATCGGGAGCCATGGCAGCGGCAAGACGCACCTGGCTGCCGCGATCGGGAATTACCGGGCCAACCTGGGCGACCCGCCTGTCTTTCTCTCGGCGATCGAGTTTCTTGATCACCTCCGCGCCACCTTCAATCCGAACAGCACCATCCGCTACGACCGCCGATTTGACGAGGCCAAGAACGCCCGGCTGTTGATCCTGGATGGTCTTGGAACCCAGTCGATGACCCCCTGGGCGCGGGAAAAAATCTTCCAGCTGTTCGATTATCGGTACAACGTTCGCCTGCCAACCATCATCACCATGACCGACGGGCTGGAGGACCTTTTCAGCCGGGAACCCGGGCTGGCGAGCCGCATGATGGACAGGAGACTGTGCACCGTCTTCGCCATTACTGCGCCGCCTTTCACGGGGGGTCCAGGCATGGCGAGGGGGAAGCGGAAGCGAGGAATGAGGAAGACGTAAGCCGGACGAAAACGTACAACCCATTAATTTTCCCAATGAATTGAATAAAGGGAAGTGAAATGTCTGAAAAAAAGCTTTTTACCGAACTGCCTTTACCTCCGCACTTCGAGGCTGGGAAAGTCGGCGAGGTGTGGAGAGTCCCTTACGAGGAGCGAGCGACAGCCGCGCGCGCCTGGGCCCGCGAACACGGCTTGCAGCCCGCAGCCGCGGATGGCTTTCGGATTGCCCTGCTCCTGGTGGATGTCCAGAACACTTTCTGCATCCCGGGTTACGAGCTGTACGTCGGAGGGCGCTCCGGGACGGGCGCGGTCGACGACAACACGCGGCTGGTCCAGTTTATCTACCGGAATCTGGGTTCGATCACCCATATTGCTGCCACTTTCGACACCCACCAGGCGGCGCAGATTTTCCACGCGCTCTTCCTGGTGAACGAACAGGGGGAACACCCAGCACCGTACACGCAGGTCACCGATGAGGATGTGCGCCGGGGTGTCTGGAAGTTCAACGCCGATCTGGCGGAGAGCCTGGGGATCGATGCCGCCTACGGGCAGCGCCACCTGCTGCACTACACCGAAGAGCTGGCCCGGCGCCGCAAATACACTCTGACGATCTGGCCTTACCATGCCATGCTGGGTGGGTTGGGCCACGCCCTGGTTTCGACGGTGGAGGAGGCGATCTTCTTTCACAGCGTGGCACGCTACGGTCGCCCGACCTATGAGATCAAGGGGTCCAATCCCCTCACGGAGCACTACTCGGCGGTTGGGCCGGAGGTGCTGACCGGACCGGATGGCAGGCCGATTGGGGAGAAGAGCAGCCGGTTCTACGAACTGGCTCAGGCGTACGACGCCCTGCTCATCGCCGGGCAGGCGAAGAGCCACTGCGTCGCCTGGACGGTTGAAGACCTGCTGGACGAGTGCCAGTCGAAAGCACCCGGCCTTCTGGATAAGATCTACCTGCTCGAAGACTGCAGCTCTCCGGTGGTGGTGCCCGGCGCGATCGATTTCACGGAGCAGGCGGACGCAGCTTACCGACGCTTCGCCGAAGCCGGGATGCATGTGGTGCGCTCAACGGAACCGATGGCTGGCTGGCTCACGCGGATGCGAGAGTTGAACCGCGGGTGACACCGGATTGGCTGACCCGACGGCCTCCTGAGGCTCAGCTGGTGGTTTTCAGGAGTATGCCCGCTTGAACACTTAATCAGTGATGCTGATCTCGATCGTATCTTGCTTCTCGGCAGGGCATCTGCTATAATCCAAGGGAGTATTCCCGGGCGCGTAGCTCAGCCGGTCAGAGCGCACGGTTCACATCCGTGAGGTCGGGGGTTCGAGCCCCTCCGCGCCCATGAGAATGCAATCAGCCCTCAGCAGGGCAGCTGCTGAGGGCTGATTTTCATCATCCTTTTAGATGTAAACTTCAACCCAGCAGATCTTTGGACAACCCCAAGCTGCGGCTGTAAAATCGGCATAAAAAACCCTATAAGCGATTTTGTAGCTTGTAACAAAAACCGCGCAGTTTCGTTATCCTCTTCACAACCCGGTCCAGATTAACCAGGGAACACGTAAATGGATAGTCATTGCTATATTACAAGTATCACGGGAATGGCGATAAGTATGCGGCAAGGACTGGAATACTTCGTGTGGAGGAAATCAAAGACAAAGCAGCTTTTTCGGGTAGTCCGGCGTGAGGTCCGAGCTCGAACGAACAAGGGCTACCCTATTTCGTTTATTTTAAAAAGCATCCCCCAGGCTTTCGATTCCTGGGAGATCGCACAATATACTGCGGACCAACTAAACCAGCAGCTGCTCTCCAGCGGCGCACCAGATTGGATCGAGGAGGAATTGCCGGAGATCGAATGAGATTATTTATTCATAGTGCAGCAGGGCTGGACGGTGGAAAGGCTGCCCGGCCCTGCTGCTTTAAGGATCCCTACTCCTGGAAGACCTTTACACTTTATCGAGAAAAGTCTGGACCCTGGCTTTCAACGCCGGAGCCGGGCTGGCACCCATCTGCCGGTCGATCACCTCACCTCTGGCGATGAACAGCAGGGTGGGAATGCCCATGACCCCATATTCCATAGCCCACTGAGGGTTTTCATCGGTGTTGACCTTGACCACCACCAGCCGGCCGGTCTGCTCTCTGGCGACCTCCTCCAGGACCGGTGCGATCATTTTGCAAGGCCCACACCATGGCGCCCAAAAGTCGACGATCACAGGCAGGGGAGAATTAAGCACTTTCTCCTGAAATTCCGAATCATCGATGTGAATCAAATTCTCCATTCAAATCTCCTGATACGAATCAATTTTCTCATGCTGGCATAAGGTAGACGGGTTAAGAGACCAAAATCTTACGTGCAGCCTCCGCAGGCTTTTTTAAATTTCCAGTAAGGTCTGCTCAGACCGCCTCGTCCATTGTAGTGTCAGTGGATGACCTTCTTGTGAAATCAACATTGATCTTGCAGAACTGCTTTCCTCATCCAAACCGCAGGAATCCAGACCAGAACTCATGTTGATGATAGAATTAGGCCACCTCACCAGTTTTGAGCATCCATGTTGAACAAATAAACTGATTCAATGGACGAGAGATTTCTTGCCGGAGATATCGGCGGTACGAAGACCGTCCTGGCCCTGTATTCACCCGACCTGGGTCCGAACCGGCCCCTGGTCGAAAAGACTTATTTAAGCAACCAGTATACCTCGCTGGTGGAGATCGTGCGTGATTTCCTGCGGGATGATAGCGGGTCGGTCAGTGCGGCGAGCATCGGCGTTGCTGGCCCGGTTATCGGCGGTCGCTCCCAGGTAACGAACCTGCGCTGGGTCGTCGATGCCGAGTGCCTGAGCCGCGAGCTCGGCGGCGCCCCAGTCCAGCTCCTCAACGACCTGGAAGCGATTGCGGCTGGTATCCCGCACATGCTTCCGGAAGACCTGGCGACCCTCATCCCTGGAGAACCCATGGTTCACGGAACAATCGGGGTGATCGCTCCCGGCACTGGCCTGGGCGAGGGTTTCCTGGTCTGGACCGGAGATCGTTACCAGGCTTATCCGTCCGAGGGAGGGCACGCCAGCTTCGGTCCCGAAACGCCCCTGGAACTCGAGTTGTTAAATTTCCTCTGGCCAGTTTTCGATCACGTCAGCTACGAACGCGTGTGTTCCGGCATAGGCATGATCAACCTGTACAGGTTTCTCCGGGATGGGAAGGGGATGGAAGAGCCAGGCTGGCTTATGGAAGCTCTGGCAGGGGCGAAGGACCCGACTCCTGTGATCGTCCAGGCAGCTCTGGCGGATCGAGCGGAGATCTGCACGAAGACCCTGGAATTGTTCGTCTCAATCCTGGGCAGCGAAGCCGGAAACCTGGCCCTCAAGGTGCTCGCGACCGGCGGGATTTACCTGGGGGGCGGCATCCCGCCACGCATCCTGCCGTATCTCCACAAAGAAACTTTCCGGAGATCGTTTGTGGACAAAGGCCGCTTCGCAGACATACTCACGCGCGTCCCTGTGCACGTCATCATGCACAGGCAGGCCGGCCTGTTCGGGGCTGCCTGCTACGGACTTCATACCCAGGAGTGACCGCGTCATTTCGCGCTGATTGCAATGGAATCGCAGTTCATTTTTCCAGACCTGACGGGTTTTGAACCCACACGCGACACCCTGCACGCCTACAGCAAGGTCTTGGGGATCGTCCCACGCGCGCTCGCCCCTTTCCATTCCCGGTGGTGGCACATCAGCCTTAAAGTGCAGCCAGAGGGGCTGGTCACCGATCGGATGCGTGCTCCGGATGGGGGTGAGTTCTGGTTGTCGATGGACCTGCGTGATCACATGGTGAAGATCGAGAATGAGAGGGGGTCTCTCGGGTCATTCGACATGACCCGTGGGGAACCCGCCTCGGTTTTAGGCGAGCGGGTGCTCTCAACCCTGGGCCAGATGGGGATCACCGGGGAATACGCCCGAGAGAAGTTCGCCAGCGATGAGCCCCGGAAATACGCGCCGCCCACTGCTGAGATGTATTTTTCGGTCCTTTTAGAGATCGATCGGATTTTCAAGATCCACCGGTTTATCCTGGAAGATGAGACCGGCCCGGTCCAGCTCTGGCCGCACGGCTTTGACCTGTCGTTCGAGTGGTTCGGCACGCGCCAGGTAGAATTGGAAGAACATGGCGAGATCAGGTACTACCCGGCGCAGCTCAGCCTGGGATTCTCGCCAGGCGAACCTTATCACCCAGAGCCTTACTTCTATTCCAACCCCTGGCCGTTCGAAGCAGAAAAATTGATCGATAAACCGCTTCCCCAAGATGCCAGGTGGTTCACCGAAGGCTGGCAGGGCAGCCTGCTCCCCTATACCGCCCTGATCGGGGACAGCCGCGCGGAGGAGCGCCTGCTGGAGTACGCCTGGCGAGTGTACCTCCTCTGCAAGCCGACCCTGGTCGCGGCGAGTTGAAGCCTGCTCTGGCATCGGGGCTGCAAAATTCGATCGGCGATCGCAGGAGATCATCAACCAATGTCATCTGCTTCTCTGAGCTACCGACTCGGCGTTTACCAGGCAGCGGTGGAGTCCGCCCTTCGGGCTATGGAGGGCGCGAAAATCGTGGAGCGCCTCTGGGCACACGATCACACCCTGTGGAAACCCGGACCCGCAGAGATCGCCACGCGCCTCGGCTGGCTACACATCGTCGACGCGATGCAGGAATCTTTCCCTCGACTGGGGGACTTCGTTGAAGAGGCACGCGCGGATGGATACACTCAGGCGGTCTTGTTGGGAATGGGCGGCTCAAGTCTGGCGCCTGAGGTCTTCGGCAAGACCTTCGAGACCAGGCAGGGCTATCTCGGACTCGCCGTCCTGGATACCACCGATCCAGACGCCATCCTGGATCAGGATGAAAAACTGGACCTCTCGCGCATCCTCTTCGTCGTTTCGACGAAGTCTGGCGCGACAGTAGAGACCTTGTCGCTGCTGAAATATTTCTTCAACCGGGTAGCCAACGAGTCAGGAGCAGCCCGCGCCGGGGAGCATTTCGTCGCCATCACGGACGCAGGGACGCGCCTGGAAGACCTGGCCCACCGCTATGGGTTCCGGGAGATCTTCCTGAACGACCCGAATATCGGTGGGCGGTACGCGGCCCTTTCCTACGTTGGCCTGGTGCCGGCGGCACTGATGGGGATCGACCTGGAGAGGTTCCTGGGAACCGCACGGCGAATGGCTTTCAACAATAAAAAGCAGGAAGACCTGGCAGGTGGGGAGAACCAGGGTGCGCAGCTGGGATCCATCCTGGGAGAGCTGGCACAGGCAGGACGGGACAAATTGACCCTGCTCCTCTCCCCGCAGATCGCGAGCTTCGGCGACTGGGTGGAACAGCTGATCGCCGAGAGCACCGGCAAGGAAGGCAGGGGCATCTTCCCGGTGGTGGGTGAAGCGGTCGGCCCTCCCCATGTTTACGGGGATGACCGCCTCTTCGTCCAACTCAAACTCGCGGGAGAGGAAGACCAGGATGAGGCTGTGCGTCGATTAGAACGAGCAGGCCACCCGGTGGTGCAATTAACCCTCGAGGACGTCAACGACCTGGGCGGACAGTTCTTCTTGTGGGAGGTGGCGACCGCCATTGCCGGCCACTGGTTGGGGATCAACCCCTTCGACCAGCCAGATGTGGAAGCCGCGAAAGTCCTGGCGCGCCAGGCAGTCGCAGCGTACGAGCGGGATGGGCAGCTCCCCGAGATCGAACCGATAGCCCGGCTCGGCAAGGTGAGAGTCTTTAACGGTCTTGGGCTGCTTCCTCAATCCCCTTCCTCCATACGCCAGGTCCTGGACGCGTTCTTGGCACAAGCCCGGCCTGGCGATTACATCGCCATCCAGGCTTACCTGAATCCAACTCCGGGGGTCAGGGCTATCCTGCAGACCTTGCGCCATGTGCTTCGCGACCGAACCCGGCTGGCGACATCGCTCGGTTTCGGGCCGCGCTTCCTGCATTCCACCGGCCAGCTGCATAAGGGTGATGGTGGCAACGGATTATTTCTCCAGATCACCGCAGAACCCTTTCGAGACGTACCGATCCCTGATGCGATGGGATCGGAGGAGTCGAAGATCACCTTCGGCACATTGAAGATGGCGCAGGCATTGGGAGACTGGCAGGCGCTGCTGGACGGCGGGCGGCGCGCCCTGCGCTTCCATCTGGGTCCGGATTTGATCGCTGGTTTGCGTTCCCTGGTGGACGACGCCGGGCAGGTTGACCCGGAGACCAAGGAGGGATGATGTCCCAATCGAGCACGATCGTCATCTTTGGCGCCTCAGGCGACCTGTCCCACCGGAAACTGATCCCCGCGCTTTTCAACCTGTACAGGAAAGGCAGGCTGCCGGAGCGATTTCAAATCCTGGGGTGCGCAACCCGTGGTTGGGATGACGAGACGTTTCGCGCCCAACTGCGCGCCGGCCTGGATATTCACGCCGGTTTTCAGTTTTCTGAGGACGAATGGCTCGGGTTTTCCAATCGTCTGCACTACCGGTCGATCAATTTCTCGGATGCAAACGACCTCGCCCGCCTGGAAAATGCTTTGATCGCGCTCGAAAACGGACCGGCTGACCGCCTGTTTTACCTGGCGACCGCGCCGCGCTTCTTCCCGGTGATCGTCAATTTCCTGGGGCAGGCGAGCCTGGTGAAGGAGGACGAAGGCAGGCGATGCCTGGTGGTCGAGAAACCTTTCGGGACGGACCTCGCATCCGCCCGCGAGTTGAATCGGAAGCTCCACAGCTGTCTCGAAGAAAACCAGATCTTCCGCATCGACCACTATCTGGGCAAGGAGACCGTGCAGAACCTGCTGGTCTTCCGTTTCGCCAATTCCGTGTTCGAACCGATTTGGAATCGGAATCACATCGACCACGTGCAGATCACTGTCGCCGAGAAGGTTGGGGTCGAGCACCGGGCTGGTTATTACGATGGCGTTGGCGTGCTGCGCGACATGTTCCAGAACCACCTCATGCAGCTGCTGACCCTGATCGCCCTGGAACCGCCAGCCACATATAAGGCGGATGCTTTGCGGGATGAGAAAGTAAAGGTCCTGCAGTCGATCCGACCGCTCGCGGCTGGGGAGGTGAAGCAGTCCACCGTGCGGGGACAGTACCGGGGATATCTCCGGGAACCCGGCGTGGCGCCCGATTCGCAAACCGCTACTTTCGGCGCGGCGAGATTCTATATCGATAACTGGCGCTGGCAGGACGTGCCTTTTTATCTCCGGTCCGGGAAGAACCTGGCGGAAAAAAGCACGGAGATCATCATCCAGTTTAAACGCCCGCCCAGGCGCATGTTCCCCCTTCCGCAGGATTTCGAAATGTTCGCCAACATCCTGGCGCTCTGCCTCCAGCCGGATGAGGGCATCCACCTGCGGTTTGAAGTCAAGGTGCCCGATACTCCAGCCGATATGGCGCTCGTCGAGATGAATTTCCATTACCAGAATGCTTTCGGGCCGGCTGCGATCCCGGAAGCTTACGAACGTCTGCTGATGGATGCCATGAATGGCGACCCTTCGCTCTTCATCCGGGCCGACCAGGCCGAGCTGGCCTGGGAGCTCATCGATCCCATAGTGGCTGCCTGGGAATCCTCCGACGCGCCGCCGCTGGCTTTGTACGAACCAGGCAGCTTCGGGCCGCCCGAATCGCACCGGTTCATGGCAGCCGACGGAAGGCGCTGGCTGCGCAGCTGCGGAGTATAGCGCGTCCAGTCCCGCTGGAACGCAAGTACCCATCGAAGACGGGAGTCAGACTGGTAAGATCTTCCGGGACAGCATCGTCAGTAAGCGTGAACGATGCTGTTGCTTCGCCTGCCGGGAGGTTCTCATGTTGTTGATGTGTAATGGATCTTTTTGGGGCCGGTGGATTTCGGGGGGGCTTCTCTTCCTCGCCGCCTGCACAGCCGGACAGGCTGAACAACTGCCGCCGACCAGCCTTCCGCCTTCCAGGGAAACGCCGGCAGGGATCGAAGGGGTTACCGAGGCTCAGGTCTCGCAACCGAGCCCCACGAGTCACCCTGGAGACACTCCACTTCCACAGATTGTTGAGACGAACGCATTATCACCGGAAGACATCCCGCCGCGCGGGGCGGATTTCCAATTCAGCACAGATTTCAGCAAACACAGCGTGCCATATACCGAGATCTTCTCCGGAGGTCCGCCGAAGGACGGCATCCCCGCCATCGATAACCCAGAGTTCGTCGACGTGGAAGAAGCCGAAGGGTGGCTGGAGAACCTCGAGCCGGTGGTGTTTATTGAGATCGGAGGCGACGCCCGCGCATACCCGCTGCAGATTTTAACCTGGCACGAGATTGTCAACGATTACGCTGGCGGCGTTCCGGTGGCGGTCACTTTTTGCCCATTGTGCAACACGGCCATCGCGTTCGAACGCACCCTGGAAGGGCGGGTGCTGGATTTCGGGACGACCGGCCGGCTGCGGTTCAGCAACCTGATCATGTATGATCGCCAAACGGAGTCCTGGTGGCAGCAGGCCACAGGCGAGGCTATCGCTGGGGAGTTCACCGGAAAGCAGCTCGCATTCCTCCCCGCTGCGATCATCAGCTGGAGCGATTTCAGGGAGAACCACCCGGAAGGAAAGGTGCTTTCCCGAGAGACCGGGTATGCGCGCAACTACGGGATCAACCCGTACGCCGGGTATGACAGCATAGATACTATACCCTTCTTGTACCGCGGCCCTGAGACGCCGGGCATTTTGCCAGCGGTCGCCAGGGTCCTGACCGTGGACCTCAATGGGGAGGCGGTCGCTTACCCTTACGAGGTCCTGGAACAAGTCGGCGTGGTGAATGATCGGGTTGGCGGCGTGGAGATAGCTGTGTTCTGGCAGCCAGGGGTCGCGTCTGCTTTGGACTCCGTGAGCATTGCCAGAGGAGAAGACGTGGGGACCGCCGCGGCCTATGCACGCCAGCTGGATGAGCGCACGCTGACTTTCCGCTCCAGCGGGGGATTGATCCTGGACTCCGAGACCGGCAGCGCCTGGGATGTGTTTGGCCGGGCGGTCAGCGGCGAACTGGCCGGCACGCAGCTGGAGCCGGTCATCTCGATCAACCACTTCTGGTTCTCCTGGGCGGCTTTCAAACCTGAGACGCGGATCTACCAGCCTTGACGCGAGCCTCAAAATTTTACTAACATGAATTCGGGATAAAGCAAACCAGAGCGCTGAGCGGAGCGGCGGGCCTCTGCGAATACTCCCTCGCAAACTCGGGACTTTGACCCTGTTCCGCTCAGACATGTCCCGCGGG
>CAYQDF010000086.1:0-13479 GCA_964416175.1 uncultured Anaerolineaceae bacterium
CAAACTCGGGACATTGACTGCGTTCCGCTCAGAATGCATCCGCTGCGTAGTCGAAGGGAACGGTTTTCCTTCATCTGACATTGTCATGCTACTCAATGCGGATTTGAGAGGCCGGATGGACCTGGCCTGTGGCGGGCAGCGACGATCTCCGCCATGATCGCCAGAGCGATCTCTTCCGGCGACTCAGCGCCGATATCCAACCCGATAGGAGCAGCCAGGCGCGCCAGTTGTTCTTCGCTCACGCCGGCAGCGAGCAGCCTTGTGCGCCGCCTGGCGTGCGTCCCCCGGCTCCCCAGTGCTCCAATGTAAAACGCCGGGCTATTGAGGGCGATCTTCAGGGCGGGATCATCGATCTTCGGATCGTGGGTCAGCATGGTTATGGCGGTGTCTTCGTGGATTTCAATTTCCTGAAAAGCCTCCTCAGGCCAGGCCTGGATCAGCCGGTCCCCGTGGGAGAAGCGCTCCGGGCTTCCGAACGCCCGCCGGGGGTCCACGATCACCGTGCGGAAGCCCAGGGTGCGGGCGATGCTGGTCAGGGCGATGGCGATGTGTACCCCACCCACGATCACCAGGGTCGGCGGCGGCAGGGAGACTTCAATGAATACTTCCAGCGGCTCATCCTGGCCTTCGATCACCAGTTTCGAACGCCGGGAGCTCCTCTCCTCCAGGGCTCGCCGGGTGAGGGCTTCCAGTTGAGGCCCAAGCCGTGCGTCCAGCTGACCGATCAGCGGTGTTAGCTCCACAGCCTCGGCGGCTTTCCAAAGGAGGACCTCGCTCCCAAGGGATTCTGCCGGGCCGCGCACCACCGTGGCAGCAGCGAAGGGGACCCCGAGGTCCAGGGCACCCCGGAGCGCTGAAAAAGCGCTCCGCTCGAGCGGCTGGACAAACACTTCGATCGTTCCGCCGCAGGCCAATCCGACCTGCCAGGCAGTCTCATCCGCCACGCCGAAATGGAGCAGCTGGGGGCGACCGGTATCCAGCACTTCCATCCCAGATTGGAAGACCGCCCCTTCGACGCAGCCACCGCTGACAGACCCCGTGATCTTTCCCGAGGGAGTCATCGCCATCTTGGCTCCCACGCGGCGCGGGGACGAGCCCCAGGTCTGGATCACCGTGGCCAGGGCGATCCGTTCCCCCTCAGCCAGCCATTTTTCCAGGTCGGGGAGGATATCTCTCAATCGGGCCCCCTCACGATCTGCCTCCGGGTCGGGCGGTACTGGTCGACCTGCGCCAGGTGGTCGGCCAGATCCTCCAGGCTGGCCAGGTTGTGCACGGGCAGAAAGTTGTCGATGTATGGAAGTGCAGTCTGCATGCCGCGAGTGAGCGGCTCGTACTGGTCAGAGCCCAGCAGCGGGTTGAGCCAGATGAGGCGGTAGCAGCTGCGCTGAAGGCGGGCAATTTCAGTTCGCAGCAGGCGGGCTTCCCCGCGATCCCAGCCATCGCTGATCAACAGGACCACTGCTCCCTGGCCCAGGACGCGCCTCCCCCAGTTGAAATTGAACGTCTTCAGGGCATCGCCGATGCGCGTTCCCCCGGACCAGTCCGGCACCAGGCGCGAGACCTGCTGAAAAGCCTGTTCGATGTCGCTGTCGGCGAGCTGGCGCGTGATGCGCGTCAGGCGCGTGCTGAAAACGAAAGCTTCCACTTTTTGATCCAGCCCGCGCGCCAGCGTGTAGATGAAGTGAAGCAACATGCGCGTGTACCGTTCCATTGAACCGCTGATGTCGGCGATGATCACCAGCGGGCGGGGCTTGAATTTTGGCTCCCGCCGCGGCCACTCCAGCACCTCGCCGCCATAGCGGAGATTCCTGCGCAAAGTCCGGCGCAGGTCCAGCAAATTACCGGGGCCGGACTGCATCCGCCGCGTACGGCGCAGGCTGAGCTTCCAGGAGAGCTCGCGCATGAGCTGCTTGATAGCCTCCAGCTCCTCTGCGGTCAGCTCGGAGAAGTCCTTCCGCCGCAGCACCTCCCGGTTGCTGTAAGTCATGGTCGCTTCGAGGAGCGGCGGCTCCTCCTGTGGCGAGGAGTCTGGCTGGCGGGGTGGGTCCAACCGGTCTTCGGGGAGATGAAGCGGCGGCGGGATGACCCGGGGGCGCTGCCGGCGGCTGCCGAGAGATGCCAGTTCCACTTCGACCCAGTGGTCCGGAGGCCTGCGCCAGAAAGCCTCGAAGGCGGCGTCAAAAAACGGGATGTCTTCCCGGCGATGTACCAACAGGCCGCGCAGCGTGTAATAGAAATCGCTCTTGTATAGGATCTCGATGTGCTTCAAGGCATGTACCAGATCGATCATCCGCCCGGTGTTGACATCCAGCCCCAGCCCGCGCAGCAGCCGCCCGAATAAAATCAGGTTGTACAAGAGGTTCCCGCCCGCTTCAGTTCCTGCGATCCCATGTTGAGGCAGAGTTTGCATCGCTGCACCTGGTGGGGGATTAATATCAGGCGTTGACCAGGATGCGTGTGAGGATGCTGGCCACGTTCTGGCCTTTTACCTTTTCCACGTCATCCTGGTACTTCAGGATCGCCCCCAGGGTGTCCTCGATCACGCTCTGGTCCAGCGCCTGGCTGTCGAGTGCCACCAGCGCTGCCATCCAGTCCAGGGTCTCCGCCACGCCGGGCACTTTATACAGTTCAACTTTGCGCAGTTCCTGAACGAAGGCGGTCACCTGCCGGGCCAGCTGGGCTGGAGCCTGCGGGACTTTCGCCATCACGATCTGGAGTTCCTTATCAAAGGAGGGGTAGTCGATCCAATAATACAGGCAGCGGCGCTTCAGCGCATCGTGGACTTCCCGGGTCCGGTTCGAGGTGATCACAACCACCGGCGGGCGCTCCGCCTTAATCGTGCCGATCTCCGGGATGGTGATCTGGTAATCCGAGAGGATCTCCAGCAGGTAGGCTTCGAACTCCTCGTCGCTGCGGTCGATCTCATCCACCAGCAGGACGGGCGGCCGCTCGCGGGTGTTCTGGATAGCCTGCAGGAGTGGGCGGCTCGAGAGAAAGTCAGGACCAAACAGGTCAGCCTCTTCGATCTTCTCGCCCCGCGCCTCCAGCACCCGGATGTGCATCATCTGCCGGGTGTAGTTCCACTCGTACACGGCGTGGTGTACGTCGAGCCCCTCGTAGCACTGCAGGCGGATGAGATCGGTCTGGAGCAGATGAGCCAGGACCTTCGCGACTTCGGTCTTGCCGACCCCGGCCTCACCTTCCAGGAATAACGGCCGGGCGAGCTTGAACGCCAGGAAGATCGAAGTAGCGAGCCCCCGATCGGCGATGTAGAGATGCTCACGGAGGGCATCCTGCAAGCTATCAATCGATTCGACATCGGTTAAATTCATAAGAATATTCTACCCGAATTATCCGCTTCCCACCAACCTGCGTATTGACGTCCCTGGAAGGGACCACAAGACGTTCAGCTCTCTTCCTTGCGGTGCTGTGCTCTCTGCGCGCTGGCAGATTGACGAGCGCAGTGATCCCCCCGGAAGACTCGGCGGAGGCCTCACTGGATGCGGGAGGCCTCCGAAATCACCCTGGTGAAAGGATCTTAACCATCACGCCCGGGCTCGAGCTGCCGCTTTCTCCACCGCCTGCGCCACAAAGCGCGGCGCCATCGACTTCCGGTAAGCCGCGCTGGCGTGGATGTCGCCGAGGAGCTCGCCGCCCAGGTCGTTCAACACAGCAGCGGCGGCCAGCGCGATCGCGGCTGAGTCCAGCTGCCTGCCGACGAGAGCTGCTTCGACCGAAGGAGCGCGCATGGCATGCGGGGTTAGCCCACCAATCGCAATGCTGGCTTCGGAACACCTGCCGTTTTCAAATGTGACGACCGCTGCTGCGCCCAGCATGGCGTACCCGGAAGCCGGGTTGACCATCTTTTGGTAGGCGGATCCTGTCCGGTTCCCGGTCAAAGGCATTTCCACGGAAGTCAGGACTTCATTTTCTCTGAGCGCGGTCTCAAGCAAACCAGTGAAGAAATCCACGGAGGATATCCGCCTTTCTCCGCCGGATCCCTGGACGTGGAAAACCGCGTCGAGCGCAGTCAGGACGGTTGGCAGGTCTGATCCCGGGTCAGCATGGGCGATATTGCCGCCGATCGTGCCACGGTTCCGCACCTGCAGATCGGCGATGATCCCGGCGGCCTCAGCCAGAGCGGCCGGCACCTCGGAGGAAGAGGCGATTAATGCATGTGTCGTCAACGCGCCGATCACAATCGAGTCTCCTGCCCTGCGGATCCCCTTCAGGTCAGGGATCCGACCGATGTCGATGAGCACCTTCGGCCTGGACTGGCGCAGCTTGAGCAGGGGGATCAGGCTGTGCCCGCCGGCCAGCAGCTTCGCCCCGGGATGCTGATCCAGGAGGGAAAGGGCTTCGGCCACAGAGGCAGCCCGCACGTAATCGAATTCTGGAGGGTACATGGCTCAACCTCCCATCTTGCCTGCCGGAATCGCCCCCAGGACTTTCTCTGGGGTGAGCGGCATATCGATCCGAGTAACGCCCAGGGGAGCGAGCGCGTCCATCACAGCGTTATACACCGCGGCCGTCGAAGCGATCGTCCCAGTCTCGCCAATACCCTTGACGCCCAGGGGGTTGACGCCTGTCGGCGTCTCGGTCTTGCCAGTCTCGAACACCGGGAAAAACCGGGCTTTCGGGATGGCGTAGTCCAGCAGCGATCCGGTGAGCAACTGTCCGTTCTCGTCATAAACCGCCCCTTCCCACAGCGCCTGGGCGATGCCCTGCGCCAGCCCCCCGTGGATCTGCCCTTCGACGATCATGGGGTTGATGATCCGCCCACAGTCATCCACGGCGATGTAGCGCTGGAGGGTGATCTCCCCGGTCCCTGTATCCACTTCCACGGTTGCGATGTGGGTGCCGAACGGATAGGTGAAGTTTGGCGGATCGAAAAAGGCGGAGGCCTCCAACCCGGGTTCAACTCCTTCCGGCATGTTCCAGGCAACGTTTGCCATCAACGCGATGTCTTGAGTGGTCTTTGCTTTGTCTGGCGATCCCCTCACGAAGAACTTGCCATCTGCGTATTCGATGTCTTCGACGTCGGCCTCCAGCAGGTGCGCGGCGATGACTCTGGCTTTATCCTTGATTTTTTTGATCGCGCCCATCAGCGCGCCGCTGCCCACCGCGGTCGTCCGGCTCCCGTATGTGCCCCAGCCCATCGGGGTCTGGTCTGTATCCCCGTGCAGGATCTCGATATCATCCACGTCGATCCCGAATTCCTCGCCGACGATCTGGGCGAAAGTCGTCTCTTCACCCTGACCATGGGGGGATATCCCGACCATGACATTCACCTTCCCGGAGGGATGGAACCGGACGATGGCGCTCTCCCACAGCCCACCGCCGAAGCCAACCGCGCCAGCCACCTGGGAGGGGCCGAGGCCGCAGATCTCGACGTAGGTGCATAACCCGACCCCCAGGTATTTCCCGTTCACAGGCCTTTGCGCCTGCTGCTCTCGCAATTTCCTGTAGTCAGCCATCTCCAGGGCCAGGTCCAGCGCCGGCTCGTAATCGCCCGAGTCGTAGATCAGACCGGTTGCGACCTTGTGCCCATCGGTGAATTTCGGGATGAGATTCCGGCGGCGGACTTCCGCGGGGTCCATCTGGACCGCTCTGGCGAAGAGGTCGATCAGCCGTTCGAGGATGAAAGTGGCTTCTGGGCGTCCCGCGCCCCGGTAAGCCTCGACCGGCGTGGTGTTCGTCACCACGCCGTACACGACCTCGTGTACGTTCGGGATTTCGTATGGACCTGAGAGCATCAGCCCGTGGAGGATGGTTGGGATGCCGGTAGATGCCGTCGAAAGATAGGCGCCCAGATTTGCCCACACCGTCCCGCGGATGCCGGTGATCTTGCCATCCCTGGTGCCGCAGAGCTCGACTTCCTGGATGTGGTCGCGACCGTGGGTCGTAACAAGGTAATTTTCACTGCGAGTCTCGACCCATTTCACCGGGCGGTTCAATTGTTTTGCGCAGAAGATGGCGACCACCTCGTCAGGGTAGAACGGGATCTTGCTGCCAAATCCGCCGCCAACTTCGGGCGCGATGACCCGGATTTTGTGCTCGGGGATGTTGCTGACGAGGGAGAGCAGATACCGGGCGATGTGCGGGTTCTGAGAGGTGCTCCAGAGCGTCACCTCGCCCATCGCCGGGTTGTACTGCGCCACGGCAGCCCGGGGCTCGATCGCCGTTGGGATCAGCCGCTGGTTGATGATCCGGTCTTTAACGACGATCTCAGCGTCCCGGAAAGCAGCGTCGACGTCCCCGCCTTTCACTTCCCAGCGGAAGTCGATGTTGTTGGGGACTTCCGCGTACAGCAAGGGCGCCCCCTCCTGTGTGGCTTTAAAGGCATCCACCACGACCGGCAACGGCTCGTAATCTACTTCTACCGCTTCCGCTGCGTCGCGCGCCAGATAAGGATCCTCGGCCACCACCACGGCCACCGCATCGCCGACGTAACGCACTTTCTCGATTGCGATGGGGGGGTGTGGAGGCGTCTTGCACTCCGAGTCCGGCACAACCCAGGCGCAGGGGATGTTTCCGAAGCCTCCCTGGCGAATATCCTCGCCGATAAACACGCCCAGCACACCGGGCATCCCCGCTGCTGTTTCGGTCTTGATACCCCTGATCCTGGCGTGTGCGTACGGGGAGCGGACCATCACCATGTGTGCCAGGTTGGGGAGGGAAATATCCCCGGTATATTTTGCCTGACCCGTGATGAGCCGCGGGTCTTCCCGGCGTTTGATGCCGCTTCCGAACAATCTTGTAGCCATATTAACCTCCTGCGCTATTCCTGCATCAAGCCAGCGGCATGCCGAATGGCTGCGACGATATTCTGGTAGCCAGTGCAGCGGCAGTAATTCCCATCCAGGGCGTGGCGGATCTCCCCTTCACTCGGATTCGGATTTCTCTGCAACAGGTCATAAGCTGTCAGGATCATCCCCGGCGTGCAGTAACCGCACTGCAAGCCGTGCTTCGCCCAAAATGCCTCTTGAATGGGATGCAGAGCGGCTTCTCTGCCGTTGCCGTTTTTCGACAGACCTTCGATGGTCGTGATCTGACTCCCGTCAGCCTGAACGGCCAGCACCGTGCACGACTTGACCGCCATTCCGTCCAGCAACACTGTGCAGGCGCCGCACTGGCTGGTGTCACAGCCGATCTTGGTACCGGTCAACCCCAGCCTGTCCCTCAGATAGTGCACGAGGAGCAGCCGGGGTTCGATTTCGTGGGTGTGATGAACCGAATTTACGGTAAGCGAAACGGGAACTTTCATAGCAGCAATCTCCTTTGTTTCTATTCCTCTCTCATCAGACCAGATGGCTCCGCGGCATCGGGCGCAGGGGGGTGTCTTCCAGAAGCCCGCCGTGACCCATCCTGACGATATCGGCGCGGGTGAGGCGCTCGCCGGAAAGCAGGCGGGGGAGCACCCAGTCGATTACGTTGGTTTTGGGACTGCGGGCGCACCCCGGCGCGCCCAAGACAGGCACTTCTCCCAAATAAGCAATCAAGAGCAGGTTGCCCGGATCCACTGGCGCGCCAAAACAGGTGACGACGCCCCCGGCCTTTTCGATGGCGCGCGGGGCAATGTCGTGGCGGTCCATGATGGCGGTCTCGCCGGCGAGGATGATCAGGTTGCTTCCTTCTTCCACCTCCTTTCGCAGCGTCTGCGCCAGCTGCTCTTCTCCTGCTTCTTCTTCAAGGGGGACGAATTCGACATTCCGGATCTCAGATTCCAGGGCTTCGATGCGCTTTTTCAACGGCGGGACGAAGGAATCGATGACCCGTTGGCGGGTCAAGGCCGAGCCAGACAGGACCAGGGAGACTTTGCGCGGCTCCAGGGCGGCAACCCACAGCAGGGGTCCTCCGCTTCGGCACAGGTCTTCCACCACGAGGAGGTGTGTCTCCGGCACGGAAAAGGGGATCACCTTGACCGTCGCCACCGTATCTCCGGCCTGGACCACGGATCCGGCAACCAGCGTAGCGACGGTGATCCCCTCACATTCGTTCAATTGGACCAGCCCTTCGACGCCCACCTGCAGGACTCCCAGGCGGGCGGCCCGGAGGTTGACCCTCCCGAAGTGGGGTTTGGACCTCTCCAGGTTCTTGCCGCTGATGGCCCGTGATACACGATCAGCCGCGTGGTCTTCGACGATGTCTCCGGGTTCCAGTTCGGCGACGTAGACGTTCCGGCGCCCGAGCTCGCGCAAACGAACCACGTCCTGTTCGTTCAGAGGCTTTCCCTTCCGAAAGGCGCGCAGTCCATCCGGTCCGGCGACGTGGTGCGCCAGGATCTTGCCTTCCGCCCGGGAAAGCGGGACCGGGCCAAATTTCATGCTTCAATCTTCGAACGGACGCAATCGAAGAATGCCCCGGTGAGCTTCTTCGTCGCGCCGCCCATCAACCGCGAAGCCAGGCTGGCGATCGTCCCCACCACGACCACATCGGCTGTCCATTTCAGCTCCGTGACTCCATCCCCCCCGTCGGACAGGATCATGTCGCTCTTGATATCCACGCAGCTCCCCGGCGCATCGCCGTGGGCGATCATCCTGGCGTGATCCGGCGGGTTGAGCTCCACCCATTCGGCTTCTGTAACAAAGACGATCTGCACCGATCCGAAGCCGATCCCCGCCACGGCTTTAAACTGTTTGTCCGGGACGATGATCTCGACGGATTTCAACGCCGGCGCGCACTGGCAGACCAGGTTCGGGTCGGTCAAAAACTCCCACACCTTCTGGCGGGGGGCATTGATCTTGACTACTCCCTCGAATTCCACGATTTGAAGTCCTTCCTTGGTGATGCGGATTTACTTGCCAACAGAGGTGTTTGGTTCATTCCTTAAGTTTCGCCAGGTACACTTCCGGTTCCTTCTCGAAAGCGCGCTGACAGCCGCGGCAGCAGAAATAGTAGCTGGTTTCCCGGTACACCCAAGTGTACCGGGCTGATTCGATCTCGACCGTCATCCCACACACCGGATCGATGGCCTCGCGCGGTTCGGGAAAGGCTGTGACCGGCGCCTCCGGGGCTGCGGGTGGGGCGGACAAACCCCGCCGGCGTCGCAGCACGATCTCCGCCAGGATGCTCAAGGCGATCTCCTCCGGTGTGACGGCGCCAATGTCCAGGCCGGCCGGGTACTTCAGCCGCGCGATGCGCTCTTCCGGCAGGCTGGAATCCCGCAGGTACTGCAGCACCGCCTCCGCTCTGGCCTTGCTCGCCACCAGCGCCACGTAGGAAGCATCCGTCTGGAGAGCAGCTTCCAGCGCATCCTCATCGTAGTTCCCGTGGCTGGCGACGACGATGCAGGAATTCGGCGAGACATCCAGACCGGACAGGTCCAGGCGATCGATCACCTCGTCGGCGTCCGGAAACCGGGCCGGGGAGGCCTCCAGCCCGACCACGCTCACCCTGAAATCCAGGGCTTTTCCCAGACGAGCCAGGGCCTGCGCTGTGGCGAGGTGGCCGATCACGACCAGGTGGGGCTGGAACATCACCGGCTCGATGAAGATCTCCAGGGTGCCACCACTGATGCAGGTCAGGGCGACTTCCGTGACGCCTTCCTGGGGCAGGGTGCCCATTTTCTCCGGCGGGCACAGGCGGATCAGGCGCGGCTCCCCCTCCTGAAGGACCTTCAGCGCCTCGCGCCTGACGACCGGCTCGGCGCAGCTGCCGCCGATCCAGCCCTGTAGTTTGCCATCGGCTGTGATAGTCGCCCTCGCGCCTGGTTTGGCCGAGGTCGGCTTTTCCGCCCGGACCACCACAGCCAGCGCGTAAGCCTGGGCGGGTGTGTTTGATGGGTTCAGGATTTCCTGGAAGTTCATATCCACCTTCACGAGAGGCGCGCTTCATCTATGTAACAGTACATCCAGTCCTCGCCGGGCTCGATAGACCTCATGATCGGGTGCCGCGTTGCATGAAAATGCCTGGCTGAGTGTCTGTTCTTTGAGTCGTTGCAGCAGCCGACGTAACCGCAGATCAGGCACATCCGGAGGTGTACCCAGCTGTCGCCAGTCTTCAGGCAGTCTTCACATCCTGCCGCGCTGGGGCTGACCTCCCGGATTTCGCTGCGGTGGCTGCATTCCTTCCCTGGGGTCCGCAGGCTGGAGATGTGAGCCCGCAGTGATTCAACCAGGTGGGATGTTCGTTTGGAGTTCTGGCTCACGGGCAGTCCTTTTATTATTCTTCGAGAGCGGCGCCTTTCTCTTTCAAGATGTGCCACACCTTGGGGGGCGTGATGGGAATGTCGATGTGGCGAACGCCCAGGTGCCACAACGCATCCACCACGGCGTTGACGATGGCAGCCGGCGCGCCGACAGTGGCCGATTCTCCGACGCCCTTCGCCCCGATGGGATGATGGGGGGAGGGGGTCACCGTCTCGCCCGTCTCCCAGCGGGGGGTCTCCACGGCGGTCGGCAGCAGGTAGTCCTGGAAGTTCGCGCCGTGGATGTTGCCGTTTTCGTCGTAGGAGATCTCTTCCATCAGAGCCGGGGCGAAGCCCATGGTCAGCCCGCCGTGGATCTGTCCCTCAACGATCATCGGGTTGATGCGCACACCGCAGTCGTCTACCGCGACGAAGCGGCGCACTTTGACTTCGCCTGTGCCCCGGTCGATGTCCACCGCACAGATATACGACCCGAACGGATAGGTCAGGTTGGGCGGGTCGTAATAGTCCACCGCCTCCAGTCCAGCTTCCATCCCCGGCGGGTGGTTCGTGTAGGCTGCAAAAGCGATATCCTGAATGGTCTTAAACTTATCCGGGGATCCCCGGACGTAAAACCGGTCGCGCTCCCACACCAGGTCGTCTTCCGAGGCTTCCAGCAGGTGCGCGGCGATCTTCTTACCTTTCTCGCGGATCTTGCGAGAAGCGACCGCAGCGGCTGCCCCGGCAGTGGGGGTGCTGCGGCTGGCGTACGTCCCCAGCCCATATGGCGCCGTATCGGTGTCGCCCTCCTCCACCTTGATGTGGTCGGCGGGGATGCCCAGCTCTTCGGCAATGATCTGGGCGTATGTGGTCTCGTGGCCCTGGCCCTGGGATTTCGTCCCAAAGCGGGCGATCGCCTTGCCCGTCGGATGGACCCGGATCTCGCAGGAGTCAAACATCTTGATCCCCAGGATGTCGAAAGTCTTGGAAGGTCCTGCGCCGACGATCTCGGTGAACGAGGAGATCCCAATGCCCATCAGCTCGCCGCGGGCGCGTTTTTCGGCCTGCTCCTTGCGGAGGGATTCGTACCCGATCATGTCCATTGCCTTCCGCAGAGCCGCCGCGTAATTTCCGCTGTCGTATTCCCAGCCAAGCGCAGACTGGTAGGGGAACTGCTCCGGCCTGATGAAGTTCTTGAGCCGGAAATCCGCCGGGTCCATGCCCAGCTCATGGGCCATGATGTCAGCGATGCGCTCGATGGCGAGCACCGCTTCGGTCACCCTGAAGGAGCACCGGTAAGCGATACCCCCGGGGGGTTTGTTCGTATACACTCCGTCGACTTCGACGAAGGCCTTCTTGAAGTCGTAAGAACCCGTGCAGATGTGGAACAGGCCGGCCGGGAATTTAGAGGGGTTGGCAGCCGCGTCGGTGTAGCCGTGATCGGCGATGGTCTTGAAGCGCAGGGCGCTGAGCGTGCCATCTTTTTTACCGGCCAGCTCCGCGGTGATGTGATAGTCCCGGGCAAAGGAATCGGCAGCCAGGTTCTCTGTGCGGTCCTCGATCCACTTGACCGGCTTGCCAGTGACGATGGAAGCCGCGGTGGCGATGACGTAGCCCGGATACACCGGCACTTTCCCACCGAAGCCGCCGCCGATATCCGGGGAGATGACGCGGATCTTCTCCTCGGAAAGCCCCAGGTGGGCTGTGACCAGGGCGACGACCGTGCGAATCGCGTGGGGCGCCTGGGTGGTCATCCACAGGGTCAGGTGCCCTTCGAGCGGGTCCCATTTGGCGACGCAGCCACAGGTCTCTATCGATGAAACGTGAATGCGCGGGATGTAGATATCTTGCGAAACGACGACTTCTTGTTGAGCAAATGCCTGGTCCGTGGCTTCCCGGTCGCCCCACTCCCAGTGCCAGATAAGGTTGCTCTCCTTGTCGTCCCGCACCTTGACCGCGTCAGGCTCAAGCGCTTTCCGGGGGTCCACCACGACCGGCAGTGGTTCGTAGTCCACCATCACGGCAGCCACTCCATCGGCGGCTGTGTAACGATCGGTTGCCAGCACCCCCGCCACTTCCTGGAACTGGTATTTCACCGCATCGACCGGGAGGACCATCTGCACGTCGCTCATCAACGTCGGCATATTGTGCACGTTAAATTGCTTCAGAGTCTCGCCGGTGATCACAGCCAGCACGCCGGGGATAGCCAGCGCCTTTTCCGTGTGGATGCCTTTGATCCGGGCGTGGGCGTAGGGGCTACGCACGATGTCCAGGTAAAGCATGCCGGGCAGCTTGATATCGTCGATGTAGTTGCCGCGCCCCTGAAGGAAGCGCATATCTTCGACACGTTTTCTTGAATGGCCTAATCCTTGAATCTCACTCATCGCACCCTCTCTATGCGGTTACCGCTTCTGTTTCCTGCTCTAGGATTGAAGATTTCATTGAACTGGCGGCGTATTGGATCGCCTTGACGATGTTGACATAGCCAGTGCAGCGGCAAAGGTTGCCGGAGATCGCCCAGCGGATTTCTTCCTCCGTGGGGTCGGGATTCTCCGCCAACAGGGCGAGCGCGGACATCATCATCCCCGGCGTGCAAAAGCCGCACTGCAGGCCATGTTCTTCCCGGAACCCCTCCTGGATTGGGCTGAGCTTGCCGTTCTGCGCCAGCCCCTCCACAGTGCGCAGGTCCCCTCCGTCGGCCTGGACGGCGAACATCGTGCAGGACTTGATGGCTTTCCCGTTCAAGTGGACCGTGCAGGCCCCGCAAGAGGTGGTGTCGCAGCCGATGTGAGTACCGGTGAGGTTGAGGACTTCCCGGATAAAATGCACCAGCAGCAGCCGCGATTCGACCTCGGCTTCGACTGGAAGACCATTCACATTCAATCGGATGTTGTGCTTGCTCATCTTGAACCTCCATTGGCGCGCTCCACGGCTTTGCGCAGGGCGCGCGCCGTGAGCGTCTTGACCAGCCCGCGCTTGTACTCTGCCGATCCGCGGTGGTCGCTCTCCGGCTCGGCAGCTTCTGCTGCCAGCTGAGATATCCGCCGGATGGCGTCCTCGTCGAGCTGGCGGCCCACGGCCTGCGCTTCCGCCTCGCTCGCCTTGATCGGCGTCCAGCCCACATTCGTCAGCCCGATGCCTGCCCTGGTGCAGGTCCCCGCGCGGTCCAGGGTGATCTGGACAGCGACGGCCGCGGTTGCGAAGTCGCCCACTTTGCGCTCCAGCTTAAAATAAGCACCCCCGCTGCGTGGTTCTGGAGCGGGGATGCGGATTTCTGTCAGGATCTCATCGTGGGCGAGGGCGGACTCGAACGGGCCAATAAAGAATTCGGCGGCGGGGATGACGCGCCC
>CAYQDF010000087.1:0-13274 GCA_964416175.1 uncultured Anaerolineaceae bacterium
TGGGCTGCCTTTTGATGTGCCACGATGGTGCAATCCAGAGCTCTGGCCCCAATGGTGCGGTCGAGGTGAGCATCGAGATTGACCAGGATCCGGTTTGGGCCGAGTGAAACGTTGTTAACTGCCGATCTCCAGGCGCGGGCATCCTCAGCCCGGAGGGGAGCGTCAATCAAGATCGTCCCGTGAGGGAAAACCAGGATTCCCAATGTCACCCCCGGATATCCGTCTTCGTAATAGATCCCGCGTGCGATCTGATGCATCGAGTCCCCTGGAATGCAATCCCAGTCAGAGTCCCTGGCTCATGTGGGTGGAGAGAGTCGTCGAGTCAGGGGAGGTGTGTGCCAGTGGAAGAGTCAAACAGAAACGCGAGCCTCCCGCAGGAGCGCTATCCACCCAGATTTTTCCACCGTGCCCTTCCACTGCCAGACGGCAGTAAGCCAGGCCTAAGCCGAATCCCTGGGCATCACTGGTGGAGTTCAGCCGGGTAAATTTATCGAATATCCTCGCCCGATCTTCGGGCGGGATTCCAGGACCTGAATCCTGAACACACAACAGGATCCATGAATCGACTTGGGATGCCTGCAGGTCGATATCTCCCTCCGGAGGGGTGTATTTGACAGCATTGTCGAGGAGATTGATGAGCACCCTGCGGATCATATCTGCATCAACCAGGACCAACGGAAGTTCTTCCGGGAGTTCGGTGTGCATAGACAGGTTCTTGCTTTCGGCTGTGGGTGCTACCGCATCCACAGCGTCCCGCACCAGGAGGTGCAGGGAGGTCGCGAACCGATTCACAACTGGCTGGCCTGACTCAAGCCGGTTCATATCCAGAAGCGAATTGGTCAAGCGTTGTATGCGTTCCGTCGAACGCATGGCGATGTTCAGCAGCGAATTATACGCGGGGTCACCCTCCTGAGCAAGCATGGCATCCAGTACGTCCAGGCTTGAGACGATGTTGGATAAGGGCGAGCGGAGGTCGTGATAGATCATGGAGATCAGGTCTTCACGCATACGATCCAGATTCTTCCGTTCGGTGATGTCCCGCATGATCCACTGCAGATTTTTTTGACCGTCAATCAGGACCGCGCGAGCATGCACCTGAATCGGGATCTTTTTTCCACCCTGAGAGTGAAGTTCGGATTCGTAGGAGATCGTCTCACTGGACTGGAGGTGTTCGAAGCCCAAACCAACTTTTTCATAATCGATCAGGTGGAGCTGTCCAATCGTCAGGCCAAGCAATTGATCCTGGTTGTATCCAGAGGTGATTTCGGTTTGCCGGTTGGCCTCGAGGATGCTTCCATTCCAGTCTGTAATCAAAATCGAATCGATACTGTCTTCGAACAGTTCCTGATAGCGATGGTGGGCTGCCTGAAGCTGCTCGAATAACCGAGCATTATCGATGGCAGTCCCGGCCAGGCTGCCGATCCCGGTCAGCACCTCGAGCGCATCCGGGGTAAATCGATTATCGATAGGATTGATTGCCTCGAGGACTCCGATAATGTTTCCGCGAGAACGGAGCGGTGCACAGGCAATGGCTTTAGTTGTGAACCCTGTAATTCTGTCGATCTCCGGCGTAAAGCGCGGCTCTTCCTTCACCTCCGGGATGATCACTCCCTCTCCGGTCTGCGCCACCCAACCGGCAATCCCCTCCCCGATGTTCAGTTCGAGGCCGATGATCGTGTTTTCATCTCCGGCTGAAGAAGCCAGGAATTTTAATCGTCCTCCGCTCCCATCAATCAACGCAAGGGAGACTACTTCGACTCGGAGCGCGAGGCTGATCTGTTCGAGGATCCGCCGGAGGACCTCCTTAAGCTCGAGGCTGGCGGTGATCACAGCAGCGCTTTCGGCCAGGGCTGTCATCACGCGTGCCCTGCGCAGGCTTTCATTGTAAAGACGGGCATTGAGGACCGCGATCCCCGCCTGGTCCGCGATGGCTTGGAGCAGCGCCAGCTGGTGGCTGGCAAAGGTTCCAGGTGTGGGGTGGACCAATGTCATCACGCCGGCCAGCTGCTCGCGCACGTACAAGGGGACGCTGATCGCGGATTTTGGACCTGTACGGCTTTCGTCATCATCTGGACGGTGTAGCCAACGCTCATCCTGACTCGTATTCGGGATCAAGACACCCTGCTTGTTCCTGACGACCCAGCCAGCGAGGCCTCGCTCGAGGATGGATTTCAACTGCTCGGTTGTGTTTTCTATCAGTTGTTTCCCAACGATGATGATCGATTCAACAGGCTCTCCCGCTTCATCCAGGACGATCAGGCTTCCATTTACCGCTCCCGTGTTCTCCATGGAGAGCTTCAGCACCCGTTCCAGGACGGTCCGCAGGTCGAGCGCGGAAGTGACTTCCCGACTGATCGTGTACAGCAGCTCGAGAGAAGCGCGAGAGGTTTCTTTGATATCGTACGGTGTGGTCATCGTTCGGGTACTAAACGATCGCAGGGGAAAGTTCGATCCTGTCCATTAAAATCAATTCTGAAGATTCCCCCGCCTGCCGGCCCTCGGTCCTGGTTAGCGTAGGTGAATAAATGGTTTCCAGCGGATTGCTGTACTCGAGTATAGCATACTTGCATCTATTAATCATCTCAGGACGTTTATCCCCAAATCGATCCGATTTACGCTGCTGGCAGGTCGAGCAGGTAGACTTCCAATACCAACCGGGGATTGATGTTCCGGTCAATGCGCTCGATTGCCTTTTGAGTGGATTGGACGAGCCGTTTCGCCTCATTCAAGCCAAGTCTAGAGGACAGGCGTTCAATTTCCGGCTTCCAATCGAGGTTGGTCGGAGTGTGGTCAGCACTTCCAACTGCCAGCATTACATCTCTCCAGAAGGACAGCCAGGTCGCCAGCGTTGCACGGGCTTTTTCCTTGTCTTTGGCGAGCCTTTCTGCATAATCAAATCGGTCAAAGTATGAGGCGGATAACAGATAGCTTTGATCTTCCAGCCATTTCTTTCGGCGCTCCAGCAAGGAGGGATCCTGATGGGCGCGGAGAGCAAGCCCGGGACTGCCGTCACAGATGTGCGCCAGGAGTCTGGCCTGGTCTTCGGGGACCGCCCACCCGCTGACCAGCCCCTGGTAGATCGTGTCCGCCGAGACCGGAACGAGGCGGATCACTTCGCACCGTGAAACGATGGTCGGCATCAACCTTTCCGAGCTCTCTGCGGTCAGGATCAGCACGACCCGCGGCGAGGGCTCTTCAAGCGTCTTGAGCAGTGCATTCGCAGCATTCGGATTGGCTTCTTCGAATCGAATTAGAATGGCCACCCGGAACGGGGCGGCATAGGGAGTCAGGGACAGGCTGCGCAACAGTTCGCGTATCTGGTCCACCCGGATCACGCCGCCCAGCCGGTCTGCCTGGATGATGGACAGGTCAGGATGGAGCATTGCTTCGATCTGGCGGCAGGTCTGACATGTGCGACAGGGTTCGCCAGGCGCTGTGGGGGTGGGGCAGTTCAACGCCTGGGTGAAGCGCAAGGCCAGCGTCCGCCTTCCAACGCCGGTTGGTCCGGTGATCAGGTATGCATTCTTGGGTTCATGCCCCGCGGCATACTGCTTGAGCAGGCGGACAGCCCAGGCATGCCCCACCATTCCCCAGTTTTCCCGCAGAGTGGTTGAAATTTCCTCTTTCTTTTCAGCCATGCAGTCCAGTCAAATTCAAATTCGAGATTTTAAGATTATACAATACCAACCATTTCCCTTGAAGGCTAGTGAATATTGAAAATCCGGGTTCGTGTTGACACCCGTTATACCAGCCGTTACAATCATCCTGTATGGATGCCCTCCGCAACCTGAACCCTCAACAACAGCAAGCCGTCACTGCCGGGCCGGGTCCGGTATTGGTGCTTGCCGGACCGGGGTCTGGAAAAACACGCGTCCTGACTCATCGGATAGCATATTTGATCAGTGAAACAGGGGTCCGTCCGCACAACATCCTGGCGGTGACCTTTACAAATAAAGCTGCCCGGGAAATGGGTGACCGGGTCCTAAATTTAATCGGCGAGCAGGCTTTTCACGTCACGGTGGGGACCTTCCACGCCACTTGCGCACGCATCCTGCGCAGGGAGGCCCAGCATTTACCGTTCACTGCCAGTTACTCGATCTTCGATACCGACGACCAGCTCGACGTTGTCAAACGAGCGCTTGCGGATCTTAATATCGATCCAAAGAGATATCATCCGCAAGCCGTACTGGCTGCCATCTCGAATGCAAAAAGCGAGGGGTTATCCCCTGACGATTATCCGCTGCTGGACTATCGCGACGAGGTCGTGAAACGCGTTTATAAACATTACCAGGAATTATTGTTGGCGAGCAACGCCCTGGATTTCGATGATCTGCTGATGTGGACAGCGATCCTGATGAGCGATAAGCCCGAGGTGCGGGAGAAATATGCCCGCCGCTTCGAGCACGTCCTGGTGGACGAATTCCAGGACACCAACCTGGCCCAATACGAGCTGTTGAAGCACCTGGCTTCATTCCACCATACGATCTTCGCTGTAGGAGATGCAGACCAATCAATCTACGCCTGGCGGGGAGCCGATTACCGCAACTTGCTGCGTTTTAAGAGGGATTACCCGGACGCTCAGGAAATCCTGCTGGAGCAGAATTACCGCTCAGTGCAGTCCATCCTGGACGTCGCCATGTCCGTCATCGATCGCAATCCAAATCGGACACGAAAACGCCTGTTCACCGAACGCGGCAGGGGAGAAAAGATCGTACTTCACCAAACCTATGACGACCGTGAAGAAGCTGCCTACATGGTCGATACGATCTCAAAGCTCATCGCCCAGGGAGAAGCCCGCCCTGGTGACTTTGCGGTCATGTACCGGACGAACGCGCAGTCGAGGCTTCTGGAAGAGGCTTTCCTGCACGCCGGGTTGCCCTACAAGCTGGTAGGTGCGCAGCGATTCTACGGCAGGCGTGAGATTAAAGACGTGGTCGCTTATCTCCGTCTGGTACTCAATCCGGACGATGAGTTCAGCCTTTACCGGGTGATCAACATTCCCCCCCGTGGGATCGGCGAAAAGAGCATCCATGCACTGCGCGCACAAGCCAAGCTGGAGAACATGTCGCCAGGAGCTTTTTTACTTAAGTTATCTTCAGATCACAAGCGCGGGCAGGGAGACGGTTTCACACCCCGAGCAGCACAAGCTCTCACAAGCTTTGGCGCTCTCCTTGCCAGGTGGCGGATTTGGAGCGAGGAATTACCGCCGCTGGCGCTCATGGACCGCATTCTCGAAGAGAGCGGATACCGCGATTACCTTGACGATGACACTGATGAAGGTCGTGACCGATGGGAGAACGTGATGGAATTGCGACGTCTGGCCGCGGAGTACCAGGACCGCGGCCTGGAAGCGTTCCTGGAGAATATCGCTCTGGTGTCGGACCAGGATACCCTGGAAGGCGCCACCAACGTGCCCACGCTGCTCACCCTGCACGCTGCAAAAGGTCTCGAGTTTCCAATCGTCTTCATTGTTGGCCTGAATGAGGGCATCCTGCCTCACGTGAGGTCGAGTCAGGAACCGGAAGGTCTGGAGGAAGAGCGCCGCCTGTTCTACGTCGGGATCACCCGGGCGATGAATCGACTCTATCTGGTCCAGCCGCTCAACCGAAGCGCTTTCGGGTATTCGGAACCGGTTGATGCATCCCGGTTCCTCAACGATATCCCCGATGAACTCCTTGAGCTGGATGGCGGTCCCACCTGGGGCATCGAGAGGCGCCGGGCAAAGTCGAGCCGTCACGATCGGTGGGAATCCGGGACGGCGTCTGATTCGATCCGGGCACAGCACTACTACCCCGGCAACACGGTGCTGCACCCGATCTGGGGGGAAGGATTGGTTTTGAACAGCAAGATCCAGGATGACGAAGAGATAGTGGATGTGTTCTTCACCGGGATCGGCCTGAAGCGATTGGCAGCTTCCTTCGCTAACCTCGAATTGAAGCCGCCCGGATGAAGCTGCTCTTCCCGCAACCAAATCCCCGGCGTATAATCCAAAAATGCCCATTTTAGATCCCCTCTCTGTGGAATTTATCAGCCGCGGGGCTGACCATACCCGGCGGATCGGCATGCGGTTGGGGGCACTTCTTCAAAGAGGGGATGTGATCTGCCTGGTTGGCGATCTGGGTTCCGGGAAGACGACCCTGGTGCAGGGTCTGGCGGCTGGATGGGGGTCCCTCGATCTCGCAACCAGCCCGACCTTCGTTCTGGTTAACCTCTATCGCCGGTTCGATGGAGAACGATTTTATCACCTGGATGCGTACCGGATCCATGATGCTCGGGAAGCAGAGGAGCTTGACCTGGAGGAGATGGTCGACACCGGCGTGCTGGTGGTCGAATGGGCAGAGCGGATCGAAGCTGCACTGCCGCGGGAACACTTTCGCATCACCCTGCGCTGGGTCGATGTCGAGCAGCGCGACCTTATCTTCACACCCATCGGGGACCGGTACCAGGCCCTGCTCACCAGACTGCGTACTCGGGTGTATGGAGGCGGGTGATGCTCCTGGCGATCGATACCTCGACGCATGTGGTGGGCGTGGCGTTGTACGACAGCACCCAGGTGATCAGTGAAAGCGTGTGGACGAGCAGGGCGTACCATACTGTTGAACTCGCCCCCGCCATTGCGGACATGCTGGAAAGATCTCAGGTGAAGTTTCAAGACCTGTCCGCCGTGGCTGTCGCTTTAGGTCCGGGTTCATTTACGGGATTACGGATTGGGCTTGCGCTGGCGAAAGGAATGGCCCTGGCAGGCCACCTGGCTATCGTCGGCATCCCGACTCTCGATGTCCTGGCAGCAGCGCAACCGCCTTCCGACCTCCCGCTCGTTGCTGTGCTCCAGGCGGGGCGCGGCCGCCTGGCTGCAGGATGGTTTCGCTGGCAGAAAGAACGCTGGGTGATGCAGGGTGAAGCCCAGGTCTTGACCATGGAGTTGCTGGCAGAGCGTCTTGAGGAACCCACGATCTTGAGCGGTGAATTGGGCGAAGCATGGCGGCGAGCGCTTGGGCGCCGGCGAAAAAACGCGATCCTGGCACCGCCAGCTCGAAGCCTGCGGAGGCCTTCTTACCTGGCAGAATTGGGTTGGAAGAAAATCCAGCAACAGGGCAGTGACGATCCGGCAACGCTGGCTCCTTTATATCTACACTTTAATGAAGCTGTTCCCGGATGATGATGGAGACGATCAAGATCCGGTTGATGGAACTGGAGGACCTCGAGGAAGTCCGGCAGATTGACCGCCTGTCCTTCAGCCTGCCGTGGCCCGAAAGCGCCTATCGTCACGAACTCCTGGAAAACCCCGCATCCATGAGCTGGGTCGCCGAAGCCAGTGATTTAGGTGGAGAATCAAAAATCGTGGGGATGGTGGTAGTGTGGTTGATCCTTGACGAAGCGCACATCGCCACGCTCGCCGTGCACCCCGCATATCGCAGAAAAGGGATTGGGTCCCGGCTCCTGAAGCAGGCGCTGATCGAAGCTGTGGATAGAGGCGCCCGGAGGGCCATGCTCGAAGTGAGGGCAAATAATGCAACTGCGCAGTCAATGTACCATCAATTCGGTTTTGTGGTCGTCTACCGCCGCCCACGATATTACCGCGATAACAATGAAGATGCGCTGTTGATGAATCTGGATCACCTGGCCGAGAGGGTCTCGGAATGGGAGTTTGAACAGGACGCGATTTACCATCCCCCGGAAAGAGGTGACAAGTGAAACCTGAGGAAATCCTGGCAGAGATTGCTGCAGAGGTGAATGTCTGCACCCTGTGTGAACTGCATTTCTCGCGAAAACATGCTGTACCAGGTGAGGGCCCTCCCCGAGCAGAGATTATGTTCATCGGCGAAGGGCCTGGCTTCCACGAAAACGAACAGGGGAGACCGTTCGTTGGCGCTGCCGGTAAGTTTCTCGAGGAGCTGCTCTTGAAAATCGGGATGGTCCGTGAGCAGGTGTTCATCACGAACGTGGTCAAGTGCCGACCACCCGGCAACCGTGACCCACGCCCGGAAGAAGTCGAGGTCTGCACCCGGACTTACCTGGACCGGCAGATCCAGGCGATCAACCCCAAGGTCATCGTGACACTGGGGAGGTATTCGATGGGCCTGTTTCTTCCGAATGCCAAGATCAGCAGCGTGCACGGACAGGCCATGCAGGTCCGGGGACGGCTGGTCGTGCCGATGTACCACCCGGCTGCCGCGTTACACCAGCAATCACTCAAGCCGGTAGTGGAGGCTGATTTCAACAAGCTGCCCGATCTGATCGGGCAAGCGAATCGAGCTCCGGAATACGAGCTGGATGAACCGGAGAACAATGAGGAACCAAAACAATTGAGCCTGTTTTGAGGTATGGATGAAACCCATCAAGGATATACTCGCCGACAAGATTAATAATCGATCTGCCCGGGTCGCTATCCTCGGGCTTGGATATGTCGGACTGCCCCTGGCGGCTGTATTTGCAGAAGCCGGGTTCTCTGTTACCGGTATCGAGCCGGATGAGTCTAAAGTCAAGGCGCTCTTAAACGGTTCGAGCTATGTGCAGGACGTACCCGGGGAGCAGGTCGCCCGGCTGGTCGCCCAGGGGAAGCTGCGGGCTACGAACGATTTCTTCGCCCTGAAGGAAGCAGACGCGGTGAGCATCTGCGTCCCGACGCCGCTGCGGAAGACCGGTGACCCGGATCTTTCGTTTATATTGTCCGCCACAGATGAACTCGCCAGGCACATGCATCCTGGCATGGTGATCGTTCTCGAATCGACAACCTATCCCGGCACGACTCGCGAAATCCTCCTGCCTAAATTGAGTCAGGCCTGCGGATTGGAGGTTGGCAAGGATTTTTTCCTAGCCTTTTCTCCCGAACGGGTCGATCCGGGGCGGAAGGACTGGACGACCTACAACACCCCCAAAGTGATCGGTGGAGTCACCCAGGCCTGTACCCAGATCGCTGCAATGTTGTATGAGCAGGCGATACAGACAGTCGTGCCGGTCACATCCGCCGAGAGCGCGGAGATGGCGAAGCTGCTGGAGAACACCTTCCGGATGATCAATATTGGGCTTGTAAACGAGATGGCGATCATGTGCGACCGGTTAGGGATCGACGTCTGGGAGGTGATTGAAGCAGCGGCGACCAAGCCGTTTGGTTTCATGAAGTTCACTCCCGGACCCGGCCTGGGCGGGCATTGTATTCCCATTGACCCGCTGTATCTTTCCTGGAAGCTGCGAGCGCTGAATTATTCTGCTCGTTTTATCGATCTGGCTTCTGAGATCAACACCAGCATGCCGAGGTACGTGGTCGGCAAGATCCAGGACGCGCTGAACGAGTGCGCGAAACCCCTCAAGGGAAGCCGCATCCTTGTGCTCGGGGCAGCTTATAAGCCAGATGTAGATGATGTCCGGGAATCGCCGGCGCTGGATGTGATCGGTCTTCTCCGCCAGAAGGGCGCTGACGTCACGTATCACGATCCTTATATCCCCAGCATCCAGCAGGACGATTGGTTCCTGACCTCCGAGACCGACCTCTATGAGGCAGCGGAAAGGGCCGATTGTGTGGTGATTGTTACAAACCATTCAGCTTACGATTATCCGGCAATACTCGAAAAGTCTGCGCTCATCGTAGATACACGGAACGCTTTGGGATCTTTGGGGAGGAATAACCTGAAGGTCATCAGACTCTGAAAACCAAAGGTTTGTGGCAACAACTCGGATTGGGGTTCGTTCAAGGATAGACGCATGGCCCATTTCTTCGTAACAGGTGTAGCCGGGTTCATTGCAGCCCGCGTAGCAGAGATGCTCCTGGATTCGGGGCACTCAGTCCACGGAGTAGACAACATGAATGACGCTTACGACGTGCGGATGAAGGAGTACCGGCTGCGGAGGTTGATGGGTCGAAAAAACTTCAGTTATTCTCGGGTTGACATTTCCAATCGAGGAGAGCTGGAAGCTGTCTTCGAAGAGGGGTTAAGACAAAAAAGGCGTCGCGGATATCAGGGGGTGATCAACCTCGCGGCCCGGGCCGGAGTCCGCCAATCGGTCGATAATCCCTGGGTCTATGTGGATACTAATATCACAGGGACACTCAACTTATTGGAGATGTGCCGCCGATACGGCATAGGGAAGTTTATCCTCGCCTCTACCTCCAGTGTCTATGGCAAAGAAGCTCCTCTCCCAACCCCAGAGGATTCGAGCAGTGATCTACCCCTACAACCCTACGCGGCAAGCAAGAAAGGCGCAGAAGTATTGAGCCATTCCTATCACTATCTGTACGGCATCGACGTAACAGTGTTCCGGTATTTCACAGTTTATGGTCCAGCAGCGCGCCCGGATATGATCATGTTCCGCCTGGCACAGTGGATCAGCGAATCCCGCCCGGTCAAAATCAACGGGGATGGAGAACAATCACGCGGGTTCACTTATATCGATGACATCGCCCGCGGCACGATTCTCGGGTTAACCCCCCTCGGCTATCAGGTCATAAACCTGGGTGGTCACGAGACGATTAAGATCAACGACCTGGTGCGTCTATTTGAGGAGTGTATCGGTCAGCGAGCGCAGATCGAATACCACCCGGCTCATCCAGCAGACATGCATGCAAACTGGGCGAATGTTAATAAGGCTGAACAACTGATCGGATGGAGTCCGCAGGTCTCGCTCCGGGAAGGGGTGGACAAACTGGTCTCCTGGTACCGGGAAGAACGCGATTGGGCAAGCCAGGTCCGGACCGAATAGGAGCCACCTGGTTGGAGATCAGGTTGAAAGCGTGGCGAATCTAGCGGCGTTCTCCGACCGGCTGTTCGGAAATGTGTTGATCCGCCGGATGCTCCGGAACTCCGGGTACCTTTTCAGCGCCACCGGCATCGCGGCATTTCTAAGCATGCTCCAGAGCATCCTGGCAGCCCGCCTGCTGGGGGTTACAGATTTTGGGGTTCTGGGCACGATCACCATGTTCACGAGCGTGATCAACAAATTCGCCTCATTCCGAATGGGTGAATTGGTAGTTAAGTACATCGGGCAGTTCACGGTGAATGGCGACGATCGGCGCGCCGCAGCAGTGTTCAAGACAGCCGGGTTTGTGGAAATCCTGACGTCATTTTTCGCTTTCGGGTTGATCTGGCTGCTGGCACCGCTGGGCGCAGTCTATTTTGCCAAAGACGCCGGCACAGCTGAATGGTTCATCCTGTATGGGTTTATTGTGTTAGCGAACCTCATGGCCGAGAGTTCGACCGGGCTGATGCAGATCTTCGATAAATACCGGATCATCGCCGGGATTACGGTCGGACAAAGCTTCCTGACCCTGGGGCTGATCAGCCTGGCTTACCTGACTCAGGGGGGTCTTCGGGAAGTCCTTCTGGCCTATATGAGCGGTAAGATCGCAGGCGCCGTGGCACTCACGCTTGTTGCCCTGACGATCGCGGCCCGGCGGTGGGGTTTGAGTTGGTGGCGAACGCCCATCTCCCTGCTGCATGGCGAGAGGCAAGAACTCGTGCGCTTCGCTCTGAGCACAAATGTCAGCGCCACGATTAACCTCGTCAATAAAGATGGGGAACTGCTGTGGGTCTCCGCGCTGCGCAACCCGACCGAAGCGGGCTATTATAAGCTCGCTTTGAGCCTGATCAACCTCGTTCAGCTGCCAGTAGCCCCTCTCCCACAGGCCACTTACCCGGAGCTCTCCAGGGAGGTGGCTGCCCGGAGATGGTCGAATGTGCGATTTGTTCTCCGTCAGGGTTCCCTGTTTGCCCTGGCGTATTCTGGAGCTGCCAGCCTTTTCCTGCTGCTCTTTGGGAGACCCGTGATCAGGACCATCTACACTCCGGATTTCCTCCCCGCCTATCCAGCATTGCTGATCTTGATGGGAGGTGCCCTGGTTGCCAATACCTTCTATTGGAACCGGATTGCCCTACTCTCTCTTGGTCTGGCAGGCTACCCTGCCAGGGTGAATCTGGCGGCTGCGGCATTGAAAATCGCCGGGGTCCTGACGATTGTGCCGAAGTATGGATATCTTGGAAGCGCGTCACTGCTGAGCGGTTATTATCTCTTCTCTGTATTGCTGAATTTTCACAAGACGCGGGCAGAGTTGAACCGGCGCGGGAGCGATTCAGGATGAAGATTGCCGTCATTGCCCCGGCCAGAATCCCCTCGACGCACGCAAATTCAATCCAGGTGTTAAAGATGATGGATGCCTTCATTGCAGCTGGGCACGATGCCCGTCTCGCAATCCCAAGCAGCTCCTCGAAAGCCGCAGCAGATCTTCCAGATTGGGATGGATTTGCCGAATTCTACGGGCTGCGGACACGGTTCCCTATCCGATGGGTGACTGCAAAGCCTGGATTGCGGAAGTACGATTACGCCTGGTCGAGCGTGCGGTGGGCACGAAGCTGGGGGGCAGACATCGTCTATACGCGCCTGCCCCAGGGAGCAGCCCTGAGCAGCATGCTCGGTTCTGCGACTTTCCTGGAGATGCACGACTTCCCTCAAGGCAAGATGGGTCCCTTCTTACTGAAAGCTTTCCTCAAGGGAAAGGGTGCCTGCCGTCTGGTGGTAATCTCTCAGGCACTGGCAACGGACCTGGCGAAGGCATTTAGCGGCATACAGATTTCAGCCAAGCTCATCGTGGCGCCCGACGGCGTCGACCTCTCACGGTTTGTGGATCTTCCTACCCCGGAAGAAGCACGCGAGCGCCTCAGAGACCGCCTTGGGTCATTTGCAGCAACAGTCGGTGGAACTTTTATCTGCGAGCGATTCACCGCCGGATATACGGGACATCTTTATCGGGGCAGGGGCATCAATTCGATCGTGGAACTTGCGGACAGGATCCCGGAAATGAATTTTCTCGTCGTGGGTGGCGAAGCGGAGGACTACTGGAAGCTTGTAGAAACGATCCGATCGAAGAGGCTAAGGAATCTGGTCCCCACTGGCTTCATACCCAACGCAGAACTACCGGTTTTCCAGGCAGCTTGCGAAGTACTCCTGATGCCGTACCAGCGCAGGGTGGCGGCTTCATCCGGGGGTGATATCTCTGCCTACCTGAGCCCGATGAAGCTGTTCGAATACCTGGCATGCGGGCGTGTGATCTGCTCGAGCGACCTCCCGGTCCTTCGGGAGGTCCTGAACGAACATAATGCGATCCTGCTACCGCCCGAAGACCTGTCAGCCTGGATCGAAGCGCTGCGGCGAGTCCAGCACGATCCCTCCCTCCGCGCCTCCCTGGCGAGGGCAGCTGGCCAGACGGCAGCTGCGTACACGTGGGAGGAGAGGGTTAGGAGGGTCTTGAACAGCCCTGCAAAAGTTGATTGTGCCCACAAGGG
>CAYQDF010000088.1:0-12946 GCA_964416175.1 uncultured Anaerolineaceae bacterium
TGAGCGGAACGGCGTGCAGTCGAAGCGGCCCGCTGCCCAGGCGCTCTGAGCGGAACGGCGTGCAGTCGAAGAGGCCTGCCGCCCAGGCGCTCTGAGCGAAACAGCGTGCAGTCGAAGAGGCCTGCTGCCCGGGGAACTTGATCCCTGGTAAAGCGAATTGACATTGTAAAAGTGCAAATCGATAGATCCCACGACCGGCTGTACACCGGATTCTCACAGCTACATTCCACCCCTCGGATGTAAATTTCCACAATTTTAAGATACTTTGCGAAAGCCGCGATTACAATTTGGAAAGTTACCTGAATATTGATTTTAACATCAGTTCTGGATGACGGGAAAATGAGGCTTTTGATGTCAGGCATCGCTCAAGAATGGGAATCGCTGGCCGAGATCATCGTGGCCTGCCGGAAATGCCCCCGGCTGGTCGCGTGGCGGGAAGAGGCAGCGCGCACGAAGCGGCGCGCCTACCAGAATTATGACTACTGGGGAAAACCGGTGCCGGGCTTCGGGGATCCTCAGGGGAGGGTGCTGGTTGTCGGACTGGCCCCAGGCGCCCACGGCGCGAACCGGACAGGCCGGATGTTCACCGGCGACGCTTCGGGGGATTTTCTCTTCCGTGCGCTGCACAGAGCAGGTTTTGCCAGCCAGCCGACGGCCCGTTCTCGGGACGACGGGCTGGAACTGAACGACCTGTACATTGGCGCAGTCTGCCGCTGCGCGCCTCCAGGCAACAGGCCCACCCCGGACGAGATCGCCAGCTGTCTCCCCTACCTGGGGCAGGAGATCCGGCTGCTGGAAAATCTCCGGGTGATCGTCGCCCTGGGGCGGATCGCCTTCGAAAATACCCTGCGGATCTACCGGCAAACTGGCGATCGCATACCGCCCCTGACCTTCGCGCATGGGACAGCGTACTCCCTCGGCGATGGCATGCCAGTTCTGATCGCCTCCTACCATCCAAGCCGCCAGAACACGCAGACCGGACGGCTCACGGAGAAGATGTTCGCCGCCGTCTGGGAGCGCGCGCGTTCGATCCTCGATAACGCGTAGGTCGGCTTTCTGATCCCGGCGCCGGTCTGGAGGACCGGCATTCCACCGGGTATAGAAACCTGGCCTATTGGGTTATAATCCGGGCGCAGGCTTCCGCCGTCATTGGAAAGCCGTATCCACCCGAGAGCGAATATGCGCGCCGTCGACATCATCATCAAGAAGCGGGACCGCCAGGAACTGACCGGGGAAGAGATAACGTTTTTTATCCAGGGCTTCAACCGCGGCGAAATTCCGGATTACCAGGCGGCTGCCTGGGCCATGGCCGTCCTTCTGAACGGGATGACTCCCCGCGAGACAGCCGCCCTCACGCTGGCGCTGGCGCACTCCGGAGAGATCCTGGAACTCCCCCGGGAAATTGGCAGGGTAGTGGACAAGCATTCGACGGGCGGCGTCGGCGACAAAACGACCCTGGTGGTCGAACCGCTGGTCGCTGCCTGCGGCGTGCCGATCGGGAAGATCTCTGGGCGCGGCCTGGGCTTCAGCGGCGGCACACTCGATAAGATGGATTCGATCCCCGGTTTCCGTTCTGACCTGTCAAAGGATGAGTTCCTTGGGCAGCTGCGCACCGTCGGCCTCGTGCTGGCTGGCCAAACGGCGGACCTTGCCCCCGCGGATGGCAAACTGTATGCTCTGCGAGACGTGACCGGGACAGTCCAATCCATTCCCTTGATCGCCTCATCGGTGATGAGCAAGAAGATCGCTGGGGGCGCGGACGCCATCCTGTTCGACGTCAAGGTCGGGGAGGGGGCTTTCATGAGGAACCTGGAGGAGGCGCGCCAGCTGGCAGAGCTGATGGTCTCCATCGCCCGGGACGCCGGGCGTGAGGCCCTCGCCTTGCTTTCGCAGATGGATGAACCGCTTGGCCAGATGGTCGGCAACGCCCTCGAAGTGGCGGAGGCGATAGAGACCCTGCACGGCAGCGGACCGGCGGATTTTCGCCAACATTGTCTGGAAGTGGCGAGCCACCTGCTCGTCCTGGGTGGAAAAACCTCCACGCCGGAGGCCGGCCGCCAAATGGCACTGGACACCCTGGAAGGCGGCGCTGCCTGGCAGAAGTTCCGGACGCTGGTCAAAGCCCAGGGTGGAGATCTGAAATACGTCGATGAGCCTGATTTGCTCCCGATGGCGTCTTTAATTGCAGCGGTGCCTTCCCCCCGGCGGGGATACCTGACAGAGGTCAACGCCCGGGTCGTCGGAGAGACCGCGGTCCTGCTGGGCGCCGGGAGGGTCAAGAAAGGCGATCCCATCGACCACGCCGTCGGGGTCGAGGTGCTCCACAAGGTGGGGGACCAGGTGGAGGTGGGTGAACCGCTCTTCCGCGTGCACGCCAATTCTGAGGTCTTGCTGTCGGAATCTTCCGAGAGGCTGCTTTCCGGGGTCGCCTGGAGCGATGATCCGGTGGACCACCTGCCATTGTTCTACGGCATCGTCGGCCCATAGCCTGTCGTCTGGAGAACACAGACGATCAACCAGCGATCAGGGACAAAAGGTTCTTTGCTTCTCAGCAGCCGGTCAGGTGCTGCCGGTCGTTCAGGCGCTCCAGCAGCCATGTGTGAGTGGCCGGGTCGTACTCCACGACTGCAAATCCGGTGTTGTCAAATCTGAAATGGACTCCCTGGAAGTTCGCCTGGGGGACGATGCCGAGCATGACGTACAGCACCTTGTTCAAGATACCCCCATGCGAGATCACCAGGTATCTTCCTGGTGGTCTGCGGAGCAGGTTGAGGACGGCTCTCCCGGCCCTGAGGTATAGCTCCCAGTCGCCTTCTCCGGTTTTCCCCAGCGGGTCGAAAGGATTCATAAATTTCGGTTGAGGGTGGAGGCGGGCTGCCTCGGTGAATTTAAGCCCGGCCAGAACGCCGTTGTCGCGCTCCTTCCAGTCCTCGTCAAACTCTACGGGCAGGGACAGCGCCTCTGCGATGATCTCTGCGGTCTGCCGGGCGCGCGCCAGCGGGCTCGACACGATCCCATCGAAGGTCACGCTTTCCTTGAGCCACCTCTCCGCCAAAGCCTGCGCCTGGGCGCGGCCCTTTTCAGTCAGATCGAAATCGAAATGGCCCTGGTGGCAGTCCTCGGCATTGCCAACCGATTCACCGTGGCGGAGGAGTGTTATGTGATAGAGGTTTGGTTGTACTTCAGGCGTTGCTTCCATACCAGTTCCGTGCTCCCCTCAGAAAATCAGAACCTCGCATCGCCTTCTTGCCGGCAGGTTGGACTTCGTCCAGGACCAGCAGCCCTGCCCCGGTCACAAAGGCGGGCTGGTCCGCCAGGACTGTGCGCGCTCCGGGCCTGGCTGGGAGCGTAGCGCTGTTCTCGGACCGGGCTGCGTGCGCGCGGTGGATCTTGAGCAGCTGCCCATTCCACTGCGTGAAAGCTCCCGGCCAGGGGTTGTAAGCGCGCACCTGGCGAGCCAGAAATTCTGCCGGTCTCGTCAGGTCGAGGTCCCCGTCCTGTTTTCTCAGGACAGGAGCGAAGGTGGGTTCGCCCTGCTGGGGCAAAGGTTGTAGCGTCCCCTGGAGGTAAGGCGGCAGGGTCGCCAGCAGCAGTTCCGCCCCGGCGTCCGCCAGCTTCAAGCTCAGCGTCCCCGCCGTGTCTTCGGGGAGGATGGGAACAGCTCGCTGGCTCAGGATTGGGCCGGTGTCGATCCCGGCGTCCATCTTCATGATCGTGACGCCGGTGACCTGGTCGCCGTGCAGGATCGCGGCCTGGATGGGGGCGGCGCCGCGCCAGCGCGGCAGGAGCGAGGCATGGACGTTCAGGCAGCCGTAGCTGGGGAGGTTGAGGACCTCTGCCCGCAAGATCTGGCCGAAAGCTGCCGCCACGATCAGGTCCGGCTCCCACGCCTGGAGCTGGGCCATCGCTGCCTCTTCGCTCAACCGGCGCGGCTGGATAACCGGCAGGCCTAATTCCTGGGCGAGGACCTTCACGGGGGGCGAGGCGAGGCGCTGGTTGCGCCCGGCAGGGCGGTCCGGCTGGGTCACCACTCCCACCACCGGAAAGCTGCCAGTAAGGGCTTTGAGCGTCGGCAGGGCAAACTCCGGAGAACCCATGAAGACGATGCGGAGAAACACCCGGCTATTCTAGCATGGAGGGGTGGGGCTTGGTAGAGTTCCCCTGGGATCTTGCCGATTTTTAAGTCTCGATTACAATTTGCCGGTACGATATGCCGGAATGATGAGCGATGCAAACCAGTCTCTCTTGCGACTGCTTCTTGCTGACGCCTTTTTTCCTCGACCAGCCTCTCCCGGGCCTGCTGCACCTGGCTGGTCCGGCATGGAAGGTGATCCAGCCTCCTCTGCCGGATGGGACTGTCCAGCGCCGGCTGAGTGCGCTCTATGAAATCCTTGCCAAAGGGGTGGCTGCAGCCCTGCAGCGCAGTGAAAGGCCAGTCAGCCTGGCGGGGGACTGCTGTTCAAGCCTGGGCGTGCTGGCGGGTCTCCAGCGAGCGGGAATCGAACCATTCTTGATCTGGTTCGATGCCCACGGCGATTTCAACACCTGGGAGACCACGCCAAGCGGCTTCCTGGGCGGGATGCCCCTGGCGATGCTGGTCGGGCGCGGCGAACAGTCCATCGCCGATTCTCTCGGGCTTGCCCCTTTATCCGAATCCCGGGTCTTGCTCGCTGATGGAAGGGATCTTGACCCCGGCGAGAAAACTGCCCTGGAGAGTTCAAAAGTGCATCAGCTGCCCGATGTCGCCGATGTGCTGACCCATCCCTTGCCTGAGGGACCGATCTGGGTCCATTTCGACACGGATATGGTGGACGCTGCTGCATCCCCCGCCCAGAACTACCCGGTCACGGGCGGTCCGTCCGTTGATGAGCTGCGGGAGGCATTCAGGCGCCTGGCGCGGACTGGGCAGGTGTGTGCGGTTTCGCTGTCTGCCTGGAACCCGGCCCTCCCGGGAGCCGGGATCAGCGCGGCAGTGTCAATGTCTCTGCTGGGCGAGCTGGCTGCGGTTCCATGCTGAAAAAATCCTCCAGCACCCGTATGTAAACTTCTGGCATGCTCAGGTATGGGAAGTGCCCCCCGCCGCGCAGGGTCGTGACGCATGCGGAGGGATATCTTGCTTTCAGGCTCTCCCGCCAGCCTGGTTCGATTAATGGATCGTTGTCTGACTCGACAATCAGGACCGGGATTTTGAGGGAGGATGGATCGGCTGGTTCGAAAGGCTCGAGCACGTTGTGGTACCGGCTGAGGACATCTGCCTTGCTCATTTTTCTTGAAGCCTGCTGGCGGAGATATGCCAGGGTCAATTTCGAACGCCCGGAGGAGGGGTAGATCAAGAACCTGAAACCAGCCTGCAAGACAGCTCTCACGAGTGGTTCCGGGGCGATGGGCAATAGCAACCCGGCAAGGCGGTACTTCCGGGCGAGCGGTTCCGGGTGCGCATAGGTGTTCGAAAACACGGCTCTGCGAATCCGCTCCGGGCAGGTTTTAGCCAGGTACTGTGCCAGGTATCCCCCCAGGGATGTGCCTACCAGATTGACTTTCTCAACTCCTGCTTCGTCGAGCACGGCGTTGATCCCGGCCGCCAAATCCGCCAGCCTTTCGACAGGGGGATAGGTGACGGCGATCGACCGGTAGTGGTTTTCCAGCGCAGAGATCACCCGCCACCAGATATCGGCTGCGCCGGCGAGGCCGTGGAGGAAGAGCACAGTCTCCTCTCCCGTGCCGCAAACCAGGTATTCCCACCGGAATCCCCTGAAGGAGAGAGTCCGCGGCGGATGTCCTGCTTGAAATTGTTCGAGGCTTTGCAAACAGGTCTCGTCCATAAGAGTGACAGGCGATCACCGCCAGCGGGCAAGCAGGTCTTTCCCGCTGTAGATCGACCAGGCGAGCACGAACATCCCAATTTGAGAGACAGCCAGCCAGGTGAGCAGCAGAGTCAGAACGATAGAAGCGGCGTCGACCCACCTGGGGATGTTCGCCTCGAGGTAGTCCAGCCGGGCCTGGTAAGCCTGGATCTTCCTTTCATACTCATCAAGTTGCTCGAGGTTCCGCTGGACGAAATCCTCCCAGGTCAGGAATCCGGAGTCAAGCGTGTCCACGGTGTCCTCCGTGATCTGGGAGACGCTCTCGACTTTCTCCTTGGTTTCCGTGATCTGCGCCTCCAGGCTGTCCAGACTTTCGGTGATCGAATCAAGCAGCTCCTCGCCTGGGAGATTGATCGCCACCAGGGGCAGTTCGTTCAGCTGTTCGACGGCGCGCTTGACCGATTCGAAAGCTTCCCGAATACGGTCCACTCCATTGGATAAGCGCTCTAACAAAGGTGAGATTGTCCCTTCGACGCGGTTGACCACATCCGAAAGCAGGCGGGTATTCTGAACGGCCTCTGTCCCCAGAGTATCCAGCACGCCCTGGAAGAAGCCGACCTGTCCCTGGAGGGATTCGAGCTCTCCTCGTGAGGCCTGGAGGTTCGCCAGGCCTGCGCCGAGGTCGGCTTGAGCGGCGGCGAGCTCTCTCGATATATCCTCGGTGAGCGGCTGATTGATAACCCAGACTGCAACGATGCCTGCGGCGCTGACCAGCAAGAAGAACACACTCAGAGCGCTGACCGTCAGCGCCAGGCCGCGCCGGAGCGCTTTGAACTCAGAAGGATTTTTGGACTGCACTTCAACCTCCCTGACCGGATCCAGATTCGGCATCCTGGTTGATCCGGTCGAAGACAGCTTTTGCCCAGGATTCGATCCGATCAGACTCTTCCGGAGTTATCGGCGCAGCGCCCATGCCGGAGAAATAATTCTCGCCCTCGAAGACTGCGCCCCACCCGTACAGCCACTCATCGAACATTTCCCACTCGCCGATCTCAAGCCAACCGCCGGCGAAACCGGTGATGTCTCCCCCCGCGCAGGGGAGGGTTTCGATGGTTGCATAGCCATAGTCGAGCACATTCAGGCGGCGGCACAGAGCGGTATTATCAGGACTCGGGCCGAAGTCCCAGCTCAGCACGGTCCGGCAGCTTGCGCAGGCGTGCCCGGAAGTGACTTCGGCGTAAGTCCAATGCGCCCAGGCGGCGGCTGCCCGCTGCCATGCCTGGCTGTCCAGTTGCCCTGCGCCGTCGAAGGACACCCGCTCATTGGCTGTCAGGTATTCGAAAGTCGCCAGCCGGGCGGCCATTTCAGCGAACTGCTGGCCGGCAGGCTGGACAGCCACAGGCGGCTGACCGCAGAAACCGGCCTGGATGAGGTGCTCCTGGTCCACGGACAGCGTTTTGCAGTGCGTCTCGTCTCCATCTCCCCACACGCCGAAGCCTTCCCATTCCAGCACTGGCTGGCCGGAGGGCGGGGGGGATGTACCCCCCGGCTCGACCGGAGCCGGACTCTGGAAGGCTCCGGTTGAGATCTGAGTTGGGCTCCCCGGAGTGGACGCTGCCGGGACGGTCCCTTCGATCGTCAGATCGGTCATGGCGGCAGGGGAGAAGGCGGTCCCAAAGTTACAGGCCAGCAAGACGCCGGATCCAAAGAGTGGAAGGAACCATAATTTAACAGACATTTTTCTTTGGAACTCCGTTTTCCAGTGATATCGATCACCTGCCGGGGCAGAAAAGAGGCTGGTGAAAGCACATTATACAGCAGCGGCGTGGCGCGCAGCTCTCTGGCCGGAAGGCGATGGCCTGGAGCTCCGATCGGTCCATGGCGGGCAGCGAGATTCCTCTGGCCTGGAGGACAGGTGAACGCCGGCATTTCTCCTGTACAGACGTTTCTCAGCCGGGAAAGTTTCCCGTTTAGCCGGGATCAGGTTGAGGGAAACTCTGTTTACGGTGATCGATTTATGGAATAATTAAAAGGTGATCTCAAGAATAGGTTGCGGGGGTGTTTTTCAACGGCGGAGCCGCTGAAAAACACCTTCTCCCATGATTCTTGAGATCGTGTCTGAGTAGATTATGAGAGCAAACCCCAGACCGAAGACCTGGCGCATGACCGTTCAGAAGCTGGCAGCCGCCCGCTGGGCTTCATGGTTCCTTTCCCGGACGTTAAGGCTCATCGACGCCCTCTTCCTGCGAATGTCCCAAAACCGCGTGTCGCTGACCTCCTATCTCACCGGCCTGCCCGTGGTGGTGGTGACCACGGTCGGGTCAAAATCAGGCCTGGAGCGGACGACGCCTCTGGTGGGGATCCCGGATGGCCAATCTGTGATCCTGGTCGCTTCCAATTTCGGGTCGCAATCCCATCCAGCCTGGTATTACAACCTTCGCGCCAGACCTCAGGCCCGGCTGGAGCTCGATGGAGAAGCCAGGGAATTTATCGCCCGGGAGCCGTCGGCGGAAGAATACGAACGCTGCTGGCGCAAGGCCGTTGAGCTTTACGCCGGGTTCGAGGCATACCGGCAGCGGGCGGGCAAGCGGAGGATTCCAATTCTAGTTCTCTCCCCAAGGAACCTGATCCGAGAAGATTGACCATGCGCATTCTGCATCCATTCAATCTCGGGTGCAGCCTGAGTGGACTGGCGGAGCGAGCCGATGACGCGCTGGCTGCGCTGTGCGCCTTCGGTCTGGCTCTTCACGATCCTCTCGGGCTGGTTGGCGGCAAGTGAGGCGCCTGGCCTGGGATGCAGGGTCGACCTGGCGTGAACGCAGGGCCTATCGACCTGGTCAGGTGCCGGTCAGGCAGAGGGGAGTTTAAGGAACGAATTTCTCCGCATAGGCGGCGGGCTCTAACAGTCCCGGTTCTTGACTGGGTGCGACTACTCGATTCCGGCCCAGGGTTTTCGCCGTGTACATGGCGGTATCGGCCCGGTCGAGAAAAATCCCCACGTCTGAGATCCCTTCCCGCGTGCATGTGATCCCCATACTGATCGTGATCGAGATCTCCCCTTCTTTCGTCCGGATAGGGGTCTCCGCGATGCTTTGCCGGATTCGCTCGGCGATCCGATAGGCGATCTGGCAATCCGTCTCCGGCAGCAAGATCGCGAATTCTTCTCCCCCATACCGGCCCAGGATGTCCGTGCTCCGCAGCTGCTTTTTGCAGAGCTCGATCATGCCCTGCAAGACCTGGTCTCCCACTGCGTGGCTGTATGTGTCGTTGACCTTCTTGAAGTGGTCGATATCGATCATGATGCCGCTCAGCGGTCGGTCTGTGCGGATCGCGCGCTGAATCTCTCGCTCCCCGGCCTCGAACAGGCCGCGCCGGTTGTACACCCCGGTCAGGGGGTCAGTGATCGCCATGTGCTGCATTTCGCTGTACAAACGGGCGTTGTCCAGGGTGACCGCAGTTTGGTTCGCCAAGGTCTGGCAAATCCGCAGGTCTTCCGCCTCCCATTCCCGTTCCGTGGTGCTGTCCCAGATCTCGGCAAATCCGAGTACTTTCCCGGAAGCGATCATAGGCACGTTCAGGGTGCTCTTGATGCGGTACTTGACCAGCTCTGCGCTGTCTTCCGGGTCGAGGTCCTGATCTCCAGCACGGATCGCAAATATATTTCCCTGGCGCAAAGCTGCCAGGGTTTTAGGGTACTTCGTAAGGTCATACTTTGTATAGAGGTCGGAAACCCTTTCCTGTTCGTTTGCTCCTGGACCGAAATACTCGGCGATCAAAGTGGCGGTGCCCTCATCCAGATCGCAATTGTAGATGTGGGCGCTGGTTGCGTGCACGGAGCGCGCCATCTCTTCTGCAGCGATATTCGCCACAGCTGTGTGGTCGATGGACCTGGATATCTTTGTGCTGGCCTCATAGAGGACAGACAGCTCTTCAGCGCGCTGCTTCTCAGCTGCGTAGAGCCGTGCATTCTCGACCGCGATGGCTGCCTGCTGAGCGAAGAGGTCGAGCAGCTGCATGTCATCCAGTGAAAATTTGCGCCGCGGATCGACATCCACGATGCCCAACGCTCCAACGATCTGGTCCCTGAACCGGAGCGGTGTGGCGATCGCGGCGCGCCATTCTTGATTTTGAAACTTAGGGGAGCGATTTTCCCAGGTCTGGTAGTTTTCGATCACGACCGGGCTGCCTCGCTCCACCGCAGCTCCCATGGCTCCTTCTCCGAGGGCCATGGTCATCCCGGCGTGGTCTTTCCCCAGGTTGTGACTGAGGAGTATCGTGATGGTCTTCTGCTGATCGTTGTACAGGCCGATGTCGCCGCCGGAAGCCTTCAGCATCGTGATGGCGCGTTCGAGGATCGCCCCTAGCAGAGCGGGGATCTCCCGGACCCCGGAAATATCGGTGACGTTGGCCCGGAGTGCTTCGAGTTCGTCGACCCGCTTCCGCTCAGCCTCGAGGAGGCGCGTCTTTGCGATCGCCAGGGCGATCTGAGCGGTCGCTTGTTCTCCAAGATCGATCTCTTCCTCAGAAAACTGGTGCGGCTGGGTGAAAGCGATCAGCACTGCGCCGAATCGCTCTTCTCCAGCAATCAATGGGAACCCGATCAATGAGTTAAAAGGGAATAATGCAGCGATGCGGGGGCTGATGTAAGGGCTGCTGGAAACATCATGGACAATCAAGCAGTGACCTGCTTTAACGACCGATTCGCTCAAGGTCGCTTCCCCAGGCTCGATTCTGATGTTGTGGTAAATATCGCTGAACGCGCCGTTGGAGGCGGTTGGGACGATCTTGTCCAAATCCTCATCCCAAAGGGTGATATAGCACCCATCTGAGCCGAGCAGCTCCCTGAGGCGACCGGCAAGGTACTCGAGCATCTCGCCCAGGCTTTCATTCTCCAGGGAGATGCGGGTGATGTCATTTAATAAAGCCAGCCGGTTAGCTCGGAGCTGGGCAGCTTTTTCCGCCTCCACCCTGTCGGTGATATCCCTCAAGACGATCAGCCGCCCCGTCAGCTGATCGTTGCTGTCTTTCAGTCCCGATGTGCGGACGTCGAAGAAGCGGATAAGCCCATTTTCTCTCAGGGATAATTCGAATTGACATTCGGATTCTTCCTGGAAGAGCCGGAGAAGATCGGCGTCGCCAGGGAAAACAGCTTCGAACGGTTTCCCGTGTACAGCGGCCGGTTGCTGGTTGAGAATGCGGATCGCGGCAGGATTGATGTCGGCGATGCGGTGGTTGAGGTCGAGGACGATCAGCCCGTCGCTCATATTCGCGACCAGGGCGTCCCGGGCTACCGGCAGAATGTCGAGGAAGCGGTATCTGAAAAGCCCCCAGAAGACCACGAGACCTGTTACCGCCAGCGCAAATGGCGTCAGGTCCAGGTAGGGGAAAGGGCTGAGATCCGCCAGGTAGATTAGGTTGGCGCTCCAGGGAACAGCGACCCCCACCAGCAGGATAATCATCTGGCCGCGATACACCTTCGAAGTTCGGAATGCAGTTTGAATCAGGAGGAGGGATCCGATCAGGATCCACAGATAAGTGTAGGCAGCATTCAACCAGAATCCGGGACCATATGTGTAATTCGTCACGGTGGAAGACCCAATCCGAACCAGCTCGACCTTCTCCCAGATCAGTCGGTGAAGGTCGTTGGTCCACACCAGGGCCAGGATCGCGGCGGGTTCGATGACGAGCAGGGCCAGGTTGCGGCGCGTCAAATATTGGCCATGATTGGAAAACTGTAAGGTGAAGATGATCCAGAAGATCGGGATAGCCAGGATCCCGAAGTATTCCGTTCTGGCCCAGAAGGCGACCCGCGCCATGTCGATCGCCGCCAGCTCGCGGGCATAGGCGAAGGACCAGACGCAGACTGCCAGCATCAACGCGCCGAATGCCCGCGCTCCGGGCACGTTCTTGCGCGTCCAGGCGATGACTGCCAGTGTAAATGTGATGAGCGCATCAAGAATAAGCGGGATCTCGTAGCCGTGCATCGGGGTATCCAGGTGTATATTCTGACATAAGAATGTCCATTTTTGGCTTCCAATTTGGTTAGGTTCTACTTCAAGCTTCCTTTAGCATCCGCACTTGTGGGGGAAAGTGACCTCGTGATAAAATCTTAATTGCCCCTTCTCAGATTGAGAGGAGCCACAGGGTTCCGGGCAGAGTCTAATCGCGAGCGATGTTTTTTCGCGTAAATAAAAGGAGGTTATCCAAGAATGAGTATGCACGATCTTGAATCCGTTGCCCAGGCGATGGTCGCTCCGGGCAAGGGCATCCTGGCGGCCGACGAGTCCTTTGGGACGATCAAGAAGCGTCTGGCTTCAATCAACCTGGAATCGACCGAAGAATACCGCCGATCCTACCGGGAATTGCTGTTTACGACGCCGGGTGTGGAGGAATTCATCAGCGGTGTGATCATGTTTGATGAGACGATCCGGCACAGGACGGCGGACGGCGCGCCGTTTGTCAAAGTGCTCACCGATCGCGGTATTCTCCCCGGGATCAAAGTCGATAAGGGGACGGTCCCCCTGGCTGGATTCCCCGGGGAAAAGATCACAGAAGGACTCGATGGACTGCGGCAGCGCCTGGAAGAATACGTTTCCTTGGGCGCCAGGTTCACAAAGTGGCGGACCGTGATCCCGATCGGAGAGGGGATTCCGACCGAATACGGCCTGAAGGTCAACGCTTACAACCAGGCGCAGTACGCGGCGCTGAGCCAGGAAGCCGGCCTGGTTCCGATCGTGGAGCCCGAGGTCCTGATGGACGGAGATCACACACTCGAGCGCTGCGAGGAAGTCACGACTTCTACCCTGGCATACGTCTTCCAGGCCCTCCACGCGGCGGGAGTCGTCTTCGAGAGGATGGTGCTCAAACCGAACATGGTCATCTCCGGCAAGGGTTGTCCGCAGCAGGCGGGTGTCCAGGAAGTGGCGGAGGCCACAATCCGCACGCTTAAGCGCGTCGTGCCCGCTGCAGTCCCGGGGATCGTGTTCCTCTCCGGCGGGCAGTCCCCCTCCCAGGCGACGATGCACCTTTCGGCCATGAATGCCATCGGCGGATTCCCCTGGCAGCTCAGCTTCTCCTATGGGCGCGCTCTCCAGGAGGAGACCTTGAAAGCCTGGAGGGGGGATCCGGCGAAGGTCCCGGCT
>CAYQDF010000089.1:0-12784 GCA_964416175.1 uncultured Anaerolineaceae bacterium
GTCGAGCTGGTTGCGGGTGAACTCGAGGGCGCTCTGCCCATCCGGCAGGTTCTGCGCCCGCACCCGGTGGACCAGGGGGCAATCCGGCGCGTCAATGGTCAGCTGCGCATCCGTCCGAAGCAGATGGCGGGCGATAAAGGTTATGCTTTCCGGTTATGGCTCTAAATGAGTTTGCATCCTGGCCCTGGCCAATTTATCAAAATCCATTGCATTTTTTCGACAATTCGGGTAAAGTATGTTCCGCATGTTCATCTCCCCCCTGACTCGATCGCGAACATTTTGCATGCATAATTGAATCTGGCAACTCCCAGGTGGAGGGATGCCAGGTTGGAAACCCTCTCCTGGAATCCCTTGATGGGGTGGATCGGAATTTCCGGCGATGTATCGCCAGGAAGAGATGTCTATTCGTGTTTTTCAGTGATCGATAAGAACAAATGACTCAATACGCTGATCTGGAAATCGGCATCCACCGGCACGAGGTCGAAGCTTACACGCTGGAGTTCCGCATGGTCCAGCCGGAAAGCGACGCGGACATCCGCCTGGGACAAAACGAGACGATCCTCGCCAGGCTCGACCTGGAAGGTTTGAACAGGCTGCTTTCGGCCCCGGTGGAATACGGCCGCAAGCTCAGCGAGGACCTCTTCGCGGAGCCAGGCGCCCGGAGCGCTTTCGACCAGGCCCGCGCCAGCGCCCAATCCTTGGATGCGCCCGTCCGTCTGCGCCTGCTGGTCGGCGCCAGTGCACCCGAGTTGCACGCCATCCGCTGGGAGACGCTCCGGGATCCCCAGGATGACTCCCAGCTCTGCACAAATGAAAACCTGCTCTTCTCGCGCTACCTGAGCAGCCTCGACTGGAGGCCGGTGCGCCTGCGGCCGAGAGGGGAATTAAAGGCGCTGGTGGCGATCGCTAACCCGGGTGACCTATCGGATTACAAGCTCGCCCCAATCGATGTCGCTGGCGAGCTCGAGCGAGCCAGATCGGGGCTGGGAGACATCCCGGCTGAGTTACTCCCAGACGGATACCGGGTTACCCTGGATAACCTGATCGCGACTCTGCGCGATCCGCAGAGCGGAGGGTACGACGTCTTCTACCTGGTCTGCCACGGCGCGCTGGTCAAGGACGAGCCCTGGCTCTGGCTCGAATCCGATGAGGGGCAAGTCGCCCGCATCTCCGGGAACGAGCTGGTTGCCCGGTTGAAGGAGCTCACCCAGCGCCCGCGCCTGATCGTTCTGGCGTCCTGCGAGAGCGCGGGGGAAACTGCGGGCGAGGCGCTGTCCGCACTCGGGCCCCGCCTGGCCCAGGCCGGCGTCCCGGCGGTGATCGCCATGCAGGGCAAGGTCAGCATGGAGACGATCGGCCAGTTTATGCCGGTCTTCTTCACCGAGCTGCGAAGAGACGGGCAGATCGACCGCGCCATGGCGGTCGCCAGGGGGAGCGTGCGCCAGCGTCCAGACTATTGGATGCCGGTGCTGTACATGCGTTTGAAGAGCGGGCGCATCTGGTACGTGCCCGGATTCGGCGACGAACGCGCCGGGTTCGAGAAATGGCCGGCGCTGCTGCGCAGCATCAAACGCCAGCAGGTCACGCCGATCCTGGGGCCGGGGTTGTACGAACCGATCTTCGGCACCCAGCGCGAGATCGCGCAGGGGTGGGCGGAAACTTATCACTTTCCCATGGCGCCGCACGAGCGCGAATCTCTGCCCCAGGTCTCCCAGTATCTGGCGATCAACCAGTACCACGATTTTCCCCTCGAGGAGCTGGAGGAGCACCTTTCCCGCGAGATCAACACGCGTTTTCGGGAAGAGCTGCCGGAGGATCTTTTCCAGACCAAGGTCACCCTGGACAAGCTGATCGAAGCCGTGGGGGCCAGCTGGCGCCGGCGGGACCCGCTCGAACCGACCAAGATCCTCGCCCAGCTGCCCCTGCCGATCTATATCACCACAAACATCCACAACCTGCTGGGTTCTGCGCTGGCGGAAGCCGGGAAAGACCCGCAGATCCTGCTGTGCCCCTGGAACGAATACGTCGAACAGGCTGAGACGGTTTTCGATCGCGAACCGGACTATTACCCGACGCCGGAGCGCCCGCTGGTCTACCACCTGTTTGGCCGGCTGGACGAGCCGGACTCGGTGGTGCTTACCGAAGACGACTATTTCGATTTCCTGATCGGAACCACCGGGAATAAAGACCTCATCCCGCCTGTCATCCGGCGGGCGTTGACGGACAGCGCCCTGCTCTTCCTGGGTTATCAAATGGACGACTGGAACTTCCGCGTGCTGTTCCGCAGTATTCTCTCCAAACAGGGCGGCGGACGGCGGGACCGTTACGCCCACATCGCCGCCCAGATCGAACCCGAGGAAGGGCGGATTCTCGCTCCCGAACGCGCCCGCCGCTATCTGGAGAACTATTTCTCGAAAGGTGCCGATATCAGCCTGTATTGGGGCAGTCCCCAGGACTTTCTCAAAGAACTGCTCGAACACTGGAGCGCAAGCAGCTCCTGACAGGCCAGGATTATGACTTCTCAACAAGTTCGTCTGAATCCTTACGTGGGTCCGCGCGCCTTCCAGCAGGGTGAGCGGCTGTACGGCCGAGAGCGGGAGATCCGCGAGCTGCTCGATTTATTGATCGCCGAGCGGATTGTCCTGCTCCATTCCCCCTCAGGGGCAGGGAAGAGCTCTCTCGTCCAGGCCGGTCTCCTGCCCCACCTGGAAGAAGAGGGATTTCGAGTCCTGCCGACCGTGCGCGTCAACCTGGAACCCCCTCCTGTGCTGTGCGACCTGGACGGGTTCAACCGCTATGTGTTCAGCGCCATCCTTTCTCTCGAAGAAGACCTGCCCGGGGAGGAGACCGCGCCCCAGGAAGCGCTGGCCTGCATGACCCTCGAAGGGTACCTGGCGGATCGCCCCAGAGGAGACTCCGCGCCGGATACCGAGGTGGTCATTTTCGACCAGTTCGAGGAGATCCTCACCCTGAATGCCACGGACCGGGATGTAAAAATGGCCTTCTTCAGCCAGGTCGGCGCAGCGCTCCGTGACCGCAAACGCTGGGCGCTCTTCTCGATCCGGGAGGACTTTGTCGCCGCGCTCGATCCCTACCTGCGTCCGGTGCCGACCCGCCTGGCAAACACTTATCATCTCGACCTGCTGGGCAAGGATGCTGCGCTGCAGGCCATCCAGGGACCTGCCAGGGACTCAGGGGTCGAATTCCAGGATGCAGCTGCCCATAAGCTGGTCGACGACCTGCGGCGAGTGCGCGTCCAGCGCCCGGATGGAAGCGTTGAAGAGCAATTAGGGCCCTTCGTCGAACCGGTCCAGCTCCAGGTGGTCTGCTTCCGCCTGTGGGACCAGATGCCAGCCGGTGCTGGAAAGATCTCCCTGGAAGACGTCGAGTCCATCGGCGACGTGGACACCGCCCTGGCGGACTATTACGCGGAGCGAGTCGCGGCGGCTGCTGGACAGGCTGGAGTCAGCGAACGGCTTGTACGGGATTGGGTCGAGAACCAGCTGATCACCGAGCAGGGCATCCGCGGCCAGGTCCTGATGGGCCAAAAACAGAGCGGCGGGCTGGATAACCACGCCATCCGGTTTCTGGAGGACGCGCACCTGATTCGGTCGGAAAAGCGCGGCGGCGGCACCTGGTTCGAGCTCGCTCACGATCGACTGATCGATCCCATCCGGCGCAGCAACGCGGCCTGGCTACAGGCGAACCTCAGCCTGGTCCAGCGTCAGGCTGCTCTTTGGAACAGCCAGGACCGGCCAGACAGCCTGCTGCTGCGCGACCAGGCCTTGAAAGAAGCCCAGGAATGGGCAGAGGTCCATCCGTATGAGCTCTCCCCGGTCGATGCGGATTTTCTCGAGGCGAGCCGGGAAGAAATGGACCGCCAGCAAGCGGTCGAGAAAGCCAAAGAAGCCCGCCGGCTCCGCCGGTGGAACCGGATCATCACCCTCTTCAGCCTGCTGGCCGTCCTGCTGGCCGTCCTGGCTGTGTTCTTTGGCCAGCGTTCATTCCAAAATGAAACCCTCGCCCGGATCTCCGAGGCGACTGCCAGGGCAGCGGAAAGCACAGCCCAGGCCGACAAGGCAACCGCCGTGGCGGCTGAATCGACGGCTCGCTCCGATGAAGCGCGGGCGGAATCTGCCGAAGCCACCGCCCAGGCGGACAAGGCGCGGGCGGAATCCGCGGAGGCAGCCGCAATCGCCGAAGAGCGGCTGGCCCATTCCGGCGAACTGGCCGCGCTTTCCCTGAATATCCTGGGGCAACAGCCTGACCTCTCGTTCCTGCTGAGCCTCGAAGCGCTGAACGCCGCAGATACCTTGCAGGCGCGGAATGCTTTACTGAGCGGGTTGCAGTCAGTGCTCAGCTGGTACACTTCTCCGGTCAACGCCACGCCTCCAGCCCTGTCCGTCCCGATCAAAACCCTGGCGATCTCGGCGGATGGCGCCCGGCTGGCGATTGGCGGGGAGTTCGGCCAGGTCTCCGTGTGGGATGTCCCCACTTCGCGATCGATCCTTACGAAGAGCACCGGGGAGCAGGCCATCAATTCGGTTTACTTATCCGCCGATGGGGAGATCTTGATCACGGGGGACGATTTGGGGAACATCGTGTACTGGGATGTGGCCTCGGGAATCAAGCTCAAGGATTTCAATCCATCGGGCGCCCCTGTTTACAGCCTGGCAGTCAGCCCGGACGGAAGCCTGCTGGCGCAGGCTGGCGCCGGGCGGGAGATCATCCTGCGCGATGCCGAGACCACCGATTTCGTAAAGTCGGTTTTCCCGCGCGGCAGCGTGGCTGACGTCTTGAGCGTGGCCTGGTCTCCGGACAGCTCGCACCTGGCGACGGGCGGCGCGGATGCTGCCGTCCGCATCTATGACATCGTTTCTGGGGAAGTGGTCTTCGAGTCGATCAGTCACGAAGGGAGTGTGAACCGGGTGGCCTGGTCGCCGGATGGTCAATGGCTGGCTTCCGGCGGGGACGACCACCGCGGCGAGAAAGACGTCACAGTCATCCTGTGGGACCTGACGACGGGCGAAGACTACCCACTCGAGGGTTTCCCCGGGGACGTGGCCGGCGTCGCCTTCAGCCCAGATGGAAAAGTGCTGGCGGCCGGCGGTGAGGATGGGTTGACCGTGCTGTGGGATCTGTCTACCTTTAGTAAGATCGATCAGCTGGAGGATCACACCGATCGCATAACCAGTGTGGTCTTCAATTCCGTGGGGACACCGATCCTGGCGACGGCTGGTCTGGACCGTCGTTCCAGGCTGTATTCGATCGCTGCCGAGCAGCCCCTCGGATCTCTATTTTCCGATGGCAAGGGACTCCTGAGAAGCCTGGCAATACCATCGTTTGATACGATGCTCATGCTCGGCGTGTTGCCTGATGCGGTCACTATCTGGGGAGCAGATCGCGGATCAGGAGCTGCGGAGGAGCTCTATTCAACCAACCTCTACCCGACCGCGGCAGCAATGGACGGGACCGGGACCTGGTTCGCTCTTGGATTTGGCGACAGCAGCACCCGTCTGTGGAGGGCGGAAACAGATGGGACTTACACGGAGGCAGGCCTGCTCGCAGGCGGCGCTTTTTACCCGGTCGACAGCCTGGCGTTCAGCCCGGACGGCGACACCCTGGCAGTCGGCTTGTGCGTCGACGAACCGAGCCGCAGGCTTACTTGCGAGCGCAGCGCCATCCAGCTGTGGAGCCTGTCAGCACAGGAGAGGTTCGCAAGCCTGGAACTTGAGCAGGGCAACCTCACGAGCCTGGCGTTCAGCCCGGGCGGCCTGTTCCTGGTCGGCGGGACCCAGGACGATGTGATGGCTTTCTGGTATGCCGAGGATGGAAGAAGCTTCGATCTGGTCGACGGTCTCCAGTTTGCCCAGCTGGGGGGCTTCACCAGCCTGGCGTTTGAACCCTCCGGAAGGCTGCTCGCGGGCGGGACCGGCTTCGGCGGTGTGATCATGCTTGACTTCGAAACCCTGTCGCTTTACGGGAGCGCTTTTACCGGCGGGGCTGGCGCGGTGACCGCTCTGGCCTTCAGCCCGGACGGGATGGCGCTCGCCTCCGGCAGCCAGGCAGGCACGGTCGCCTTTTGGGATTTAGATGTCGACCAGTGGAGGACCAGAGCCTGCGGGCTGGCCGGCAGGAACCTGACCCCAGACGAGTGGGCGAAATATGTTAAAGATCCCGAATACCGCAAGACCTGTGATCAATGGCCCTAGGGATTTCGAGAAAGGACTGATATGGAAGAGCTGTTTTTCAATGGGATCGATGGGAGCACTGGCGATTACCTGCTCCCCCAGCTGACGGCTGCGACGCTTTCATCCATCGCCCGGGGTGAAGTCCAGGATGAGGCGCTGCTCGCCGAGCTCAGGCGCCGTCACGAGCTCGAATCCCTGGGCGGTCATTACGGCGTGGCAGGGGAGGTAGACCCGGCAGACCTGTCCCAGGCTGGCTGGGGGATCATCTTCGCCCACGACGCCGATCCGGGGATGAGGGAAGCTCTGGCTGAGCTGATCGAATGGCGGCGCGAGCAGGCTTCCCAGAAAGATGAGCGCCTTTTCAAGGAATTGAGCGGGGCCGATGGCTACCGCCCGGGTGAATCGAAGAACGATTTTCTGAGCCGCCACAGCGTCGGACCCGGCGCGGTCGATCCGACGAAACTGCCTTACTACCTGCTCATCGCCGGTAGCCCTGAAAACATCCCCTACCGCTTCCAGACCCAGCTCGACATCCAGTTCGCCGTCGGGCGCATCCACTTCGACAATCTGGAAGACTACGCCCGCTACGCGCACAGCGTCGTGGAAGCCGAGAAAATGAAACTGGCTCTCCCGCGTAAGATCACCTTCTTCGGAGTGAGCAACCCGGATGACCGGGCGACCAATCTGAGCATCCAGGAGCTGGTGCAGCCCCTGGCGGAGGCCTTCGCGGAGGATTACAAAGACTGGGCGGTAGAAGCCGTCCTCAAGGACCAGGCTACCAAGAGCGGGCTGGTCTCCCGCCTGGGCGGCCCGGGGACGCCAGGGCTGCTGTTCACCGCCAGCCATGGCATGGGGTTCCCTTACGGCGACGCCCGCCAGCTCCCTCACCAGGGGGCCCTGCTCTGCCAGGACTGGCCGGGTCCCAATAACTGGCGCAAGCCTATCCCGCAGGACTTTTACTTCGCGGCGGACGACCTCCCAGACGATGCGAACCTGTTTGGGCTGATCGCGTTCTGTTTCGCCTGCTACGGCGCGGGGACGCCGCGCCTGGACGAGTTTGCCCAGCAGGCGTTCAAGGCTCGCACGGAGATCGCCCCCCGGGCATTCCTGGCAGGCCTGCCGCAGCGCATGCTCGCCCACCCGAAAGGCGGCGCGCTGGCCTTCGTCGGGCACGTCGACCGGGCGTGGGGCTATTCCTTCATGTGGGCAAAGGCGGGCCGCCAGCTCACGGTGTTCCGGAGCGCCTTGAGCCAGCTGATGAACAGGTATCCCGTCGGGGCAGCCCTGGAGTTCTTCAATGAGAGATATGCCGAAATCTCTTCTGACCTGAGCGTCCTGCTCGAAGATATTTCCTTCGGGAAGACAGCCGACGACCTCGAGGTCGCCGGGATGTGGACCGCAAACAACGACGCCCGCAATTACTTGATCCTCGGCGACCCAGCCGTAAGGCTGATGGTCGGCGAAAAGCCGGAACCAGAAGCCAAACGACCAGAAGTCATCACCATCGTCAAGCCCATCCCGTCAGGGGGACCGACCCCTGCCCCGGAGGAACCGGCAGCAGGACCTCCTCCACCTCCGGGACAGATCCCCGCGACCGGGGCGGCTGTCGACTACGGCCTCGGTGATGTCTTCCGCCAGGCTGGCGCCAATGTCAGCAGCGGGCTGGGAAAGCTGGTCGATCGATTAGGAGACTTCCTCGGCAAGGCGCTGGACGATGCTGCCAGCCTGGAGGTGGCGACGTACGTCAGCCGGGACGTCGCCGCAGTCAAGTTCGTGGAGGGGCGCTTCACCGGTGCAGAATTGCGCGCCTTGACCCATGTCAAGATCGATGGAGACACCCTGGTCTGCGTCCCGGAAGACGCCGGCGAGGTGGATTCCGAATTGTGGCGGATCCACATGGAAATGCTCGCGCAGGCTCAGAACAGCCGGATGGAGCTGCTCAAGACTGCCATCTCCGCGGTCACCGGACTGGCAAACCTGATCAAACCCTAGGAATCGATGGGCTGGAAAGCGCAAGCGGGACAGGCAGAAGGCCAGGTCTCAACGCCTGCCATCTTCGAGATGTGGGGAACCTCCAGCGATTCGAGCTCGCCTGGCATCTCCTACAGCCTGGAGGAGGCAGGGGGAGTATCTGCGCCGGTCTGGCGGCTGCCCCTGCCGGCGGACCCCGAGAAGGCAGAAACCCAGCTCAGGGAACGCCAGGCCCTCCTGGAAAGCTCCCAGGCAGCCCTGGAGGGAGTGCCGGAGCGCATCGACCGCCTGTTAGAAGGCACCCGCCTGGCGTCTTCCGGCAGGATCGCTTTCGACATCGAAGCGGCCCAGGCGCTTCCCGAGCCGGAGACGGACTTGCTGGCTTCCCTCCAGAGCCTCCGGCAGCCCCTCCTGGGAGTCAGTTTTGCCGTCGATGAAGAACAGCGCGGGAAGCTCGAGGCAGCCTTCGAGCGGTTCAACGCCGATATCGACCGCCTGCTGCGCACAATTTCGCACTTCGCCTGGGTCGAGACCGAAGTGGGGGAGAAGCTGATCGCACGGACCATCGTCAGCTGGGATGGGGACGCAGATACTGCCTGGGGAACCGAATTGAAACCCCTCGAGTACCAGGACCACCAGCGATCCCTCTCGCAGGCGCTGGCCTCTCGGAACATCATACTTCACGCCATTCTGGTCACCGTTCAGAGCGCAGCCAAACTGGCAGTGCTCCTGGCGACTCCCGGCGGGGCGCTGCTCGCGCTGCCTCTGGCCTGGAAATTCGTCAACCAGATCCTCACGGACGTGGAAAAATTCCAAAACCTTCAATAAGGAGCAGTATCATGGCAACCGATTACCTGACCTCCCTCAAAAACGTCGCCGCGACGGTGGCGAAGTATGTTCAGGATGTCGCAACGATGGAAGTGATCACCAAATACGTCGAGATCGGCTCGGAAGCGACCGTCGATTTCTCCCAGGCCCGCCCGGTTGCGAGCACCGTCGTGAAGCTCGACGCCGACAGCGAGACGGTCATCCCCCTGCGGATGGGACAGGGAGGCGTCCTGGAGGTCGATACTGCCCTGTATGACATTCACCAGCGCAACGTTGCCACCGCAGTCGACTACCGGACCCGGATGATGAACGCTCTGCTCGGCGCGCTCAGACCTCCCGAAGGCGGCGCGTGACCGGGAGTCTCCGGAGAGACCCGATCGGGTAAAAGTCAGCCGGGACATTGGGATTTGAAGGGGGAACCTCGAAGGCGAAGCCTAATACTAAGACCTGGTTTTACCCGGTATGTTGGGAATTACGATAACCAGGGGATTGCTATAGAAATCCCCACGGAGGATTGCTCAGGAAGGCATAGGCTGCCAGCGCGCAGGCCGCCACGCATGCCAGCACCACCACAGCAGTTGCGATAATCGCCACGATCGCAACGGTGTTCGATGTCGCGCCGTTCGACTGCACCTGGGAACCGCCGATCTCCTCGCTCATTTTCTGCCTCCTGCCAGGGAATTGTTTTGTAGGTTGATGGTGGAATTATACCCCAGCCGCCGGGCGTCCAGCCCGCCTCGAGGCCCCCGGATTACCTTTTGTGCAACCGAGGCGGCAGATAAGCACTATAATAAATGCTGGAAGATATCGTTCGGTAACTGACCTGGAGATTGAACCCGGCTACAAAATTCACGAAGCACACCTGCCTGGGCTGAAATCAAGCTGACGGAGGTCGGCTTCGTGCCCCCGAAAGGCGCGGTTTCAACCGCCAGCGCTTTCAATCAAGTTAACGGACGTTTACCTGGAAATATAAACCGGGGAGGGCACATTCGTCGAGGCCTGTCTCAGCTTTCCTCCCGGCAGCGGTCACCAGGCCTCCTGGAGGTGCACGATGATCGTACTTGACTTCCTGCCTGCCGGCTACCTGGTGCTCGTCATCGCCTATCTGCTTGGTTCTGTCCCGACTGCCCTCCTCGTATCCCGGAAGGTAGCCGGAGTCGATATCCGCGAGATCGGCGACGGGAACATGGGGGCACGCAACGTCACCCGCTCGTTGGGATGGGGGGCAGGCGCCTTTGTCGGCTCAGTCGATTTTTCTAAAGGCGCAGCGGCCGTGCTGATCGCCCGGTATTACGGCCTGGACCCGGGCTGGCAGCTGGCGGCGGGGATCTGCGCAGTGCTCGGGCACGATTTCCCGATCTGGGCAGGTTTCCGCGGCGGGCAGGGCATGGCTGCCATCCTTGGCACGCTTTTCGTTCTCTCGCCGTGGCCGACGGTCTGGGGACTGGCTGTATTCGGTTCGTCTTACCTGATATTCCGGAACTTCGATCTGAGTGCGGGGCTGGGACTCGGCTCGCTCGCCTTCCTGGTCTGGAAAGACCGGCAGCCCCCGATTTACCAGATCTACACGGTCCTCCTGTTCCTCTCTATTCCAGCGAAGAAGGTCCTGGACTGGCCACGCCGCCGCCGGCTGGAGAAGAGACGGTCAGCCCTCGAATCCGCTCAGGCGCCCTCTTCACTTGACGGAAGGGAGTGGCCCGGGGAGGCGCACGCCGCTGACGAAGGGACCAATGGGGTGTGATTGTTGGGCAGGTATAATCTCCCGGAATGAAAAAACTGGCATTCGTCCTCAGCGGCGGTGGATCGCGCGGCGCCTTGCAGGTCGGCGCGATCCGGGCATTGCTGGAGGCTGGCTACCGCCCTGACATCCTGGTTGGCACTTCGATCGGAGCCGTGAATGCCGCGTATCTTGCCGTCCACGGAGTCAGCCTGGAGACCATCCCCGGGCTAATTGCTGCTTGGAGCGATGCGTCCAAAGCTGGCCTCCTGCCGTCCAACTTTCTCTGGCTTTCCCTGCGGACCATCTTCAACCGCCCAATGGCCTCGCTTTTCAACCGGATGCGGTCGTTTTATATCGAACACGGCCTGGAGCCGGACCTCAAGTTCAGCGATATCCAGGGTGTGCAGCTGTTGATGGTCGCTGCTGATTTAAACGCCTATCAGGCGGTCGTCTACGGTTTCGAACCCGGTCAAACCGTTCTGGAAGGGCTGCTGGCATCCACTGCTTTGCCACCGTGGATCTCGCCGATGCGGGCCGGCGAGCGGCTTCTGATGGATGGGGGCCTGGTGAGCAACCTGCCGGTGGAGCCCGCCCTTTCAGCCGGCGCCACACAGATCATCGCCCTGGACCTGTTCGATCCACGGGCCGTTGTCCTGTCCCCGCCCGGATTCAGGCAGTTCCTCGGGAAACTGCTTTTTACCGTCTCCAGGCGCCAGGCGGAGATGGAAATCGCCCTGGCGGAAAACCGCAGCGTCACTGTCCAGAGGATCGAGCTGGTTGGCCAGGACCCTGTCCAGATGTGGGACTTCGAGAGAACCTCCGATCTGATCGAGCAGGGTTACGTGCTCGCCGGGGAGGCGATCGCCAGCTGGGAAAGAAAGCGGCCCTCCTTCTGGCGCAGATCATGGGATGGTTTAGTGGGGAAATGGAGGCGCAAAGAGCAAGTGCTTTAAAGTCCACAGGCTCCACGGAGGTGCAGAAATGATCCCCGCCGGTTTACGGGAAAGTACTCAAGGGCTGACCAGCCGGAGCGGAATCCTGGTGGTCGCATTGATCCTGGGAAATTTATTTTTCAACATACTTGCCAACACCGGGTTTAAGTTATCCGCCAACAGCGCCTCCTGGCGAGGGTTCCTGGCCTGGCAGGTCGTGGGTAACCTGTCCGGGTTTATTGCCGTGTTGAATCTGACCGGCGCGATGCGGTTTATCCCGCTGCACGTGGCTTATCCGATCTCGGCAGGGCTGACCGTGATCGGGGTGCAGCTGTTCGCTGCCCGCCTGTTGCTCCATGAAGCTGTCACCCCTGCCCAGTGGCTGGGCACCCTGTTCATCGTGGCCGGCATCGTCCTGATCGGCGGGCGGTGACTGTGCGAGAGGTCATTCACCGCTTCGATACTTTCCTGAGTAAACAATATGGGGTCTTCGAATTCTGCCAGGCAGAGGACTGCCTGCTGCGCCTCAGCATCGGGAAAGCCCGCCGCCCACTCCGGCTGCCCGGTGCAGCAGTGCCTCGGGGAGCGCCGGTGCTTTTCCTTCACCTGTGGAATACACGTATTCCGCCTCTCCCGCCAGCCGGTCCGGATTTCAGCTGGGCAAGCCGGACGCAACGGATGTTCATCCGCTCGCTTGGCTATGCGGCGAGCTACCTGGAGTCAAACCTGGAAACCGAATCCATCCAGGCGGTCGGCGGGAGCACGTCTTTGCTGGTACTGCCCGACCGTTCCGGGGGGGTCAAGCTGGTTGAACGGCTTGGCTTCACCGTCCTGCCTTATTCCAGCCCGCTTGGGAGGTTCGGCGAATTTTGGGAGAACTTCTACGCCTGGTGGCTGATCTGGGCTTACAACCCGGTAAGCCTGCGCAGGCGCAGCCTGATCCGGCTGCGGAGGGTGGAGATCTGGATGGCGGCTTGCGATTTCCTCAGCCGCTTCGGCGGTTCGCAATGACACATGACGTTTTAGTTTTCCAACTCCTTGCAATAGAGCATTTTGAGATATCTTCTACTTCGACAATGTCACATTTGGTTTTCCATGAGCGAAGCACCCTGAGCGGAGCAGCGGATGCGTTCTTCGACTAC
>CAYQDF010000090.1:0-12779 GCA_964416175.1 uncultured Anaerolineaceae bacterium
GCAGGATGTCCTCCGTGCACTTCACGCCCTTCTCGCGGTTCCAGTCCGCGGCGCAAGGGCTGCCAACGATCTCGATGCCCGGGAATTGGTCGACGACATTGTGGAAGCCATTGAGGCGGGCGGTGGAGAAGAACCCGCCGGCAACCCCCTCGATGATGGCACCCCGGGCGATGATCTGGGATTTCTCATCATCAGAGAGGCCGCTGTACAGGTCGCGCCAGAACTCAATGTCCAGATACTGGTCAGGTGTGACCTCGACCTGCTCGCCAGTGCCTAGGACCCCTGGTCCACCGAAGTAATCCAGCAACGCGTAAGCTGTCACTTCCGCGGCGACCGTGTTGTCAAACCCGATGTACGAGTCAATCGTCAAACCTTCGATTGGCTCCAGCAGGTTGACGATGATCACAGGGATACCTCTCTCATTGGCTTTCTGAACGGCAGGTTTGATCACCTCAACCTCGATCGGCGAAATGGCGATCACATCCACCTCGCGCTGGATGTAATCTTCGATGATGGCGACCTGGTCCGCGAAAGCCACGTGGGTGGCTGGTGATTGGGCAATCACCTGGATGTTGAAGCCATGGGCGTTGCCGTCGGCCGCTGATTTCTCGAAGAAATCGGTAGCAGTCTTGAACACGCCAGTGATGTCGGGCGGTGTCCAGCCGATCACGATGGGCTGCTGCCAGCGTTCCTCCGCAGCAGCTGGCTGGGTTTCAACCACAGGCGTTTCTCCAGCCGGCGGTTGGGTCGGAGCCGCTGTAGCCTGCGGCTGGCAGGCAGCGAGTAGCAGCCCTGAGACAACGATAAGGCTCAACAAGATGGGGGTCAACCCTTTCTTCACAGACATGACACTCCTCCTTCCTGATCTTGGAAAAAAGTTGGTCGAACATAGTATAGGTCGGATGGTTAGAGCTTCCTGGTAAGAATTCGTTAGAAGGGACATACGCTTCTTCTCCTTGTGTTCCTCCTTTCCCTGGGATACCTTCCTTTCAACTTCCAGCATGAAAGCGCGCACTCCCAGGATATTCGCCTTCATGCAGTTCGACATATCACTCATTCGCTTGCACAACCTTTACGCGCGGCCTGAAAATGAGCGGCGGGCGGAGATCTTCCGCGATCGCGGCGAGCCGGCGAAAGGTTTCGGGATCAATCTCGATATGCAGCACCTCGGCAATGACCTGCGTCCAGCCGTGGAGGAAGTAGAGCCAGCCATCTTCGACACGGACACCACGGCTCTCACGCTGCGCCATCGCCTGGTGCCAGAAATCCAGCTCGCCGCGATAGTTTATCTCCCAAGCGATTCCGTTGCACGGGAACAATCCACCGTCGGTGACCGGAGAACCAGGCGAATCCTTGCCCATCCCGGTGGCATTGATGACGAGGCTGCCCTCCGGAAGGCGGGCCATGATGGCATCATTGATCTGAGGATCAGCGTTGCAAATGTATTCGAATTGGATATTTGTCTGGCGGCTCGCGACCATGGTACGGAGAGAGTCCAACCGCCCTTGAGAGCGGTTGACAACGATCATCCTCTCAGGCTTGTCGACTGGGTTCGATTTGTTGATAAAGTGCAAGGCGATGGCTTTTCCGGATCCGCCGGCGCCGAAGCACAGCACGTGTCCGCCGCTGTGGGCGAAATAACCTGGCTCCAGGAACGCATCCAGGCTCAGGCCAGCGGTTAATGGGTCTTTCGCGTGGCCGATCAGTCGGCCATCGCGCTTTGAGATGCTCGATACTTCACCGGTGAGTAGGGCTGATTCGTGCAGCTCATCGAACATATCCCGGGCAGCTTCCAGCAGGTCGATCTTATGAGTGGTGACCAGAGCCCCCAGGGAGAGCGGATCGTACTTGATCTGCGCCACCGTTCGTCGATAGGCTTCGGGCCGATCGTGAATCTGATGGTCTATTCCCTCAATGACCACTTCGGGCAGGCCAAGCGCTTCCATCCAACGGGGAAAGATCTTCATGATCGAAGATTGGTTGGTTGTCACTCCTACGAAATAGAACGTGGGGCGTTCTTTTTTGACAACCTGGTAGGATTGGTCATCAGGCATATTACAGGCTCCTTGTCTCTCGTGAGCATCGAAATCTCGAACAGCTTAGCCGCCCTCACGGGCGCGAGCCAGGGCTTTCACGAAATCCTCAGCAGTCTGTGTGATCTCCTTAAAACGGCCTTCCTTGGCCCATCGCGGGGGACACAGATTACTCCCGGCGCCGACAGCGATCACTCCGGCTGCGAACCAATCGGAGAGGTTGTCTTGCGTCACACCCCCGGTCGGCATCATGGGGATCTCCGGAAAGGGTCCGTGCAAGGCCTTGATATACTCGGGACCGGCGACGGAAGCGGGAAAGATCTTGACCACATCCGAACCAACATTGAACGCCTGCCAAACCTCACTTGGGGTGAAAGCCCCTAGCATGGTCAACAGGCCGCTTTCGACCATGGCCCGGGCGAGCCCTGGTTCATAATGTGGGCTGACAACGAAACGCGCGCCAGCCTGACCCGCCTCTTCCACCTGCTCAGGCCTGGTTAGCGTCCCCATGCCCGGCAGGATCTCTTCGCCGTAACGTTCGCAGAGCTGCTGTACCACCCAGGCTGCCTCCGGAGTGGTGTAGGTGATCTCGATCCCCTGCACACCTCCCGCAACCAGCGCATCCACCATCGCTAAGGTCAGCTTAGCGGTTGGGCCGCGGATGACCGCGATCAGACCGAGTTCTTTGATCCTCTGCAGGGTCGCTTCTTTCTCAGGAGAAGGTACGCTCATTTTGCCTCTCCCGGGCGCGGTCAGAGCACACGATGCAGCGGTTCCTTGCCGCGCAGAACCGTAAGACAGTTTTCCAGCGCCTGCCAGCCCATCGCATTCATGGCACTGTCGGTATGCGATCCCATGTGCGGTGTGACGAGGACCTGAGGCAGGGCCAGCAGGGGGTTGTCCGGGCGCGGGGGCTGTTCCGCAAGGACGTCCAGCGCGGCCCCCCGCACCCTGCCAGTTTGCACAGCTTCGCACAAGGCGATTTCATCTACGAGTTCACCCCGAGCGGTGTTGATCAAAAAGGTGTCTGGCTTCACCTTGTTCAGGAAGGCGCTGTCGACCATCCCACGCGTATCCTCATTCAAGGGACATTGAAGGGAAATGAAATCGGATTGACTGACCAGGTCATCCAGGGCGACCATCTGCACGCCAAATTCATTTCCAGTTTTCTCATCAACCCATGGATCGAAAGCGATGATCCTGCAGTCGAAGCCGCCCAGACGCCGGGCGACCTGCCGGCCGATGGCTCCCAGGCCGATCAGGCCGACCGTCTTCCCCTCCAGGGAAAGACCGCTCAGGCGCGGCCAGCAGCCCGATTTCGTCTCGAAGACAGCCTGAGGAATGTTGCGCGCCAGGGAAAGGATTAAGGCGATGGTCAGTTCCGCCACAGAGGCGGAATTAGCGCCTGGCGTGTGTGTCACCACGATCCCTCTCTGGCGGGCTGCCTCGAGGTCGATCGTATCCACTCCGACGCCATAGCGGGAGATAACTTTCAAGCGATCGGCGGCTGCAATGACCGCGTCGTCGATCCTGTCCAATCCAGCGATTATGCCGTCCACACCCCGGATTAGAGGCAGGAGCTCCGCTGAAGATAAGGGGCGTCCGGTCTGATTGTAGATCACCTCTCCCACCTCGGCTTCAAGGATGGTACGCAGGCGGGGATCGTCCTTGCCATAGGTTGTTGGGGTAACCAGGACACGGAAATCTTTCAACATGATCGCCCTCAGCGTTTTTCCGGTGGCAGCCAGCGCGGGTTATCGATGATCTGGGGTCCGCCTCCTCCTTCGACGATGAGTTTGCGGTAACCCTGCTTTTCGATGGAGTGATAATCGTGCCCGGCATTCCCGGGATATACGAAAAATGTCACCAGGTCCTCGGAAGGGCTGGTATTCACCGAACGGTGCGCCCAGCGAGGCGGGACGTAGAGAACTCGGTGGGGACGCATGGGCTCAACAGCCCACTCCCCATCCGGCGTCTCCAACACCATGAAGCCTTCCCCGCGCAGGCAGAAATAGACTTCAGCGGTGTCCAGCACGCTGTGGAAGTGTCCCTTCGTCATGAAATATTCATCCCCAACCTTGCCAGGATGGACGATCGAAAGACCATGCAGCAGCTCTCCAGCCACTCTGGGGCGCCGTATCTCGTAGACCTCATAAAGGACCACATCCCGTTTATCCAGCATGGCCTGGTATGCCTCAGCGTTACAAAACTGCCCCTTCATGTCAGAAAGTCTGCGCAGGACGTGGTTGTCGAAGCGGCTGGGCTTTATCTCCTCGCTGTGCAGGACATCGAATGTAAATGGCTGATCGATCGGCATCCGAGCTCCTTGTCGCTCAATATCAGCAAATACCACTGACGACTCAGGGTTCCAACATGACCTTCAACGATTTGCGGTCCTCTGCAGCCTGGAACGCCTGCCGGACCAGGGAGAGTGGGAAATTGGCGCTGACGAGGGGGGAAAGATCGATCCTTCCCGAGACGACGAGCTCAGCAGCCCGATGGCAGTCATTCGTGCTGCATGCGGTTGTACCGGTGACGATCAGCTCTTTATAATGCACCAGGTTGCTGTTGAAACGGATGAAAGGTTTATCCTTCGGAAGTCCACCGAAGAAGTTGATCCGGCCCCTGATCCCGGCGAGCTCTGGAGCGGATTCCTGCACCTCAGGCGCCGGAACTGCCACGATCACCACATCAGCGCCATCTCCGTTCGATTCTTCGCGCACAATGGAGAGGAGGTTCTCTCTCAATGGATTGACAACCCGGTCGACTCCCAGTTGTGCGATTTTCTCAGCCCTCTCCGGGAGGATCTCGCTGACCACCACCCGACCAGCGCCGCGCATCCTTGCCAGAAGGGCGTGCATAACCCCAATGGGACCCGCGCCAAAGATAAGGACATAATCACCTGGTCGGATGTTTACAGCCTCCTGGCCGCGCAGGACGCAGGCGAACGGCTCGATGAGCGCGGCGACGGCAGGATCGATCGCTGCCTCGATGGGGATGATATTGCCCTGAGAGACTGCTGCCTCCGGGACGCGCATGTATTCAGCGAACGAACCATCCAGGGTGATCCCAAGTGCCTGAAAATTGGCACACAGATTGTTGTTACCCGTGATGCACTGACGACATCGACCGCAACCCATATTCGGCGCGACGAACACCCGCTGCCCGGGTTTCAGCCAGTCGATCGAAGCGCCGACCTCGACGAGTTCACCGAACAATTCATGCCCCGGGATGCGCAGCGTCCCCGGTGGATACATTCGATGGGCGCCGTGCAGGATGCGCAGGTCTGTGGCGCAGATCCCGGTGCGGACGACTTTGACCAGCACCTCTTTTGGGCCGATGGTCGGCACCGGCCGGTCTGCGACCCTCAGATCATCCGGTCCATAATAGACCGCAGCCTGCATCGATTTATCCTCCTCTGCCTGCGTCCTGGTCGAGGATCTCGCTCAGATAGATTGCCCTGCCTTCCAAAAAAGATTTATTCCCGGCCAAGACACCGGCGACAGCCCATTTGCCGTCTTCGCCCCCCACAACTGGCTCCTTCTCCTGCCGAATGCAATCCACGAAATGCTCCATCTCACGGATATATGCCCATTCAAAGCGTTCCGGCCAGGTTCGATAAATTGGGGTAACCAATCCTGTATCTCGATCGGTGCAAACCACCAGCGATTTCCCTTTCAGATCTCCAATCTGGATAATCCCCTTTTCGCCGACGATCTCGACGCGGGCATCATAGCCGTAATCGCATGGGCAGACGCCTGAGATGCTTCCCAGCCCGCCGTTTTCGAAGCGGATGTTGACCAGGGCGGTGTCATAGAAGTTGTCGGCGTCGACCCCACGGGCTGCGCCTTTGAAGTTTGCCGCCTCGGTATACACTCGCTCGTAATTCGAGCCCATCAGCCATCTGACGCAGTCCCAATCGTGGCTGTTGACTTCGGCGAGCATACCGTTTGAGGACTTCAGATCCCACGCCCAGGGCGGCGGCAGGCCCGGGCCATGCGTCAGGGACTTTACCAGCATGGGCCGACCGATCTCCCCGGCCTGGATGCGTTTGTGCACGGCGGTGAAATCCGGGTCAAACCTGCGCATGAAGCCGAGCTGCAAAAGCACATGGTTTTCCCGCGCCGCACGGATGATGGCCTCGCATTCCCCGATGGTCAGAGCCATTGGCTTTTCCAGGAAGATATGCTTGCCGGCCTGCGCGGCAAGGGTGGCTAACTGTTTATGGGTAAACGTTGGGGTGGTGATGACGACCGCATCGAATTTTTCCCCCTGCAAGGCCTCTTCCAGGCTGGCGTAACGACCCTCAATCCCGTATGCGTCTCCCAGGTCGTTCAGATTCTCAGGCTGGACATCTACGATGGCAACCAGTCTTGCATCTGGCAGATGGCTGACCAGTGAATTCGCATGCACCTTTGCTGATCGGCCTGCCCCAACCAGACACATCCGAACCTGACCTGGCATACAAGATCCTTTCTGCTCACCCAGGATGGATAGATGGGTAAAAATCAGCTTCGAACAGGCAATCTGAGATCGCCAGAATTCCTATACCATAGTGGTGCGGTCAGTTGGAATGATATAATCCTATGATGACAAGATTATATCGGTAACTCGTGAATTGGTCAAGGAGTCGCGCTCATTCAAATAAAATGTTACTGAAGGATAATCGTTCCCTCAAATGAAAATGTTACCAATATTACCGAGGAAACGATGTCACCTGAAGAACGCAAAACGATTGATGAACGACGCAAGTATCTGCACAAGATGCGGTTTCGCTACTGGCAAGCCCGGAGCCGCAAAGAACGGAGTGCCCTATTGGTTGAGATGGAAGCGGTCACCGAGTTGCACCGCAAGGCCTTGATCCCGCTGATCAACGGGAAACTGGCCCGTAGGCTTTCAACGCCTCCTCAATCGGCTTCCTTTCTCCCTGGTGGAGCTCCACCCGGACAACGGCAGTGAGTTTTTCAATGCTTTCCTGCTCAAATTCCCCCAAGGCAGGGTCAAAGGGATGGAACTTTCCCGCAGCCGCCCCTTTCAGAAGAACGACAATCGCTTTGTGGAAGAGAACAACTTGAGCCTGGTGCGGGCTTACGTCGGTTACTATCGCCTGGATACGGTGGCGCAGACCAAGACGATTCCACTCAAAACGGGCGCTCCGCCGGCTAAGGATAAACTCCACCCGCTCCATCACGAAAGATACAGATCGCGCCTGTTATACGCCAGATACGCCGCCGCCAGGGAGAAGCTGATGATCGCCAGCGAAAGAAGCAGGTACACGCCTTCCATCTCGCCGCTGTGGAAGAGTTCGCCCGCGTCAAAATACCTGAATGGCGTGAAGTATTTCAGAAAATCCAGTTCCTCTTGCATGGTGGAGAGGACCGTAATGAAGTATGTCGCCAGGATGATGGCGACCGCGATCGAACCGGATCGTTTATTTTGCTTTATTGCGCAGCCCAAAAGCAGACCAATTGCAAGGAAGATCAGTTCGATTATGAACATCGCCCCCATTTCGAGCCTCAGGAAGTCATAGAAGGTCCGGTCGGGATTGTACGACCGCACAGCCAAAAGCGACACCGCCCAGGTGATCAGCACGAAGGCGATACAATTAACCAGAGCCGCCAGCGTCTTGGCTGTGACGACTTTGCTGCGTGATACCGGCAGCACGAGCAAAAACTCGACTGTCTTGTCACGCTCCTCTTTTGAAATGATATCGCTGCCCCACATGGCGGCTGCGACTGCCCCCATCAATCCAAAGTAGACGAACATGATTCCATACAAACCGCTCACCGTGGTCAGGTTAAAAGCGCTCATATTCAAGGCATCCAGTACGGCCGGGGGCATGGAATCGAGCATGGCCAGCAATTCCGGATTACCGGCATAGGCGGAAAATTTGGCGACCGCGATCATGATCAGCAGCGTGATGATGACGCTCCAGATGACCAGCGATTTGAGGTTGGCTTTCAATTCTCGAATTAAGATGTTCACAATCCACCTTCTTATGACACCGAGGGAATATCACGATGGATGTACAGCCAGTAACTTGCTGCAATCGATAGCAGGGTCACTGCCACGTTGAGCAACACCAGCGGCGTGTCATACGCACCACGCTGGACGATCTGGGCTGCGTCCAGGTGCTTAAAGGGCGTGATCAGCTCCAGTTTGACATCCCCAAGCACGCCGCTGAAAGCGCTTAAAACATACGCACCGAGGCCTAAGCCGAGGGCGTACGGCGTCACACTGCGCACACGTTTGACAAGCAACGAAATGACCAGCCCGACGCTCAGGAAGAAGAGCTGGAAAATCACCGTGCTGAGCAGCAGCAGGAGGAGGATGCCTGGCTCGTACTCGTGTTCGTCGCGAAAGAGAGAGATGGCTGTAAAACTGCTCAAACACAGGACCAGATCCGTGATGATCAGGCTGGTCAAAGCAGCCAACAGTTTGCTGTTCAGCACCTCCCCGCGGCTGACCGGTTTGCTCAACAGGAAGTCGGCGGTCAATTCGCTCTCTTCAATCGAGACCAGCCCAAAGCCGTAGTTGCTGGCCTGGATAGCCAGGCAAATTTGGACGAACAGGAAGATGAAACTGTAATAACCCAACACGGAGGATAGGTCCACCTTGTCCATCCCGAAGGCAGTCCGCAATTGTTGGGGGAAATTTGCCAGCATTTCGTTTAACATCGCTGCCTGGTCGGCAAATACCGAATAAAAATAGAAATAGATAACCACGATCGCTGTGACAGCGATCGACCAGTTGAGCACCGATTTCAGTCGGGTGCGGAGTTCGTGCGCGTAGATGTTCGCCTTCATGGTCTCCGCCTATTCGTAATAGTGCATGAAGATCTCTTCCAGCGTCGGCTCTTCTATGGTCACGTCGGCGACCTGGATGGCGTTGATTTTTTGCAACACCAGATTGATATCACCTTTGTAAAAGAAATGCACCGTGGAGTTATCCGTATGTAAATTGGTCACACCCGGCAGATCAAAATAGGCCGGGTTCAAGCCCTCAGCCGTCACGCCCACCTTTTTATAGTTGTTCTGCTGCAAGGCGCGGATGTTGGAGATCTCCACAATGCGCCCTTCGCGGATGATGCCCACCCGGGTGCACAAACGCTGGACTTCGCCCAAAATGTGGGAGGAGAAGAAAACGCTCACGCCGCGGGCGTTCTCTTCGCGGATCAGGTTGAAGAACTTGCGCTGCATCAAGGGATCGAGGCCGGCGGTCGGCTCATCCAGGAAGAGCAGTCTGGGGCTGTGCAGCAGGCCTTGCACGATGCCAACCTTCTTCTTATTGCCGTAGGAAAGGTCGCTGATGCGGCGGTTCAATTCAAGCTCCATAATTTCGGAGAGTTCGTGCATGCGTCGCGTGCAGTCGCGATCGTAAAAGCTGGCGGAATATTTGAGCAGGTCGATGACTTTCATGCCTTCGTAGTAATAGACTTCCGAAGGCAGGTAGCCAATATCGCGCCGGATTTCCGGGCCTTGGGCGACCACATCTTTTCCGAAAACTCTGGCGCTGCCGCTGGTTGGATGGATCAACGAAAGGAGCAGGCGAATCGTGGTGGATTTCCCGGCGCCGTTTGGGCCGATAAAACCAAAGATTTCGCCTTCTTCCACGCTGAATGAGACATCCACGATCCCCCGCGCTTTTCCGTAATACTTGGTCAGATTGGAGACTTCGATGATGCTCATAGAGTCAATCCTTTGCACATCATTGAGATGAGCGAAGCTGTTGGTGCAATAGGACAAAATGGAACGTCACGATAAGCTCCGAAAGGACATGGCAGGATCCACCATGCTCGGAGCATCTGATAATTAAGTGTATTACTTGAGAAGATCTATGTCAACCGGTCGCATCCGAGAGCCACAGGCAAAATCAAAGAGCAGAGAACTGCGACCAGGCCTGGCCCGGTTCTCTGCCCTGGCAACGGTCACAGGGTGCAGCGCTCGAGTTGCTCTCCAGCAGAGCTCTACCCTCTGACCCCGCAGCGGGGTTGTACACCAACTCCATGCCAGGGAATATGAATTTTTTAGGGTTCTCAGAGACCTGATGAATGTTAAAAAGTTGAGAAAGAAGGCCAGTGGACAAATTCACATCCTGGAAAGTGGACCTTTTTAAGTTCCTCTTTTGTGGACATCTTAAGTTCAGCTTGACATGGTCTGGTATGTCTGTGCGATATGCACCCGAATTGCACCCGGTTTATGGTCACCCTGAGCCGCCGGCGCTCTTTCAGGCGGCGAAGGATCAAAGCACTTACATGAATTTGGCAGTAGCGACCGGCGAGTCCAATCCATTTTCAATGTCATCGCGAGGAGCGTTCCTGGCGACGAAACGATTTCCTGCTTGACCGAGGAAGATCGCTTCGGTAAAAATTGCCTCGCAGTGACTCCTTAAGGCTGGTGTAATCCCCCTCTTAGGCTGGTGTGACCCCCTGGTGCAAACCCTGAATTGGTTGGTGTGAAAGGATGCCCTGGTCAGCGAGCCTTGGCCAGGTATTCGCTCAGCCTGTGGAGCAATCGTCTGTGTCTTTCGGGTGAAATCGATCCGATACTGCCGATGATATTCCGACGCGGCAACACCGCCAGAAAGCCCAACCGGATGAGCGAGTCGCTGACCAGCCCACTGCTGCAAAAGTCGCTGTCCTGGCTGGTGATCAACTCATCAAAATCGGGCGCTAGCTGGTGTGTCTGAGTGCTGACTCCACACACCAAAGCATCTCGGAAGGGCGGCATCTCGCGCAGGTAGATAGCAGGGCGATTTTTAACCTCGCCGTCCGCCTGCGGCAAAGGCGTCAGGATGATATCCCCCTCTCTCATGGCCGATATTCAGGATTGGGGACCTTGATCTTTTCCAGGGAGTAATCCGGCTCAGCCCCGCCGTAAGCTTCTTCAAGGCTCTGTAGGGAGAGCAAATACCATTCTTGTTCTTCGGCAACACCTTCGGCGGACTCAATGGTGATCAATACAGTTGACCCCGGCGCGATCTTTATCGGCTTCTTCAACTTCAGGTGGCATGAGTCGATCACCTGAGCTTCCACAATGTGCTCCATACAACCTCCATTCAACTTACCATGAACCTATTTTACTCTAATTTGTGTGTGGCCAATACTTTGACACGAGTGCCTGGTATATTTCCGTCTTTTGCGTGTATGATCCAAACCCTGATTTGGTTGGTGTGAACCCCGGTTTTTATGGGTTTGCACCTGGTGTAAACCGGGGTAACGGCTTAAGGGGGGTATGCACCATTGGTGTGAACATAAGCCCAAATTCGTGGAATCTGGGCGAGTTACGATCATGGCGAACTCATTTTTGACTTGATTGATGGATGACAATACAGAAATCAAGTGTATAATATTAACTGTAGTTATTCGAATTCACAGTTAATTCTATACAACCAGCTATGACGAAGACTGCAATAGATCGCGCAACAAGCATATTCCAAGGTCACAATGGGATTTTGCGAACCCAACAAGCTATCCGCCTAGGCATCGCTCCTCGAACGCTATACATGATGCGGGATGCCGGTATGATCCTGCGCGAGAGCCGAGGACTTTACCGGCTGGCGGACGCAGAACTAGGTTCGAACACTGACCTGGTACAGGTAGCGTTGAAGATCCCCAAAGGGGTGATTTGTCTGATCTCTGCCCTGTCATTCCACGAGCTGACTACCCAGATTCCCCACCAGGTCTATGTTGCTCTTCCCATCGCCGCGGAAAAGCCTCGTCTTGATTACCCACCGCTCAGGATTTTCTGGTTGTCTCAAAAGGCATATTCTGCCGGCATTGAGAACCATGAACTGGATGGTATACCTGTGAAAATATACGGGATCGAGAAAACCATCGCCGATTGTTTTAAATTTCGAAATAAGATCGGTTTGGATGTGGCTCTGGAGGCGTTGAGAGATTACCGAAAACGGGAAGGATTCAATATCGGAACTTTACAGCATTACGCCCGGATCGATCGGGTAGAGCGGGTCATCAAGCCCTACCTGGAGGCGATCGCATGAGCGAAATGAAAAATCTACCGGCTTCTATTCGACAGCGTTTGTTGAATAAGGCGCACGCAACCAATCGGCCATTTAACGAAATTTTACAATATTACGCTATTGAGCGATTTCTCTACCGGATATCCCGGTCAAGTTATTCTGACCAATTTATCTTGAAGGGAGCGCTGATGTTCCTGGCGTGGGGAGCATCAGTCTACCGACCGACACGCGATATTGATTTTTTAGGATTTACCACCAACGACCTGGAGGCTGTGGCCAGGATTATCCAAGAAATATGTGTCCAGGAAGTGGAGCCAGATGGCCTTGCCTTCGACAGATTTACTGTCCAGAGCGAACGGATCAAGGAAGACGCGGATTATGAGGGTGTGCGAGTCAACCTGATAGGTTACCTTGGCAAGGCAAAGATTCCACTCCAAATAGATATAGGCTTTGCCGATGTGGTATCTCCTGCTCCAATTATGTTAAAGTATCCGACCATTCTTCAAATGCCAGCGCCACAACTTCGAGGTTATCCCCCGGAGAGTGTTGTGGCAGAAAAATTACAGGCATTGGTTTTTCTGGGTAGTGTCAATAGCCGGATGAAAGATTTCGACGATTTATGGGTTTTGGCTGAACAGTTCGAATTTGATGGCCAAACATTACAGCAGGCAATTTTGAATACTTTCCAACAGAGAAATACAATGCTGCCTAGAGAAACCCCGGTCGGTTTGAGTGACGCCTTTGCGGCTGAAAATCAAGCTCAGT
>CAYQDF010000091.1:0-12733 GCA_964416175.1 uncultured Anaerolineaceae bacterium
ACACCACGCCAGTTAACGGCCGGGCTTTCTCGGCAACCTCTCGGCACTCTTTCAGGCTGGCGCCCTCTTTCGCAGCCCGGGCAGCCATCAGCACCTGGAAGCCCATCGCCATGGCTACCGAGTTCGAATCGAATATCTCTATCGGAGCGCCGGGGAAGTTCGCCAGGGCCTGGTTCGCCGATTCGATCGTCCCGGACAATTTGGGCGAGATGAGCACCGCCAGGATCTCGTAGTCCTGGTCCAGCAGCTCGCGGAAAATTTTGTTGAACGAAGCCGGTGTGACCTGTGACGTCGTAGGATGGACAGGGTCTCTGGCCAGGCGTTCGTAGAATTCGTCCGGCTGGATATCCACGCCATCCTCCAGCGTCTGTTCCCCCCAGATCAACACCTGGGGGGCAACCCATATCGGGTATTGAGCCTGAATCTCTTTCGGGATGGTTGCCGTGCTGTCCGTCACAATGGCGACTTTCGACATAGGCCCGTGATCCTTTCGTGATCAAAATTGCTCTATGAACCAGATTTAGACCTCTCTCTGCAACATAAATAACCCCGCCAATCGGGATTCGTTTTGCTTCTTCCCAGCACTACATCAATTCTCGATGATCCGGCACAATCCAACGCGGAAACCTTATCTAGGATAGGTATAATAGGTGTTGGGCCGCTTCGTTCCAAACCATGAACGTTCAATCAGAGGAGATAAGGAGATAAACATGTCTGTCACTCACATTCAACAATCCATTGAAGGTGTCATCAAGTACCTGGAGGGGCATCCTGACGAGTGCCGCTATACCGACAAGGCCGCTACCGCCGTCGTTGAAGAAGACCTTCGGTGTCGCGCTGAAGGGCCAAACGGTGCGATGCTCATCAGTGATATGCCGAAAGCCGTTGGTGGCGGGGGTTCAGCCCCGTCGCCCGGCTGGTTATTGCGTGCCGCACTTGCGAACTGCGACGCGACAGTTATTGCGATGCGCGCGGCACAATTAGGCGTGGCTCTTACTACACTTGAAGTGACGGTTGATAGTGAGTCAGATGACCGCGGCTTGCTGGGAATGGATGACACCATCCCTGCTGGAGCGCTCAGTATGCGTACTCGTGTGCGTATCGGGGCGAATGGCGTAACGCCAGAGCAGCTACGGGAAATTGTGGAGTGGGCAGAAGCGCACTCACCAGTGGGCGATGTTGTCCGTCGGGCTGTCCCATCCAAGACAGAAGTTGAAATCGCTTAACGCAAGTAAAAGCGAGTACGTAAGAAGCAAGCTTTCATATCCGGGGGCAGCCCAACACTGCATGCTGGCGACGGGGCTACGCCCGGCTAATTCGAGCGAGTTGCAAAGACCCGCCCCGCGCCTGATGCTGGCCGATATCTCGTCTGCTGGCAGGACCCCCGGATGTCCTTCGATACTTAAATTGCCATGAACCTCTACCTTGGCTGCCCGATCTGGGCCTATAAGGGCTGGGTCGGAAGTTTCTACCCCAAGGGCACGAAACAATCGGATTATCTTTATGAGTATGCTCGCCGGCTGAACACCGTGGAAGGGAACACCACCTTCTACGCGGTACCCGCGGCGGGGACCCTGCAACGTTGGGCTGCAGAAACCCCTGAATCTTTCCAATTCTGCCCCAAGCTGCCGCGCACGGTCAGCCACGCCGGCAGCCTGCTCGATCACCTGGGAGAAGCGCAGGAATTCCTGGAAGTCATGAGCCAGCTTGGCCCACGGCTCGGCCCGCTGTTCCTCCAGCTCCCGCCGAGCTACCCGCCCGGCCAGCTGCGCGACCTGCGCGGCTTTCTCGAAAACTGGCCTTCCAGGGTGAGACTGGCGGTAGAAGTCCGGCATACAGGCTGGTTTGACGAGGCTGCTCAGGAATCCCTCGCGCGCCTTCTAACCGCCAGGGGGGTAGCCCGGGTGATCATCGACACCCGGCCGATCCAGGACCTGCGCGGAGACCGCATCCTGGAGGGCAGCGTCTATAAGCGGCTGCTCGAAGCACGCTTGCGGAAACCGCACCTGCCGATCCGCCGCGAGCCCACCGCAGATTTCGCTTTTCTCCGCTATATCGGGCACCCTGATCCTGCCCGCAATGAAACTTTCCTGGGTGAATGGTCGGAACATATCGCCAGCTGGCTTGAAACAGGGAAAGACGTTTACGTCTTCTGCCACTGCCCGGATGAACGGCTGGATCCGTGGCTGTGCCGCGCCATCCACGAGCGCGTCTCCACCCTGGTCCACCTGCCTCCCCTGCCTTGGGACGAAGCCGAATCCCCTGCCCCCTACCAGCCGCGGTTGGTCTGATCCCGCTCGTTATTCTCGGATCTTACATCCCCGCCATTGTTCGTCGTCCTCCCCCATCCTTCGTCTCCCGTCTTTGGTCGTTCGTCGTCCGACTACCGTCCTCCGTTATCTCCCTTGACCTTTCCCCCCTCCCAAAGTAAAATGCACTGCCTTGAGAGGAGACACCCTCATCTAGAAGATGTTTGAGAACCTGACCGACCGCCTGAACGCGGTTTTTAAGCAGCTTAGTCGCCGCGGCAAACTCTCCGAGAGCGACGTCGATGCCGCCATGCGTGAAGTGCGCCTGGCTTTGCTTGAAGCCGACGTGCACTACGGCGTCGTCCGGGACTTCGTGAACCGGGTGCGGACACGCGCCGTGGGCCAGGAAGTCTCCCGAGCGCTCAATCCTTCTCAGCAAGTGATCAAGATCGTCAACGAGGAGCTGATCGTCACGCTGGGCGAGCCCGAACGCCTCAACCTGAGCGGGCCGCGTCCCCGCACCATCATGCTCGTCGGGCTCCAGGGCTCCGGGAAGACTACAGCCGCCGGAAAGATTGCTCGCTTGCTGCGAAGTCAGGGGGAACGCGTCATGCTGGTTGCGGCAGACCCATACCGCCCCGCCGCTGTGCAACAGCTGCAGACCCTAGGCGAGCGTCTGAATGTGCCGGTGTACGCCGAGTCCGGAGTCGCACCCCCGGAACTGGCAACGCGTGCCCGCCAGAAGGCTGAAAACGGGGGCTACAGTGTGATGATCCTCGATACCGCCGGGCGCTCGCAGCTCGACCAGGAGTTAATGGACGAACTCACTGCCATCAGCCGGCGTGTTTCCCCGAGCGAGACGCTGCTGGTGGTAGACGCCATGATCGGGCAGGAAGCGGTTAACATCGCTAAGGGCTTCCGGGATGCGGTGGAGCTCACCGGCCTGATGCTGACCAAGATCGATGGCGACGCCCGCGGCGGCGCTGCGATCTCGATCCGCTCCGTCACCGGCATACCGATCAAGTTCCTCGGCACCGGAGAAGGGCTGGATGCCATTGAAGTCTACGATCCTGGTCGTTTATCCTCTCGGATCCTGGGCATGGGAGATATCCTTGGCCTGATCGAGCGCGCCGAGGCCGCATTCGAACAGGAGACGGCTCGCTCGCAGGCTGAAAAGATGATGTCCGGGGAATTCACCCTGGAAGATTTCTCCAACCAGCTCCGCCAGGTGCGAAGGATGGGACCGATTGGCCAGCTGCTGGAACTGCTGCCAGGCGGCATGGGGAAGATGGCGAAGGGAATTGACCTGCGAGATGCCGATAAGCAGCTGAAGATAACCGAAGCGATCATCAATTCGATGACCCCGGAGGAACGGCGCAACCCGAAAGTGCTCAACGCCAGCCGCCGCCGGCGCATCGCCCGCGGTTCAGGCACCGACGTCCAGGACGTAAATCGGTTGATCAAGCAGTACCTGGAGGCTCAACGCATGTTCAAGACGTTGAAGAAGGGCGGGCTGCGAGGTGTGCCGCGATTATTCGGTTAAAATTAAGAACGCAACGAGGCCTCCGCGCCCTGTTACGAATTCAAGGCTTTGTCTTTGGATGATTGATCTAAAAGAAGGAGTTTAAACTTATGGTTCGTATCCGTTTACGCCGCGTGGGCGCCAAGAAGCAGCCCAGCTACCGCATCGTCGCCACCGACAAGGAAAGCCCGCGAGATGGGCGGTTCCTCGAGATCCTGGGGTATTACAACCCGCGCACAGAACCCCCCACATTCGAGGTGAGCGAAGATCGACTTTACGAATGGCTCGCTAAAGGTGCTCAGCCCAGCGAATCGGTGAAAAGGATGCTCACCGCCGCTGGTATGCTGGATCGCTATAATCGCTACCGGCAGGGTGAAGCGCTGGAAGTCCTGCTCCAGGAAGCTGAGGCGGCTGCCGAAGAACGGAAAGGTAGTGCAAAAACCAGCAGCCTCTCTACGACGAAGAAATCGAAAGCGGCGGCCAGGGCTTAAATTTCGTCCGGCACATCCCTCTGCCGCGAACCGAATTCCAATATGGGGGAAGGGTCCAGCTGCCACCGCAACTAGCTCCGGGCAAGGAGGAACACTGTGCAGGATTTGATCGAATATATCGCCACATCTCTGGTAGACGACCCGCTACAGGTGCGTGTCAGCCAGTCCAGGCAAGGTTCGAATGTCGATATACGTCTGCAGGTTTCCAAAGAGGACATGGGCCGTGTGATCGGCAAGAACGGACGGGTCGCTAACGCCATGCGCATCCTGCTCCGCGTCGCTGCGGCCCGTGAAGGGCAGCGCGCCGCCCTGGATATCGTCGAGCCGAGATGAACTACTCGTGAAACGCTCGGAAACCTCACGCATCAGATCCTCGCGGGAACCCCCTTCTTCAGGCTCGCCTGCCCCTGGCGAGCCTGAGTTCTTGGTGGTCGAAAGGCTCGGCCGCCCCCATGGCCTCCACGGAGAGATTTCGATGGAGGTCTTCACCGATTTCCCGGAACGGATCGTGCCAGGCGCAATATACTATATTGGTTCGCAGCAGATGCCCCTCGAGCTGGTCAGCTGCCGACCCCACAAGCACGGCCTGCTGGTCCGATTTAAGGGGTACGATATCCGAGAGCAAGTCGCCGGGTTGCGGAACCAGCTTGTCCAGGTCCGTAGCGACGACCTGCCATCACTCCCGGAGGGCGACTTTTATCTTCACCAGCTGCTTGGCCTGGATGTGGTTGATGAAGAGGGCGCGCTGCTGGGGCAAGTGAGCGAGATCTTAAGCACGGGGGCAAATGACGTTTTCGTCGTTCGTACCGCGGGAGGAAGCGAGCTCCTCCTGCCAGCTATCAGATCTGTGATTCTGAAGATGGATCTCGAAGCCCGGCTGATCCGGGTCCATCTCCTTCCCGGCCTGCTGCCAGACTCATGGATCGGATAAATGCTCTGTTCCCGTGACTTGACACGGGTTGATCTGTTATGGTATTCTCAACGCCGCCTGCTTAAAAAAATTATCAGGATAGGACTTACGCAGTTCAGGAGAAATTGGGGTTGTTTTGAGACCACCCTCCCATTGTTATTGAGATAGCTTTTGAAGAAGACACTCTGAATTCATTGCGTCAATCCTCCTCGCTCCCGTTTCCGGCGGCAGGGGGAAAATCTTGAAGCCTGATGGTTCCATTGGATGAACGACGATTGTATTGGATCGCCTTTTCCCTGGTCAGAGGGATCGGCGCGGTGCGTTTCCAGGCATTGCTGGATTACTTCGGAGATCCAAAGATCGCCTGGAACGCGCCCGCGGATGCTTTGCTATCAGCGGGATTGGGGGAAAAGATCGTCGAGAACCTGGTCCAGCTCCGGTCCTCGCTCTCCCTGGATCGGCTTGCAGAACGCCTGGAATCAAAGGGGATCAGCGTTTTAATCCTGACTGACGAGAATTACCCGCGCCGATTGAAGGAGATCGAGCAGCCACCGCCGGTGCTCTATCTGCGCGGCGAGATCAAGCCAGACGATGAGTGGGCGGTCGCAGTGGTTGGCACCCGGCGCGTCACCGCTTACGGTCGGCAGGTTGCCGAGGATATCGCCGGAGTGCTGGCACGGAATGGAGTTACGGTGGTGAGCGGCCTGGCGCGCGGGATAGACGCCCTCGCACACCAAACTGCGCTGACCGCAGGCGGCCGCACGCTGGCGGTGTTGGGCAGCGGGGTGGACCGCATCTATCCGTCCGAGCACCGCGGGCTGGCGGAGCGGATCGTCGCCAGCGGCGCTCTGATCAGCGATTACGCGCCCGGGACGCCGCCAGATGCATCCAACTTCCCGCCTCGCAACCGCCTGATCTCTGGACTGGCCATGGCGGTGATCGTGGTCGAAGCGGGCCGCACGAGCGGCGCGCTGATCACGGCTGCCTTCGCCGCCGACCAGGGCAGAGAAGTTTTCGCGGTCCCAGGGAACATCACTGCACCGCAAAGCCAGGGGACCAACCGTCTCATCCGCGATGGCGCACACCCTTTGCTGGATCCAGAAGAAGTGCTCGAGGCGCTGGAACTCACGCGCATCACGGAGAATCGGGCAGCCAGGATCGTCCTGCCGGCAGACTCGACCGAGACAGCGCTGTTTGAAGCCCTCTGCCAGGAACCCATGCACATCGATGAAATCCGGGCCCGTTCTGGCCTGCCCATCGATCAGGTGAACGCAGCGCTCGCCATCATGGAATTGAAAGGGTTGGTGCGGCAGGTCGGGGGAATGCACTATGTCGCTCTCCGAGAGGCAAAAGCGCCTTATTCCGGGGCGAATTAAGCAGGGGCACCTTCGAAACCATGTTCGACCACTATTACGCGGTGATCATGGCGGGCGGGGGCGGGACACGTTTATGGCCGCTTTCCCGCCAGGCGCGCCCCAAGCAAATGCTGCGCCTCTTGGATGAACGCAGCCTTTTCCAGACTTCGGTGCAACGCCTGGATGGCCTGTTCCCCCCAGAGCGCATCCTGGTGGTCACCGTTGCTGAACTGGCAGACCAGCTGCGCCAGCAGGCTCCAGAGATTCCACTGGAGAATTACCTGATCGAGCCAGCCCCACGAGGGACCGCTTCCGTGGTCGGCCTGGGAGCGATCGCACTGCAGCACCGCGATCCGGAATCCGTAATGGCTATCCTGACTTCCGACCACTTCATCGGAAACGAAGAACGCTTCCGCCAGCTCCTGCGGGCTGCCCATGATACTGCGCGGGATGGTTATCTGGTGACGCTCGGCATTGCGCCGACTTTCCCTGCCACCGGCTATGGGTACATCCGCCGCGGTAGTCCGCTGGGAATCTACGGTGGGCTGGAAGCTTTCCAGGCATTACAGTTCATAGAGAAGCCGGACGAAATAACGGCATCCCAGATGGTATCGAGTGGCGACTACGCATGGAATTCAGGCATGTTCGTCTGGCGGACCGGGCAGATTCTGGAGGAATTTAGGCGCCAGATGCCAGGACTGGCAGCCACATTGAGTGAGATCTCCGCAGATTGGGAGACTCCCAGATTCAAAAAGACCATCGAACGCCTGTGGCCCGCCATCCAATCCCAGACAATCGATTATGGGATCATGGAAGGCGCCAGGCAGGTGGCAGTCATCCCGGCGGAAGGGCTTAACTGGAGCGATGTCGGCAGCTGGGATTCCCTTTTCACGGTCTTGCCCGGTGATGAGAATGGTAACATTGTGATGGGCGGACAGCATGTGGGTTTGGGAACCAGCAATTCGCTGGTTTATGTAAACCAGGAACACCGATTGATCGTCACAATCGGCGTCGAAGACCTGGTCGTGGTTGACACCGGCGATGTCTTACTGGTGTGCCGGAAAGACCAGGCCCAAAAGGTGCGCCAGGTCGTGAACCTGCTGCGCCAGGATGGTCAAAATTACGTTTAGCGAGGGATTTCCTTGGAAGCTTATTGTGTAAAATGCAAAACCAAACGCGAGTTGGGAAACCCCCAACCTGAATTCACCGCCAATGGCGCGCCTGGAACGCGGGGAGTCTGCCCGGTGTGTGGGACCACGCTTTTCCGCATGGGGCGTACTCCGGCGCACGAAGGGCTGGATGGCGCGGAGATCGTCGCCGAGCGGAAGCGGCGCGCTGGAAAGCTGGTGATCGTCGAATCGCCTGCCAAAGCGCGGACTGTTGGACGGTTCCTGGGCAAGGGGTTTACGGTCAAAGCCTCCGTCGGACATGTCCGCGACCTGCTGCGATCGCAGCTCTCGGTCGATATCGAGAACGACTTCGCGCCCAAATACCGCATCCCCAACGATAAAAGGCCGGTAGTCAAGGAGATCAGGCAGCTTGCCAGACAGGCGCAGGAGGTCTACCTGGCGACCGACCCCGACCGAGAAGGGGAGGCGATCGCCTGGCATCTTAAAGAATCTGCAGACCTGAACTCAAAATCCACCCGCCGGGTGGTTTTTCACGAGATCACCGAGCCAGCGATTGCTGAAGCGTTCGAGCACCCGCGCCCGATCAACATGGACCTGGTCGACGCGCAGCAGGCGCGACGGATACTCGACCGCCTGGTCGGCTATCAGCTCAGCCCCTTGCTGTGGCGGAAAGTCCGCAGCCGGCTGTCCGCGGGGCGCGTCCAATCGGTGGCTCTGCGTCTGATCGTTGAGCGAGAGCGGGAAATCGAAGCTTTCGTCCCTCAAGAATACTGGACCATCGAAGCTGAATTCCAGCCTTCAGGCACCCGGGATTCGTTCATCGCCAAACTGGCCCGCGTTGACGGCGCCGAACCGGTCCTGGAGAACGAAGCCGAGGTCCTGCCCCTCGTTGCCGACATGGAAACTGCGGCTTATTCGATCACTCGGATCAAACGCGGGGAGCGCAAACGCAGTCCATCCGCCCCGTTTACGACCAGCACCCTCCAGCAGGAAGCCTCCCGGCGGCTGGGCTTCACCGCACGGCGTACCATGGCGATTGCCCAGCAGCTTTATGAAGGGATCGACGTCGGCGAAGGGGGATCGGTGGGTCTGATCACCTACATGCGTACGGATTCCACGAACGTGGCAGAATCGGCGCAGATTGAAGCCAGGCGATTCATTTTCGAGCGATTCGGGGAGTCCTTCGCGCCGCCAAAGCCGCCCATCTACCGGACGAAATCGCGCGGCGCTCAGGAAGCCCACGAAGCCATCCGACCGACTTCGGTTTTCCGTCAGCCTAACGGGATCAAAGAATTCCTCGATCGGGATCAGTTCCGCCTGTACCAGCTGATCTGGCAGCGTTTCCTGGCTTCCCAGATGTCCCCGGCAATCTTTGACACCCTGACAGTGGAGGTTACAGGAAAATCCAGGAGCCATGAGTACCTGCTGCGCGCCTCCGGTTCGACCATCCGATTTCAAGGGTACCTGATTGTTTACGAAGAAGCACGGGATGAGGATGTGGTCAGCGAGGAGGAAGAGGAGGTACGGATCCCCGCCAGCGTCCAGGAGGGCCAGAGCCAAAAGCTGCTGCGGGTGATCCCCGCCCAGCATTTCACGCAGCCGCCTCCCCGTTACACAGAAGCCAGCCTGGTCAAAACCCTGGAAGAATACGGGATCGGACGGCCATCGACCTATGCCCCTATCCTCGGGACCATCCAGCAGCGCGGCTACGTTCTCCGGGAAGGCAAACGCCTCAGCCCAACCGAGACCGGCATTTTAGTGAACGACCTGCTGGTCGAACACTTCCCGGACATCATTAACGTGGGTTTCACCGCCCGGATGGAAGAGGATCTGGACCGGATCGCGGCTGGCGACGAAGACTGGGTGGCCGTCATCCGAGAGTTCTATGGACCATTCGAAAAAGACGTTAAAACTGCCGAAGCGAAAATTCCGGAAATGAAAGTTGACCTTGAGCCAATCGGCCGCGCCTGTCCAGAATGCGGGCACGACCTGGTTATTCGCTGGGGGCGGTACGGGAAATTCATCAGCTGCAGCAACTTCCCCGCCTGCCGCCACACAGAGGCCTGGCTGGAGAAGATTGGAGTCTCCTGCCCAAAGGATGGCGGAGACATCGTCGAACGAAAGACCCGCAAAGGACGTGTATTCTATGGCTGCGCCAATTATCCAGAGTGCGACTTCACCTCCTGGAAACAGCCGCTGCCCACTCCCTGCCCGCAATGCGGTGGGATGCTCGTCGTGGCAAACAAGAACACCGCCCAGTGTCTGAACTGTGAAGAACAATTCGCACTCGACCAGATACCTGTCGAAGAAACGCAAATCTGATGGCCGGATCGACCCGAGAACCACTCCAAGCTCTCGGGGCTTTTTTCACTCGGCATGAGTCTTGCACCTACAGGAACAGGTTGATTTTCGTACTTTTGTGCTAAAATTTAATCTCAATCGAGTATCCAATCGTCGACACTGGAGAGGATGAAATGAAAGCAGTGCGTGAGCAACTCAACAAGCCCTTATGGATCGGGATCAGCGCTTTCGTCGGGGGATTATTCATCGGACTGGTCGTGCTGGGTTGGTGGCTGTGGCCTGTGCAATGGACGGATGCCGGGCCGGGGGACCTGCGTCCCGAATACCAGGAGATCTACCTGAGAATGGCGATCGATTCATATACAAACAACCAGGATGCTGCCGTTGCTCAACAGCGGATCGCCGAAGTTGGCGAAAACGCCGATGAACTCCTGGCCCAGATCTCCGCAGACCCGCAAACTCAGAGCCCCGAATCGATCCAGGCATTCATCCTCTTTGCCGGTGGAGAAGTGGCTGCCGTCACTCCCGCCGCACCTGAGACGCGCAGCGCAGCCCGCACGCTTCTGCCCTGGCTGTGCGCTATCACCCTGGTGCTGGTTGGCGTGCTGGTCCTCGTGTTCATGGTACGTAACCGCTCCCTGCGGTCATTCCTCCCGGCGCGGAAGCAAGTTCCCTCGGTCACCGAATACCCTGAATACATCGCAACCGGGGAAGAACCCCCTCTCTCCCAGTTCATGACCACTTATCAGATCGGCAACGATCTGTACGATGACTCTTTCAGCATCGACTCGCCAGCTGGAGAATTCCTGGGTGAGTGCGGCGTTGGAATCTCCGAGACGATCGGCGTCGGCGACCCGAAGAAAGTGACTGCCTTTGAAGTCTGGCTGTTCGACAAGAACGACATCCAAACCGTCACCAAGGTCTTGATGAGCCAACACGCTTTCGATGACGAGACCACCCGCCAGCGCCTCTCTGCAAAGGGTGAACCTGTGCCGGCAGAAGCCGGGCGGGAGATGATCCTCGAGACTGCCACGCTGCGCCTCCAGGCGCGGGTCGTGGACATGTCCTACGGCTCGGGCTCCTTACCGCCGGAAAGCTTCTTTGAACGCCTTACGCTTGAACTGGTCGCCTGGCCGAGAAGCTGAGCGTGTCCCCTGGCCCACAGTGGATGACGACAAAGCAGTGGCTCAATTGATCGGCCACTGCTTTGTCGATAAATAACTGAACGTTATTCGATTTTCAACACCTGGACTCGTACGGTCCCGCCCGGAGTCTCGACGGTGACCTGGTCTCCCACCCGCGCACCTAGCAGAGCCACCCCGAAAGGCGATTCGTTCGAGATCCGTCCCTTGCTTGGGTCAGCTTCTTTTGCGCCGACCAGCTGGAAGGTCTCGGGCGGGTAATCTTCCTCCTGAATGGTCACGCGTGCGCCGAGCATGACAGTATCACGCTTCTCCCCCGTATCCTCGATAATCACAGCGTTTTGCAGCAGGTATTCCAGCTCCATAATACGGCCCTCGAGGAAAGCCTGCGATTCCTTGGCGGCGTGATAATCAGCATTCTCCGAAAGATCCCCCATCTGGATGGCCGCGCGCAGCCGCCTGGCGAGTTCTTCCCGGCCGTCTTCTTTGAGCTGTTTGAGTTCCTCGCGTAATCTCTCTGCCCCTTCTGCGGTAAGATATTGCTGTTCACTCATAATCCTACTCCAAAGGTCGTATTATAACGTAAAACCTGCGCCATCAGGCGCAATGAGACCGTGTCGTTTTGCCCGATTGGCTTGAAGCAGCGGATCTACGGCAGTGTCGAAGGATCGAAGAGCCGGTTGTGTTCCTGGAGCGCGAACCGATCGGTCATCCCTGCGATGTAGTCGCAGATCGTCCGTTCCAGGCCTCTGGGTTCGATCCAGTTTTGCACGTGCTGAGGCAGGATGGCCGGCTCATACTGGTACGCCGTGAACAGGTTGGTAATGATCCTTTCTGCTTTGACTGCCATGCGGATCACGCGATGATGGCGGTAGAGGTGCGAGTACAGGAAATCCTTCAGCTGGCGGTTCCGCCGGTGCATATCCTCGCTGTAGCCGATCACATTGTAAGGCAGGCGCTGCAACTCCTCCACAGAATCCACTCCACTTTCGCGCAGCCTCTGGCTGGTGGTTTCCACCAGGTCGGAGACCTCCATCCCGATCAGCCGGCGGATGAGCCGGTGGCGGGAAAGGTCATCCAGGAGAGGGGTCTTCACACCCGCGCTCTCGACCAGGATCTCCCACAGTGCGATCCCCTCGAGCATATAGGGAGTGATCATGCCGGAGCGGAGGCCGTCGTCCAGGTCATGCGCAGTATAAGCCAGCTCATCTGCTGCATTGGCGATCTGCGCCTCCAGGTGGCCGCGCAGCTCAGGATCGTATTCCGAGGCATCGGCGATGTCATATTCGGATTCGTGCTTGACGATCCCCTCGCGCACCTCCCAGGTCAGGTTCAGGCCAGGAAAATCAGGATAGCGCTCTTCCAGCTCGGTGACAATGCGGAGGGATTGTTTGTTGTGATCGAAACCTCCGTGGTCCTTCATTAATCGGGCCAGGGCAACTTCACCGGAATGCCCGAAAGGAGCATGGCCCAGGTCGTGCGCCAGGCAGACAGCTTCCTCCAGGTCTTCGTTCGCTCCCAAAGCGCGGGCGATGGTGCGCGCTATCTGCGCCACTTCCAGGGTGTGCGTCAGGCGGGTCCGGTAGTAGTCCCCTTCATGGATGATGAAGACCTGGGTCTTGTATTCCAGCCG
>CAYQDF010000092.1:0-12531 GCA_964416175.1 uncultured Anaerolineaceae bacterium
AAAGCAGCTCGGCGATGCGTTGCACGCGCTCCGATTCCAGGGAGGGTTCCTCCAGCAGCAGGCTGGCCACGAACCGATCAATGCCATCGATCTGCAACAGGCGGACCTCTGGTTCGATTGATTCGATGTGGATACCCGGATTGGCGAAGAAGAGCACTGGTCGTACCGTTTCCAGCACGATATCCATCGAGGCGAGGTAGACCTGGATGGCCCGGTTCATGCTCGCGACGCGCCGGAGGAGATTCGGCCGGTAAGAAACATAACGCCTACGCCGGCTGTCCAAGACTGCCCAATGCTCTCCCCTGGCGCGAAAAATGCCCTCCAGGTTGCTGGCGTAAATGACATGAATCCCCGTGGGGCCGATCAGCACACAGGAGATCGGGAGGGCGAGAGTCGGGAGGAAGACGTTGTGGATTAATGTATAGGTATTGTCCAGCAGCCTTCCCAGGTGGGCGGCGAGCAGGTACTGCGCGGCGAGGTCCTGGTTCCAGGAGAGGCCGTAACGCCAGAGGCCTTGAACCCGGTCGAGCAGACTGACCGGGCCGACTGTACCGCGAATGGGCGAGCGTTCGATGATTTTCAAAGCCGAGACCTCTTAGGAGCGAGGGAATTATACGAGCGGTACGCCCGCCAGGCAATCTGTATCCGCCTGAATTTCTCCGGCAACCACGACTTCCCTGCCATTCTTTTCAAGGATGCGGACAGGTGCCTGCGTCTCGAATGTACCGGCGAGGAAAGGTACCCGTCTCCCGGTGTAGTATTGTTTACCAGCTTTCAAATCATTCACCAGGGTCTGCCTGTCGACCAGGATGACATCCGACCAGGTGGGTCCCCTTCTCAGGTATGCACGCACCCAGGCAATCTGTCCGCTCGAGTCGTATCGCACTGCCTGGACGACGCCATCCACCTTCAATTTTGCCATAACCGCTTCCCTCTGCTGGCTTAAATGATTTTCTGGCAGATAAATGACGAAACGTGAAGCGTGTCCAGCGGATCTGCATTCACGATTCACGTTTCATGGCTTTTTCCCGTGGTCGGGGTGAGCGGACTCGAACCGCCGACCCCCGCGTCCCAAACGCGGTGCGCTACCAACTGCGCTACACCCCGAGTGGAGAGAGTATAATGCGGTTTTCATCGAACCGTCAAGGATTGGTTCGGGGAGAACGGCGGGTTTTCAGGGGCTTTTGCAGGAGGGAGTATCCAAAATGGAGTAGAAGCGGTCTCTCCCTTACGAGGCAACTCCAATTATGGTAAACTCTTGGGGAGTCAGGCGAGGGATGCGGCATCGAAGGGTTGAATTAACAGGTACTCGCGCTCAGGTGATCGCGTGGGGAGGTCGTCGGTAGACGATCCTCCCCATTTCCATTAATGTCGGAGGCAGGATGACGACGAAATATATCATCATTACCGGTGGCGTGGTCAGCTCGGTTGGGAAAGGCGTCACTGCGGCGGCGATTGGCCGCCTCTTGAAGGAGCGCGGCTTTGCCGTGGCCGTTCAAAAGCTCGACCCTTATATCAACGTCGATCCAGGCACGATGAGCCCGTACCAGCACGGCGAAGTATTCGTCCTCGACGATGGGGCAGAGACCGATCTGGATTTAGGGCATTACGAGCGATTTATCGATACCAGCCTCAACAAGGTCTGCAACGTGACGACCGGGCAGGTGTACGCGGAGGTGATCGCCAAAGAACGCCGCGGAGACTACCTGGGCGGGACGATCCAGGTCATCCCGCACATCACGAACGAGATCAAACGCCGCATCGGCCTGGTTGCCAAGACGACCGGGGCTGAGATCGTCCTGATCGAGATCGGCGGTACTGTCGGCGATATTGAGTCCCTGCCGTTCCTGGAAGCCCTGCGCCAGATGCGCACCGACGTGGGTCGCGAAAATACCGTGTACATTCATGTGACCTGGCTACCCCACATTCGGGCAACGAATGAACTGAAGACCAAACCCACCCAGCACTCAGTGCGGGAGCTCCGGTCGATCGGTATCACGCCGGACATGATCGTCGCCCGATCGGACCAGACGATTGACGATGGCCTGCGGGACAAGATCGCTTTGTTTTGCGACGTGGAAAGGCGGGCGGTCGTTCCAATGGTCACCACCTCCATCCTCTATGAGGTCCCCCTGATGTTGGAGAGGGCAAAAGTGGGGGAATATCTGCTCGACAGGATGGGTCTCAAAGCTCGCCGGAAGCCAGAAGGGGGGGATTGGGAGCGGTTGATCGCGGAAGTGCGCCGGGACAAACCAGGGGTGCGAGTCGCGCTGGGTGGGAAATATGTAGAGCTGCACGACGCCTACATGAGTGTGCGCGAAGCCCTGCACCATGCCAGCCTGGCGTTAGGGGTGGAAGCCTACATCGACTGGGTGCACTCGGCAGAGCTTGAGAAAGGGCGCGGCTGGGAGGTGGTGCGTAGCGCGGACGGAGTCATTGTCCCAGGAGGATTTGGCAGCCGGGGCATCGAGGGCAAGATCCAGGCGGCGCGCTATGCCCGTGAGAATCGCGTGCCCTACCTGGGGCTGTGCCTGGGCATGCAGTTGATGGTGATCGAGTTCGCCCGCGCCGTGCTCGGGAATGATGAGGTCAATTCGACCGAGTTCGACCGCTCCACACCGCACCCGGTGATCGACTTGATGCCCGACCAGCGCGACATCGCAGACATGGGCGGGACAATGCGCCTGGGACTCTACCCCTGCCAGCTCCAGCCAGGAACGATCGCCCGGCGCGCTTACAACACAGACCTCGTCCAGGAGCGGCACCGCCACCGGTTCGAGCTCAACAATGCATATCGGGACCTGCTCTCGTCGGCTGGGATGCGCTTCTCGGGGATCTCACCCGATGGGCGCCTGGTGGAGATCGCGGAGCTGGCAGACCACCCCTTCATGCTCGGCACGCAATTCCACCCGGAGTTTCTCTCCCGCCCGAACAGGCCGCATCCGCTGTTCGTCGCCTTCCTGGAGGCGGTATGCCAGCGGGCAGGAATCATCAAACCCGTTGATGTAGAGCCAGCTGTTGAGACCCGCGCCGGTGGGTCTTTGTGAACTCGCGGGTGCAATTTCTGCTGCCTTGACCTGAAACGAATCGAAGTAACCCAAACCGAAAAGAGGTGCGACATGATGCCAATCATCGAAGAAATACAAGCCCGCGAGATCCTCGATTCGCGGGGCAATCCCACCATAGAAGTCGATGTCGTCCTGAACGACGGCAGCCTGGGGCGGGCTGCAGTACCCTCCGGCGCCTCGACCGGCGTCCACGAAGCCTTAGAGCTGCGGGACGGCGACAAGCGGCGCTACGGAGGTAAGGGTGTCCTGACGGCGGTCGAAAACGTCAACGGCCCGATCGCCGACCTGCTCCTCGGCTGGGACGCCCTCCAGCAAATTGAGATCGACCAGGCATTGATCGGGCTGGACGGCACGCCGAACAAGTCGAAGCTAGGCGCAAATGCGATCCTGGGCGCGAGCCTGGCGGTGGCGAAGGCAGCTGCCAGCTTCCTCGGGCTGCCGCTTTACCGCTATATCGGCGGTGTCTACGCCCATACCCTGCCGGTGCCGATGTTGAACATCTTGAATGGCGGCGCCCACACCGGCTGGCAGTCAACCGACGCCCAGGAATTCATGATCATGCCCCTGGGAGCTGAGTCATTTGCTGAGGGATTGCGCTGGGGGTCGGAGATCTATCAGGCGCTCAAAAAAGTGCTCAAGGACCGCGGCTATACCACCCTGGTCGGGGACGAGGGCGGCTATGCTCCTGCGCTCAAGGCCAACGTCGAGGCGGTCGAGGTGATCCTCGAAGCGATCGAGAAGGCGGGTTATAAGGGGGGTGAGCAGGTGGCGCTCGCCCTCGACCCGGCTGCTTCTGAGCTCTTCGAGGAAGAGACGCGTACATACAACCTGCGCCGTGAAGGTAAGAAGCTGGACAGCAGCCAGATGGTTGCCTTTTGGAAATCCTGGGTCGACCAGTATCCGATCGTCTCCCTCGAGGACGGCCTGGCCCAGGATGACTGGGAAGGATGGCAGCTGCTGATGAGGGAGCTGGGCGACCGCATCCAGATCGTCGGGGACGACCTGCTCGTCACGAACCCGGAACGGGTGCGCCGGGGGATCCGGGACAGGGTAGCCAATGCACTGCTGGTAAAGCTCAACCAGATCGGGAGCCTGACCGAGACGATCGAGGCGGTGGAAACCTGCCACCGTGCGGGCTGGCGGGCGGTCACCTCCCACCGCTCTGGGGAGACCGAGGATTCCACCATCGCCGATCTCGTGGTCGCCCTCAACATGGGGCAGATCAAGACAGGCGCGCCAACCCGGTCGGACCGGGTCGCCAAATACAACCAGTTGCTCCGGATCGAAGAGGAGCTCGGAGATACTGCAAAGTATGCTGGTTGGGATGCGCTGGCAGCCCAGAAGAAATAAGCGCTCGATCGGGTCCAGTTAATCACACCGCTCCAGGCATCCCAAGGATGCCTGGAGCGGTGTATATCCGCTTAGCTGCTTCGATCACCCCTCTCCCAGTCCCGGTGGGGTCTCTTCCAGGACCGGGGGGATTTCAACCTCCGGCGGCTCTAAAGGCGCTTCCTCCAGGTCCTCGCCTTCTGTAAATGCTGGCTGCAAGGCTTCGTCGAGCGTCAGGTGCTCACGCCGCATCCCGGGAGCGGGGGTTCCGCAGAAGGGGCAAAGATTCCAGGGAAGCTCCATCAGTCTGCCGCAGCTGTGGCAGGGTTTGCGCAGCTTGGTATGGCAGTTCGGGCAGACCAGCCAGTTGTCCTTGATCCTCCGACCGCAGCCAGGGCAGACCGGGCTCTCTTCGATGGATTGGAGCAGTGCTTCCTCTTCTAGAGTCTGCTGATATTCTTCTTCCATCGTCTGGCGGGGGCGCAGGATCAGGTACACGACGATGCCGGGAAGGAACAGGACCGCCACGACCAGCACCGCGAGGATGCGGGAGAGCGGATCGCGCGCGCGCGCCTTAATGTCCCGATAAGTCCAGAACACCAGGCTGAGCCAGAGAGCTGCCAGGAAGGCAGCCGCCCAGGCGGTCAGGATCAGAAGGATGTTGCTCAGCGCAGCGGGGTCGATGATCATGAGGAGCCAGACGGGTAAATTATAGCATGGAAGGGGTGGACGAGATTCAGAGGGCGGGTCCTTCCAGGCATTTTCTTGTCCGCAGATCGATCCTGATGTATATTCATATCCGCGAGGGACCAATCGATTGGGATGGGAGCGGGAAAATGGAGCAGACACGCAGCACTTACCGGATCACCGATTTTGCCGAATCAGAACGTCCTCGGGAGCGTCTATCGCGCCTGGGAGCGCGGGCGCTCACTAACGCCGAATTGATCGCCATCCTGCTCCGGGTAGGAGTCAGAGGGGAAAATGCGGTGCAGGTCGGGCAGCGCCTGCTGGACCGGTTCGGCGGGGTCAACGGCCTCCACCGGGCAGACTTCAGCGAGGTTTGCCAGGAGCATGGCGTTGGGACGGCCAAAGCTGCGCAGATCAAAGCGGCCCTCGAACTCGGATATCGGATGAAAAGGGAAGCTATTGAAGCTGAGCCCTGCATCCACAGCCCGCAGGATGCTGCCGACTTGATCGGGTATGAACTGAGCGCGCTGGAGCAGGAAGAGCTGCGGGTCATCCTGTTAGATACCCGCAATCGGCTGATCGATGTCGTTCAGGTGTACAAGGGATCGCTGAATTCTTCTCAGGTGCGAGTGGGCGAGCTGTTCAAGGCCGCCATCCGGCGCAACGCGGCCTCGATCATCGTCGTCCACAACCATCCCAGCGGCGATCCGACCCCGAGTCCCGATGATGTCGCCGTCACGCGCGCCATCGTTCAGGCGGGGAAGCTGCTGGACGTGGAAGTTCTCGATCACATAGTGATTGGCAGCGGGAGGCATGTCTCCCTGAAGGAGCGCGGTCTGGGTTTTTCCGGTCAGTGAGCCTTCGCGGCTGACCGGCCAACCCTGAAGGCAGATCGCACCGCTGGGGATTTCGATCCTTGCGATCCCATGGCAGGAGTATCAACCGCTACACAGTTTGCCGGCTGTAGAACCCGAAGAATTCACCGGTGGCCTCCAGCCACTCCGCATCGACCTTCTCGACACTGGCCATGCGCGGTCCCACCTTCAAAGAGGCGAGCAGCTGTTCTAATCCCGGGCGTTCACCTTCTGCGACGACTTCCACCGTTCCATCCCAGCGGTTGCGGACCCAGCCTTTGATCCCCAGTCTGTTGGCAACGTCGATGACGAAAGCCCGGAAGCCCACTGCCTGGACTCGCCCGTGGACGACGGCGTGGAGGCGAAGGGAGGCGTGTTCAGTCATGACTCCATCCTTGCCGGCCGCCTCGCGATGCCGAACGCCATGATCAGCGGCCCGATCAAGACCACTCCAGCCAGGACCAGCCAGGGGAGTAGTTCGGCGAGTGCTTCCTGCCAAGCCTCTCCGGTGAAGGTCTCCCGCATCCATTTGCCTTCCAGATTCTCCAGGCTGGCACCCAGGGCATTCTCCACTGCCGCGCGGCACCCCAGGTTGTTGGCAAGCACGGCCCGCAGCCGGTTGAATCCCGCCGTTCCGAACTGCTCGAAGAGAAAGCTGGTGAATGAAGCAGATTGGGCGTAGGCCAGGAGCCTCTGACCCGGTTCGGTGGGGAACGCCTCGCAGATCGATGCCATCGGCAGCAGGTCTCCGGAGGTGAAAGCGTTCTCCAGGATTGCCTGGTATTCCGGGCTGGGGTAGAGCTCGGCCAGGGAAGCCAGCCCCTCGTTCAACCAGGTCGGCAGATTCTCGTAGGTACGCGCGTCCGTGTAATACAGGGCGACGTGCATCAATTCGTGCGGGATCTGCCGTTCGATCTCCAGCTGCTGCTCAGGTCCAGGCGGCAGCGAAACGAGGATGACGTTCAATTCCGGGTCCGCATGGCCTGCCACCCAGGTGGGATTCGGGCTGTGGAGCGCGGCCTGCAGATCCGCTGCGCTGGCGTATACATAGATGTCCAATTCGTCCGGGAGGTACACTTCCAGAATTTCCGGCAGGCGCCTTTCTCCGGCGTGAGCCACATTGAGCACGCCCTGGGCAAAAGTTACATCCCCTTGAAACCAATGCACCCTGAAAGGGGGGCTTTCGAGGGTCTGCCAATCGAACCGGTTATCGAGATACTGAAGCTTGTAGGCGGCGGTCGTAAATATTTCGCCATCGCCGAGCGTGATCTGGTAGCGGTAATCGAGGGTGGCGAACGCCTGGAAGGGATGGTCGATCAGATCCAACCGGGCGCTGATCCTCCCCGCCTCGTCCAGTGTTGCCGGAAGGAAAAGATCCTCCTCCGGACGGCCGGTGGGTCCCACGACCACCAGGACCCGGGTCACGGGCCGGTCAGCCTGGAGCGTTGCAGAAAATAATATCGATTCGTTGAAAGTATATACCGGCTCTTCATTGACCACCTGGATTTCGCCTTGAGCCAGCGCTGAGTGCCAGGCGAACAGCGCCAGAAAGATCGATATCATGCAGGTCAACACCCGGTACCGCATCATGCCCCCAGGAAATACAGGATGGGAGTGATGGTCAATGGACTGAGGAGGGTCGAGGTGAAAACGACCGTGGTCACGAATGAAGGTTCTACGTTGTATTCCGTGGCCAGGACGGTCATCAGGATAGCCGTAGGGACCGCCGATTCGGTGATCCCAGCCTGGAGAGCAGTCCCCTCCAGGTGGAATAGCAGGCTGACGCCCAGGGCGAGGGCTGGGGAAGCGATCAACCGCATGAAGGTCGCCATTCCCAAGGTGAAAGTGTGGTTGCTCCACTTTGAATTATAGAGCTGGACTCCCATCAGCACCATCAATACCGGTATCGCGGCATCCGACAGCAAGTTTATCGTGCGATCCAGGGGAAGAGCGAGCTCCCAATCGAAACGGATGAATATCAGCGCCAGGATCAAGGCATACAGCGCGGGGACCTTCAAAAGCCCCAGGACGGCAGTCTGGAGGCTGGATTGGCCAAGGGAAGCGATGACCACTCCCAGCGAGTAGGTGAGGATGGCTGTGGTGGCGAAATACAGGCTTGCGTACGCCAGGGCGTCTTCTCCAAAAGCGAACAGGTTGAGCGAGAGACCGTAGTTGCCGGCGTTACCGAACATGACCGTCAGCACAAAGGCCACGAGCAGGGATCGTTGCAACCGCAATGCCAGGCCAAGCAGGGAAGCTGCAATGCCCAGGACGATCACAACCACCAGGGTGAAACCGACCATCCGGGTGATGTCCTGGGTTGTGAGTTCGCTGGAGATGAGCAGGTTGAAAACCAGACAAGGGCTGAATATATAGAACGCCACCTGCGATAACGAGCGTGGGGTGACGTTCAGGAATTTCGCGGCGAGAAAGCCGGTCCCGGCTGCCAGCAATATCGGCAGCAGGTTGTTGCTAAATATTAATAGCAGATCACTCAATCCTGGAAATCCTCGTCGTCTTCGATGAAATCGTCTGAATCCAGGAAATCTTCATCCTCGTCTGTGGAAAAAAGGTCGTACCCGTTGTCCTCTTCGTCTTCCCACTCGTTATCTTCGGCGAGCAGCATATCGTAAAAATCTTGCTCGGTCTTGTCATTCCCGAAATCCATCAAGGCGAACGGCTGCATCCCTTCGGTAAATGCCAGGTTATCGAGAGCAATCTCCAGAAAGTCTGCGTCTTCGTCATCTTCCGCTTCGCGGTACAGATTTTCGAGCGTTTGTCTGGCCTGCTCTCCGCCGATCTGGGAGAGCGACCAGATCGCTGCGGAGCGCACGATCTCTTCGCTGTCTTCGGTCAGGTCAATGAGGGAAGCCAGGGAAGCGGCGATCTCCAGTTCGCCGGCCGCCCGCGCCGCTTCTGCCCTCACTGCCGGGATCTTGCTGTTCAATTTCGACAGGACGGGCTCTTCCCAGCGCGGGTCCATGGAGCGGCCCATGGCCAACAGGGCGGTCACCATCCACTCTTTATCTTCGCTCTGGAATGCCCGTTCGATGAGTCCGGGGACTTCAGGCCGGCTGGAATACCCGAGCGCTTCCAGCGCTTTGCGGCGCACCGCGGGAGCTTCGTCGTGGCCCACGGCATACAGCAGCTGTTCCTCCACGGTGTGCAACTGGTCCGACGGCAGTTCTTCGACTTCGCCGAAGTAAACATACTGCCCCAGTCCGCTGGCTGCGGCTGCCCGCACTTCTGCCTCCGGGTCGGTTTCGAGGAGGTCCATAAAGATCAGCCTCAGATCGTCGGCTTCGAACTCCCAGAGCAGGCGTACTGCCAGGGTCCTCACGCGGGGGTCGCTGTCTTTGACGGCGTGCCTGCCGATCGACTCGAACGAGAGCAGGTCGTCTTTAGCGCCCAGTTCTTCGAGGTCTTCCATCAACGCCTGCCGCCTCCAGAGGGGAAGGCTTGGCCATACTTCAACCAGCCGGTCCACTTCCTCCCCTTCCAGGTCGGACAGCCGGTAGAGATACCGTGGATGTAGCGGTTTTTCTTCGTCCAGCAATGCCGTGAGCAGCTCGTCAAAAGATATTTCAATCGGGTCGGACATACATCATCTGCTGGTAACCAGGGCAGGAGGGGCGCTTAAGGAAGGGCGATTGGGTTGACGAAATCCTGCAGGTTGATAAATAGCATCAGCATGATCAGCAGCGCAAAACTGACCAGGTTGATCGCGTTTTCATAGCGGGTGGGGATGCGGCGGCGAAAGAGGATCTCTGGCAGCAGGAACAGGATCCGTCCACCATCGAGGGCAGGGATGGGAAGCAGGTTGAGCAGACCCAGCGAGATGGTTATGGTCGCGAAGAATCCGAACGTGTTGATCCCGGATGGAGCTTCCGGCTCGCCTTCGCTCTCACGGACTGCCTGGTAGATATCGAACATGCCCTTGAAACCGACCAGCCTTCCTTCGTCAGGATCGATCTGGCCCCGGATCATCTGGAAGGGCAGGGATAACAGCGCCAGGCTGTGCTGGTAGACGGCGGAGACGCCAGTCGGCAGCGCTGCGATCACGCTGACCGGCTTTGTCGGGTTGGTCATGACGATCCCAATCGCCCCTTCTCCCTCCGGCGGATTGCTCCGGGGGACGAGGCTGACAGTCAGCCTTTGCCCATCCCGCAGGGCCGTGATCTCGATCTGCTGGTCCAGGTTGGCGTAAACTTCTGAATGCAGGGCTTCCGTGCTATCAATGACGGTGTCGTTCACCGCCACGATCAGGTCTCCTGGCAGCAAGCCGGCGTTCTCAGCGGGGGAATCAGGAGTCACTGCCAGGATCTTTACCTGATCCCTGATTGGCACTCCGATCCTGCTGAATATGACTGCGTAAAGTAAGACGCCGACCAGCAGATTGGCTAGCGGACCGGCAGACAGTACGCCTAAGCGCACCCAGGGACTGGCGGCTGCCAGGCCCCCGGGAACGCTGGGATCGTTCTCGCCTTTGGGACGGACGAAACCCCCAAAAGGAATGAGGTTCAGGCTGAAGCGGGTCTTCCCTGCATAGAAAAGGGTGGCGATGCGCGGCGGAAATCCAAGACCGAATTCCTCGACTTCTACTTTCAACACCCGGGCGGCGATGAAATGTCCTAATTCGTGAACGATGATCAAAGCTGCCAGGACGCCTGCGAACTGTGCAATTTCAACCAAAAGAGATGTGCTCATGGTTACCCTGTAAGATAGGTGCCCCCTTAAACCCGTGCGGGGTGCCGAGGGGGTGGATATCGATCAATGATCAGGCAGATTATATCCCTTCCTGCCTGCCGGGAACATGCAACCTTGAAAATCTTAGGCGATTCTAACAGAAAAGATGGGGGGTTATTCTTCGACCAGGCGCGCCGGGCCACCTGGCCGGGCGGTCAGCACTTCTTCCACCCCCTCGACCTCTCGGAGCCGGTCAGTGACTGCCGCGGCGAAAGAATCCGGGCAGAGAACATGCACATTTGGACCGGCATCGATCGTGTAGCAGGCATCCACGCCTGCTCCGCGCATGGCGATCACCGCGTGGATGACGGCAACGGTTGCTGGAAGCCAGTACACGAGGGGCTGCCGGGAAGTCATCATCACCGCGTGCATCATGGTGCTATCCAGTTCCACCACCTCCCTGAAGGCCTGGAAATCGCGCTCCAGGATGGCGCGGCGGCAGACCGCAAGCCGCCGGTCCGCGCCAGCGATCCTGGCTGCCTGAAGCGGGCTGCTGTCTGCCAGGGCGTGCCCTTCGGTGGACCCAGTGGATTTGTGCATCCGGCTGACGAGGGCGATGCAGTCCACGATGTCCCAGTGGTCAGGTGGGGCGATGGAATGGGCGTACGAACTGGCGTCATCTTCCCCGGCGCGCCATTCCACGAACCCCCCGGGTACCGAGCGGCAGGCTGACCCGGATCCACGGCGCGCCAGGCGGGATAGCTCGCGTTCGCTCAGCTCGAGCCCGGCCGCATGGCTGCCCGCCAGCGCCAGGGCGGCGAACGCGGCTGCCGAGGAGGCGATCCCCGAACCGGCGGGAAAGTTGCTCTGGCTCTGAACCCGCGCCTGGAGGTTTACGCCGGCCATCTCGCGGACCACATCCAGGAACCGGCTCACCCTTTCCAGGGGAGGCCCTTGGACTTCGTCCCCATCCAGTACCAGGACATCTCGTTCGAGCGACCGGTCGAACGTGACGGTGATGCGCGTGGTAAGACCATCCAGGTTCATCGAGATCGAGCCTGTGGAAGGGATGCGCAGGCGCGGGTCCCTGTTCCCCCAGTATTTTATGAAGGCGATATTGGGGTGTGCGAGGGCGGTAGCGGAATTATGGGGTTCCAACTCAGGCAGTTTGATCAATCACAAGTCGTTTAATGGCAGATTATACCGCTCGACGATATCAAGCGACTGCTTGATTTGATAAGGTTTTGCTTTGCCATCGATATTGTGCAGGTTGATCAATTCCGACCCATCAGGAGGAGTGTAGAGATGGTGAGGTCCACCAATACGGGATAGTTGAAAACCACATGCCTCGATGACAGCCAGATCCTCGCCCTTTGGAAGCACTGCGGGAGGAGTGATGCTTCAGGTTGACCTGGTTGCGCAACAGGTCGAGCAGTTTTTGGGGCGGCGGTGGAAAAGGATTCATAAGATGGAGTAAAATAATTCAAGGCGATAATAAATTGTAAAGTATGTACTGTATAAATAACCAGAATTTTATAGTATTAAGAATATACTGCTTTGTTGCAAGCATAATTTATTGTGTCACTGCGAGGCGACGCAGCCGCCAAAGCAGTCTCCAAACCAGCCAGGCGATTGCTTCACCGCCTTCGGCGGTTCGCAATGACACATAACGTTTTAGTTTTCCAACTCCTTGCACAGAGCAAGAACATACTGCTAAATGAAAGCCAGGCGCAGAATTGAAGGAGAACACCAATGGTTGACGAGTTTATTTGTGATACTCCTGAGGTTCGGAACTTCATTGGCAAGGTGAAGGAGATTGTAGATAGAGCCGGCTCCGTCCCGGAGAAGTTGACCGCCATCAGACCTCACTTCAGCCAGATGATGGCAGACTCTACCTGGCTGCCCGA
>CAYQDF010000093.1:0-12380 GCA_964416175.1 uncultured Anaerolineaceae bacterium
GAGAAAGTATTAGCAGAACTGCAATATGATTATCGGGACTTCTCAATCGACCATTCATTCACAGCTGTAGCAACTCACGCGTGGCATCTCCTCAGGTCAAAATATCGCTAATTATCTCGAACATCTGGGGATGATTTAATAAACCCAGCGGTCAAGATCGCTTTATGCTTTTCAGCATGGCTGGTGGCATTGATACGCTTGCCTTTCGCCTTGCTCCTGCTGGGCTTGCTTGGGTTTTATGGCTCGGTACAGCGCACCGTCCGCAGAGCGCCAGGCTTATTGGGCAGCCGTGTTGAGCCTGATTGGGGTTGGTCATTTTTCTGGTGAGCCTTTTGTTACTTGCCGTTGCCACAGTCGTAACCGCCGTAGCGATCTGGAGATCTGTCCGGTTTTTACAGTCGAGCGGCAACCCCTGCGCAGCCGGATTCGGGCTGTGATATATACCGCGGTCTTTCTGGGCGCAGCCCTTCTGTACGGCCCACTTTCTGAAGGTCGCCCGCGGCTGACTGTGGCTGGCCACGGGGATGTGTGGACACAGCAAGCAGGAAGGATATTAACCGCCGTATGCGGCGCTGCTTGAAAGGGGCCAGAAACCCGGAATGAGATAATCCCAATCGGAACGGCGACCACCGGCTGAGCCTGGCGAAGCCCCTTGCCTGGTCTATCGGAACCGGCATTAAATGGCTCGAACCGTGCGGATGGGGTAGAATTCGATAATTCATAAACGCCTGGAGGATGATTAATATGACCTCTATCCCCACCACTGCGGTCCTCGATTCCGTCGCCCTGCTGTTGACCGAAGCTTACCTGGGCCCGCCCGACCCGTCTTCTACCTGGTTCATCGACAACGAACCCGATTCCGGGATCCTGGGCATTCTTGTGCATGTATCCGCTGCGGAGGCGTCAACTTCCATTGACGGCAGCGGCGAGACCGGCACCACCATCGCTTCTCACCTGGAACACCTGCGCTGGAGCCTGGGGATGATGAACGCCGCGATCCGGGGCGAACCCCTGGGAGAGTGGAGCGAGAGCTGGCGGGTGGTCACTGTCGACGAGGCAGCCTGGGACCGTCTGCGCAGTTCGCTCCGCGACGAGCTGGAGACGCTGCTGCGCGCCCTCAAGAGCCAGCGGGACCTGCCGGAAGATTATTTGACAGGCGTGCTCGCCCTCCTCCCCCACGCAGCCTATCATCTCGGCAACATCCGCCAGATGATCGAGCGGGTGAGATCCTGACTCACGGATAAATCCAGCGGAGAGAGAGGAGGTATCGTCCCATGGATGATTTTCTCGAAGGTGGTCGCCGCGTGCTGGCCTCTCAACCGTTCAGCGTCTTGATCGGGGCGTCGCTGTCTGCGTTTTCGGAAGGTATAGCCGAAATAGAGATTCCTGTTACCGATGGCCTCAAACAGCAGTACGGCTACGTGCATGGCGGGGTGCTCAGTTACGCAGCCGACAACGCCCTCACCTTTGCGGCAGGCTCGCTGCTTGGCGCGAACGTGATCACTTCCGAATTCAAGATCAATTATCTCCGCCCTGCGAACGGCGAGAAGCTGGTGGCGCGCGCCTCGGTCATCCATGCCGGCAGGCGCCAGGCAGTCTGCCGGTGCGACGTGTACACTGTCACTGGAAGCGACGAGACTCTCTGCGCCTGCGCGCAGGGCACGATCCTGAAACTCCTCCCGGAAGGCTGACCCATGACCAGGGTTCCGAGAGATCGGGTCCAGAATTCCGGGATGCTCTTTCGGGTGAGGCGCCCATGAAAATCCAGCCATTCGTCGACCTCCGCCAGGAACTCCAACCCCGGCGGCTCCTGCCGATCCTCACCGTGGCGCTCATCTCTGGATTGGTGGTGACGACTTACCAGATCTCTTACGGGACACTGATCTTCAGCGGCGACCTCGCGCCATTCCTGTCGAGCGGGATCGGGTTCTGCCTGATGGGCGTCGTGCTGATCGGAGGCCTCGAAGCCCTGCTCAGCGGGAACCCCGGCATGGTCGCCATCCCGACGGTGAATTCAGCGGTCATCGTGGCCGCGATGGCTGCCGGGATCGCGAGTGAGATGGGATCGGGAGCTGCCGGCCTGTTCCCCACCGTGACGGCGGCGATCACGGCAGCCTCGTTGATCACCGGCGGGGCGTTCCTGGCGCTGGGCTGGTTCAGACTCGGAAACCTGATCCGTTTCATCCCTTATCCGGTGATCGGCGGGTTTCTGGCTGGCACCGGATGGCTGGTCGTGACCGGGGCGATGAAAACGATGAACAGCATCCCCTTTTCGCTGGCGAACCTCAGGCTGTTCATTCTACCTGAATCTTTGCTCCGGTGGCTGCCGGGGCTGGTCATGGGGGTCTTGCTCCTGCTCGTCGTGCGCCGCTTCAAACACTACCTGATCTCGCCCTCCATGATCCTGGGGGCCGCGCTCATCTTTTACCTTGTCATCCGCCTGGCAGGCGTGTCCAACGATCAGGCCATGGAGATGGGGCTGCTTTTCCGGCCCTTCCCGCCGGGGGCGTTGTGGCAGCCGCCTCCGCTGGACGATCTGGCCCGCGTCGACTGGATCGCCGTCTTTCGCCAGGCGGGGGAGATCGCGACCTTGATCCTGATCAGCAGCATCACCATCCTGCTCTACGCCAGCGGCGTGGAAGTCAGCGCAGGCCAGGAGATCGATCTCAACCAGGAACTGCGCGCCTGCGGGGCCGGTAACCTGGCGGCTGCATTCACCGCCAGCCCTCCGGGCTATACCATAATCACGATGTCGGTGTTGAGCCACAAGCTGGGCGCCAGGAGCCGGCTGGTGGGCCTGCTGGTCGCAGCCATCTGCGCCGTCGTCATGTTCTTCGGAGGACCGATCATTGCCCTGTTCCCCAAGCCCGTCCTTGGCGGCGTGCTGATCTTCCTCGGGCTGACCTTCTTGACGGACTGGCTCTACGACGGGTGGCGGAAGCTGTCCCGGTCCGATTACGCCATCGTCGTCGTCATCCTGCTGGTGATGAGCACCCTGGGGCTGCTGGCAGGCCTGGGCGTGGGGGTCGCTCTGGCAGCCGGGCTGTTTATCTTGAAATACAGCCAGGTCCCAGTGGTGCGGCACACGTTCAGCGGGCGCACCTACCACAGCCGGGTGGAAAGGCCTTATCCGCACGCCGAGCTGCTCCGCCAGGAAGGTCAGGCCCTGGTGATCCTGGAACTCCAGGGGTACATTTTCTTCGGTACGGCGAACAACATTTACGTGCAGCTGAAAGAACAGCTGCGCTCCAGCCAGGCGGAGCCGCCCCGCGTGGTCATGCTCGATTTTCGCCGCGTGAGCGGCATCGATGCTTCAGCGGCGCTCAGTTTTACCCGCTTGAAGCGGCTGCTCAAGCAACACCAGATCGTATTGGCCTTCACCCAGTTCAGCCCGGATATCGAGAGGCAGCTGCGCCGCGAGGTGCTCACGCCGGCGGACAGCGAGCACTGGCGGGTTTTCCCGGATCTGGACCATGGAGTGGAATGGTTTGAAGAACTGGTATTGCAGGGCGAGGCCGCGCAGCGGACCGCCGTGGTCGCGCAGCCCGGCGTGATCCAGGCGGGGCAAGAGCAGGGAGGGCTCGCCCTGCTGTACGCCGCGTTGGGGGCGGAGGGCATGGGATCGGGAGACGAAGTCGATCAATCCCTGCTGCGCCTGATGAAATACCTGGAGAGAGTGGAGGTGGAAGCGGAGTGTCCGGTCATCCGGCAGGGAGAGCGGCATGAAGAGCTTTTCTTCCTGGACAGCGGTGAATTGACCATTGAATACCACACAGGAGAGGAACGACCGGTGCGTTTGGCAGCGAGCGGCCCAGGCACGATCGTGGGCGAGCTGAGTTTTTACCTGGGAACACCAGCATCGGCGACCGTCACTGCGGCACGCCCCAGCGTGCTGTACAGCCTGTCCGCCGAGAGTCTGCAGCGCATGGAGGCCGAAGATCCGCTCGCCTCCGTGCTGCTGCACCGCTTCCTGCTGAAACGTGTGGGTCACCGCCTGCTGAGCGCTCTCGAAAAAATCGACGAGCTGTCAGATTAACCCCCTGGGAGGCTGTCTTTTCGATGAACCTGATTCTGGAAAACCCGGACCTGCAGCTCGAGGTAAAACCGGAGATCGCCCGCTGGGGGGTAAAGGGACAGAGCGATCTCAGCCCGTTACTTAAGAACGTGCCAATTTGCCTCCGTTATCGGAAAGGGCGAGCGGTCCGGCGTCTTCTGGAGAGCTGGCCTGGCGCAAGCTTCAGCGGATCTGAGGTGATCGAATCCCCCACAGGTCCTCAGCGTCAGGTGAAGATCTGGATCGGGGCCGAGGGGGATGACCTGTTCTGCGCCCTGACCTTCGCGCTGCCTGTCATGGGAAGTACCTTGTTGTGGCGCCTGGAGATCGAGAACCGCTGTCCTGAACCGGTGTACGTGGACCAGATCGAGTTCCTATCCGCCGGATTTCCGGACCCCCTCCGCCCGGGTCCACCGGGCGTCATCGAGTTTCCGGCAGGGGTAAGACCAGGCGGCAGGGAGTTCGCTTTTTTCTCCAACGGCTGGCAGTCCTGGTCCTACAGCGGTGCTTATGGCGCACGCGACCGGTGCCGCATCACCCGGCTGGGACCGCTCACCGTCAACAAGGACTACAATCCCAACACACCCCGACCAAAGCGAGCTGGTGCTTTCGCCAGTGATATGTTCGGCGTCCTGGGAGAACGCAGGCTGCGCTCGGCGCTGCTGGCAGGTTTCATCTCTCAGCGGGAGCACTTCGGATCGTTGGAGAGCCGGCTTCGCCAGGAGGCAGCGGCTCTGCGCCTTTGGGCGAACGGCGACGGCGCCAGGCTCGATCCGGGGAGGATATTGGTCACCGATTGGGCCTGTTTGCAGTTCCTGAATCTGGATGAGCTGGACCCGCTGGGTCTTTACTTTGACCTGGTGGCCCGTTCCCACGGCCTCGAAGGCGCAGCTGCTTTCCCAGAGTCGCCGGTTGGCTGGTGTTCCTGGTATTATTTCTCTTCTGCTGACTACAAAGGAGATCTGAGGGAAGAAGATATCCGCAAGAACCTGGAATGCCTGCGTGCGCTGCGCCCGGCGCTCCCCGCAGACCTGATCCAGATCGACGACGGTTTCGAATCCCGGGTGGGTGACTGGTATTCCTTCAGCGCTGGTTTCCCAAACGGGGTGAAACCCCTGGCAGACGAGATCCGGGCGGCGGGTTTCACACCCGGGCTGTGGCTGGCCCCATTTATCGTCCACCCACGATCCCGCCTGGCCTCTGAACACCCTGAATGGCTCCTGCGCGGGGAGAATCGGCGTCCGGTGAATGCAGGGTACCTGTGGGGCACGTTTACTACTGCTCTAGACCTGACGCAACCAGGCGCTCTGGACTACGCCGCCGATGTGGTCCACACTGCTGTTTCGGAGTGGGGCTTTCCGTATCTGAAGCTGGATTTTCTCTACGCCGGCGCCCTGGCCGGGCAGCACTTCGATCCGACGAAGACGCGGGCCCAGATCCTGCGGGGTGCACTTGAAGCGGTCCGCCGGGCGGCTGGAGATGGGAGCATGCTGCTTGGATGCGGGTGCCCGCTTGGTTCAGCCATCGGCCTGATGGATGCGATGCGGATCAGCGCGGACACCGCTCAGCGCTGGCGGCCGGCTTACAGGGGCATCGAGCTCTTCTTTGGGAAGGAGCCGGGGATGCCCGCCGCGCGCAATGCTCTTCAGAACTCCCTGACCAGAGCCGGACTGCACCGCCGGTGGTGGATCAACGACCCCGACTGCCTCCTGCTGCGCCCGGAGACCTGGCTTACCCTGCCGGAAATCCAGACGATCGCCACCGTGATCGCGTTGACCGGCGGATCGCTGCTGCTCTCCGATCACATGCCTGCCCTGCCTCCTGAACGGCTGCGCATCGCCGAGAGCCTCCTCCCGTTAATCGGCGAGCGTCCCTTCATCCTCGACTGGTTCGACAGTGCCACCCCACAGCGGGCGAGGCTCGATCTGGAATCATCCATGGGCCGCTGGCTGCTCCTGGCGCTGATCAACTGGGAAGATCGCAGCAGAGACCTGTCCCTATGCCTGCGTGACTTCCGCACAGGTGTGCGGGACGAACTCTATGCCCGCGAGTTCTGGAGCGGGAAGAGCTTTCGGATCTCCATCTCGGCAGGGGGAGAACCGGACCTGGTCAGTATACGCGTACCTGCCCACGGTACGGTCCTTTTCGCAGTTCGCCAGAGGCAGCCGGGTCAGCCTCAGTACCTGGGGAGCGATCTGCACATCTCTCAGGGCATGGAAGTGAGTGAGTGGTCGCCCGGCGAGGATGCGCTCAGATTTTCTTTGAAGCGTCCGGGGAAGGCCTGGGGGAGTTTCGAGCTCGCCCTGCCTGGACCGGTTGTTTCCGCGATCTCCGATGGGAGGCCGCTTCCCTGGTTGGACCTGGGAGGCGGACGCTACGTGTTTGATATCGAGTTCGATAAACAGGCTGCCGTGGAGGTCCGTTACACATGAAAACCGATCCCACGCTCCTGCCATTCTTTTCGCCCACCGGGGTTGTCATCGTCGGCGCTTCCCTCGATCCCACAAAACTGGGATACGGCCTGTCGCGCAACCTGGTGCAGAGCGGCTACCGGGGCGCGATCCATTTCGTCAATCTCAAGGGCGGGAACCTGCTCGGGAGACGTGTTTACCAGGTCGTCGCGGATGTGCCTGACCCGGTAGACCTGGCGGTGCTCCTCATCCCCGCGCCTTCCGTCCCGGAGGCGATCGCGGCCTGCGGCAGGCGCGGCATCCGGGCAGTTATCGTCGCCTCCGGCGGGTTTCGTGAGACTGGGCCGGAGGGGGCCGCGCTCGAAGCGCGCTGCCTGGAAGTTGCCCGCCATTCTGGAGTGCGCCTGCTCGGACCGAACTGCATTGGCCTGATCGACACGCACCTGCCGATCGATACCACCTTTCTGTCGCCTCCCGGACCGACCCCGGGCGACGTGGCGTTCCTGTCTCATTCCGGGGCGATCTGCGCCGCGGTGATCGACTGGGCGCGCGGGCAGGGATTTGGCCTGTCCCGCCTGGCCAGCCTGGGCAACCAGGTCGACGTCACCGAGACGGATTTGCTGGCACCGGTGGCCGACGACCCCTATACGCGGGTGATCACCCTTTATCTCGAGGGTGTCAGTGATGGGCGCCGTTTTGTCGAACAGGCGCGGGAAGTGACGCGGCGCAAGCCGGTGGTGGCCCTCAAGGTCGGACGCTTCGACAGCGGACGGCGAGCTGTGGCTTCTCATACCGGGGCGCTGGCAGGGAGAGAAGCGGCGTTCAACGCGGCATTTCGCCGGGCGGGCGTCATCCGTGCGGATACGACTGAGGAACTCTTCGATTGGGCGCGCGCCCTCGCCTGGTGCCCCCTGCCGGAAGGGCGAGCGGTAGCCGTCTTGACCAACGCCGGCGGACCGGGCGTGACTGCCGCAGACGCCCTCGAGGCAGAGGGCCTGCGTCTGGCTGAATTGAGCGATGCGACCAGGCAGTCGCTGAGAAATATCCTGGAACCCGCGGCAAGCCTCAGCAACCCTGTGGATATGCTCGCTGCGGCGACTCCCCAGCAGTATGCTAACTGCCTGAAGATCCTGCTGGCGGATGAGGCCGTGCAAAGTGTGCTGGTGATCCTGCCGCCTCCGCCGATGCACACGGCGGGTGGCATCGCCAAGGCGATCATCCCGGTCATCTACACCGCCGAGAAACCCGTCGTGGTGGCGTTAATGGGTGAGCGGTTGATCCAGGAGGCAGTCGAGCACTTCCGCGCGGCTCACGTGCCTGAATACCGCTTCCCCGAGCGGGCGGCGGAAGCGCTGGCGGTCCTGGCTCGCCGGACCGAGTATCTTGCCTCTACGGAATCAAAGGTGAGTGAACTCCCTCCCGGGGTCGAAGCCTCCCGACAGGCTGTCCGTGCGATCCTGTCAAGCGCGCTGAGGTCTGGGATGCTGCCGACCACAGTAGCGTTTCGGATCCTGAAAGCCTATGGTATCCCGATCCTGGAGCCCTGCCTGGCGCGCGATCCCGAAGAAGCAGTCGAGCTCGCTGCTGGGGTGGGTTTTCCCGTCGCGCTCAAGATTGCGGCCCCGGAGATCAGCCACAAATCAGAAGCCGGGGGAGTGCTCCTTCACCTGGACAGTCCGGAGGCTGTTAGAGCTGGATTCAACACGGTCCAGTCGAATTGTCGGCAATCCTTTCCCGAAATCGAACCAGAGGGCGTCTATGTTCAACGGATGCTTCACGACGGCCAGGAGGTGATCGTCGGCGCCGTCCTGGATCCCCAGTTCGGTCCGCTTGTCATGTTTGGGTCTGGGGGTCTGGAGGTGGAGGGGCTGAGGGACGTCAGCTTCGCGCTGGCGCCCCTGTCGCGCACGGAAGCTGCCGCGCTGCTGGACGAGACCTGGGCTGGCAGGCGGCTCTCTGGCTACCGCAGCCTGGAACCCGCCGACAGGGATGCCGTCCTTGACATCATCCTGCGTTTAGGGCAGCTCTCTGCTGATTTCCCGCAGCTCAGCGAGATCGAGATCAACCCTCTGCGTGTCCTGAGCGAGGGTTCGGGCGCGTATGCTCTCGATGTGCGCGCATCCCTCGCGAGTTAACTCACATCCAGGCCCTCTATCACCAGCATCAGCTGGCGCAGGCCTTGAGCGAGTGGTCTGGTGTAGATGAATTCATCCAACGTGTGCGCGCCGCTCCCCCTGGTCAGCCCCAAACAGACTGCCGGAAACCCATAGCTCAGTGGGACATTCGCGTCGGTGGAACCGATGTTATATTTGGGCTGGATGCCAACTGCCTCCAGGGCGCGGCTGGCGAGCAGGACCAACGGGTGGTCGGAGGGGATCTCACCCACCGGGCGATCCCCGATCAACGCCGATTGCGCCCGGACGCCAGGCCGGTTCAGGCGGGCGACCAGGTGTTCGACCTGGGCGGAAAGCTCTTTGAGCTCCTGAAGCCTCTCTGAACGCAGATCGAGCTCCAGCGCAGCTTCTGGGGCAATGGTGTTGACGGAGATTCCTCCGGTGATGACGCCCACATTCAAGGTGGTGCGGGGTTGTTCGGGGAGGGGGATGCCGAGCAGCTGGTTCGCCAGGATCACGAGTTCATGCACGGCGGAGGGTTGACCGAAGTTCACCCACGAGTGCCCGCCGGGTGTCTGAACGGTGATTTGGTAACGGCGCACGCCCAGCCCGCGGTGATAGATTTGGCCCAGGGCCATCCCTTCGAGCACGATGTAAGCTCTGGGTTTGCCGCCAAAGCGATTGACGACCGCCCGCATCCCCCGCAGGTCTCCGCGGCCTTCTTCTCCCACGTTGGCCACCAGCCAGACATCGTGATTCAGGCGGTTGCCGCGGTTCTTCACCAACCAGACAAAGCCGATCAAGCCTGCCAGACCGACGGCGTTGTCGCCGATCCCGGCGCCGACGATCCTGTCTGCGAGGCGCCTGACCTGAAGGGGAGTATTATCCGGGAAGACGGTATCGAGATGCGCGGAGAGGACAATGGGTGAAGCCGAGGACCGCCCCAGTATGCGTGCGTATACGTTTCCGGTCCCATCCTGTGAGATGTCCGAAAGACCTTCTTCCCGATAGCGCTCGGCGATGAAACCGGCTCGTGCCGCCTCAGAGAAGGTTGGCGCCGGGATCTGCTGGATGCAGATCGCCAGGTCGATCACGCGTTCGAGGGTCTCCGGCTCCAGCATGCCTTAAACCTCCCGGGCGAGCTGGCGGAGCGCCTCGAGGCGGGCGTGAGCCAACCCCGGGAGGGCATCCATCGCGTAGAATGGCCCATCCCCCTGCAATGCCAGCGAAGCCGAGATGTTCCCAAACAGAGCGGCCTGTAGGGGATCGGAGGTTTTCCGGAGGCCCGCCAGGAAACCACCACAATAGGCATCACCCGTCCCGGTAGGATCGACCGATTGGACCGGGTAAGATGGGATCTCCCAGCGCCTGCGGGATGCGGCATCGAAGACGAGCTGGCCTCGCTCGCCCCGCTTGATTACAACGATCTGGCATCCGTATGCAGCAATCGCTTCAGCCATCTCCCATAAATCACTCGATCTCCCATGAAACAGACTGCGGGTTTCCTCTTCGGAGGGCAGGAAAGCTGTCAAGCCGGTGATCAGTGAAGGAATGTCGTCCCAAAAAGTGGAATTCATATAGCCCGGCGAGGGATCGAGGGTGACCAGGTTAAAGCCCGCCTGCCGCAGGACTGCCGGCAACAGGGTATGGGTCAGATAATCCAGAGGGCAGATATGGGCAGCTGAAGCTTTCAAATAGACCGGTATCAGGTCACTCTGGCGGATGGAGGTCGAATTCAGCCGGCTCCGGCTGTCCGTCGTGCTGGACCTGTGCTGGTACCCGATCAGGCTTTTCGGGAATGGTTGTCCAATCTTCGCAAAGCTGGCTACTGGGTCTTCATTGGAGAGGGGAGGCATTTCCAGGAAAGAAACAAAAGCCCTCAGGTCGACTGGCTGAGGGAGGACGTGGACACCGCGGACATCGATCCCGCGCTGCGCAAATCTCTCGAGCCATTCCTGAGGATAATCGAGACCCACTCGCGCGACGATCCCTGGCGGGGGGGATGGCTCCCAGACTGCCAATCCGCCAGCGGCGTAGATCGCATTACCACCGGGTACATCGATGCGGGTATTCCGGTCGGGCAGGATGATGAAATCCCGCCTGAGCTGCCCGGCGATGATAAACTGCGGAAACTGGCTCTCGGAAGTATCCACACGAAAATTATACGTCAGGAACATGCTTAAAGGAATTGCAAGGCCGGATTGGCGAGAGGACCGCCTGACCAGCGGCGAACCATGTATAATTCTCGGCGTGAACGGACAGCCTCTCCTGGCTCTGATCAAGACCATGCGCCCACGCCAGTGGGTGAAGAACGTGCTGATCTTCACTGCTCTCGTCTTCGATGGGCAGCTGGGGGATCTGTCTGCCTTTTCGCGGGTGTTGGCTGGTTTCGTTCTGTTTTGCCTGGTCTCCAGCTCGGTTTACCTTTTGAACGATATCGCCGACCTAGAAGCGGACCGTTCTCATCCTGAAAAACGCAACCGGCCTCTGGCTTCTGGGCAGCTCTCTGTATCCCTGGCGCGTGTGTCGGCGGTCTTGCTCCTCGCGATCTCCTTGATTCTGGCTTATCTCCTGGCCCCGCCTTTTTTTGCATTGCTGCTGCTGTACTGGTTGGTTAACCTGGGATATTCCCGGTGGTTGAAACACGCCGTCATCCTCGACGTGTTCGTCCTGGCGAGCTTTTACGTGCTGCGCGTCGTCGCTGGTTTAACTTTGATCGTGGTGGCCCGGTTTTCTCCGTGGCTCTTCGTCGTCACGACCCTCCTGGCGCTGTTTATCGGCTTCGGAAAACGTCGTGCGGAGCTGGCATTGCTGGCGGGGAATGCTTACAACCACCGCCGGGTGCTCGAAGGTTACACCATCCCGCTCCTGGATCAATACCTGACCATCGTCTCTGCCACCACGATAGCGGCGTACAGTCTGTATACCTTCTCGGCCCCAAATCTCCCGGAAAACCATTTCATGATGCTGACCATCCCTTTTGCCATCTACGGCATTCTGCGCTACCTTTACCTGGTTCAGATCAAACAGGTAGGCGGCGCGCCGGAGGAAGAACTGCTGGCCGATCGCCCGCTGCAGGTGGCCTTCCTCTTCTGGGGGCTCTCGGTCGTGGTCATCCTGTATCTTTTTTAAACTGGCATGCCGGTCATCTCAGCCTCTGCGCCTGGCAAGGTGATCCTGTTGGGGGAACACGCCGTTGTGTATGGGGAGCCAGCCATCGCGGTACCGGTGGAACAGGTGCGCGCCCGGGTGATGGTCTCGCCGGAACCGCGCCGACCGCCAGGCCAGGTGCGCCTCCAGGCGCCTGGGATCGGCCTGGATTCGACGCTGGAGGAGATCTCCCCAGCCCATCCGCTCGCCCGCGCGGTTGCTCTGGTAATGGAGGAGCTGGGAATTTCTCGCCCACCCGCCATGACCATCCGAGTAACGTCGACGATCCCGGTGGCTGCCGGCCTGGGTTCTGGAGCTGCAGTCTCCGTTGCCCTGCTCCGGGCGCTCTCGGAGTTCCTGGGTCATCCTCTTTCCCAGCGGCGGGTATCCGAACTGGCTTTCGAAGTCGAGAAAATACACCATGGGACGCCTTCCGGGGTAGATAACACCGTGATCACCTACAACAAGCCGGTCTATTTCATCCGGGGAGGATCTCATCTTGAAAACCGGATCGAGACGGTATCGATCGGCGAGGCGTTCCACCTGGTGATCGCGAATACGGGCGTACCGAGCCCAACCGGCCAGATCGTCGGAGAAGTCGCGGTGGACGACGAGCAGGTCGACGAGCAGCAGCACCCCGATGACGGCGAG